>JANNYC010000149.1:0-51560 GCA_031409895.1 Planctomycetota bacterium
GACACGGATCTGGCCGCGAAACGAACCGGTATTTCCCGAGCTATAAATCTTTCCCAGAGAGACCGTGGTCGGATTGACCGGGTTGAAAACATCGGATTGCAAACCGGCCGCGAATCGCCAATAGTCGTTTTTAAGTTCACCGTACGCTTGAAACGGGAGTAGCCCGTAGTTGTCGGCGACCATCGAGTCGTTTGCGAGGAATACAAGCACGGTTGCACCGGGAGTCAGCCCGCAGACCTCTGGTCCGGAGAAAATAGCTCCGAAGGCGGACTGGCGAGCACCTAGGTCAAACGTGTTGGTGTTCAATCCAAAGGGAGAACCCGGCAGCACAAAGAATGGTAGCCCTGGCGCAAACATTCGGTCGGTGGAAGCTGTTGCGACGGCGGATATTTGTCCAAAAAGTTTGAGTTTGCTCGTCCCGTTGAGCATCGAAACCGTCAATCCGTCACCCGCGGCATACGAGGAGCTTGTTCCTGGCTGAGGAAGAGTAAGCGGCACTTGGTTTTCGTCATCTTGTGGCCGGGATACCACGGGTTGCAACGAGCCTGAGGCGTCGGGTTGAGTTACAGGTTCGATCGGGTTGTCGACGTCTTGGCGATTCCCCTGGCCGTACAAGGATACATTCCAAAGGGCGACGATTCCGACGACCCCAATCCGCAAGAGTCGTCCCCACATGATTCCCAATTCCTCTCCCGAGTATTCCACGAAAATAACAGCATGTACCAATGATCATCGGATTCGCTTGTGGTAAACTTCAGCGATTGTGCGGATTATTCCGTTTAATAAAGGGTCCTTCGTGGCACCTACTCCATCCTCACGCGACCACCTCAGCCGTCGCCCGTTCATCGGATCCGCCAGTGCAAGTGCTATTGCCACAGCCAGCATTTTAACGGCGACTAACAGCGTTGGTACGATAGACCCCGAGCAATGGTTGTATTTATGAAATTAACGACGCTTTCTTGGTCGGCGCTGATCGTCGCGTTGACTTTGTGTCCCCGCAACTTGTATGCCGACGAGCTAGCCGATGTGATCTATCACGGTGGTGTCATCCTCACGATCGACAACAAGAACCCGACCGCCGAGGCGGTCGCGCTCAAGGCGATGACGCTCTGGCCCGCTTACCAGCATTTTGAGGAGAAGACCAAGGGCTCGCTCGAAGTCGGCAAGCTCGCCGACCTCGTGATCCTCGACAAAAACCCGCTGACCGTTGATCCGACCACGATCAATCAGATAAAAATTATCGAGATTATCAAAGAAGGTGTGACCGTTTTCCCGGCAGTTGCTAGCGTGGACAAGCCGCTGACGGAATCACAGCGCCAGGCGATTACTTGGCATTTCGAGGGCCCCTGCGACCTGGCCCATTTGAACGAGATCGCTGGCAAAGAATCGACACTGGCAGCTCTGAATGGCAAGGAAATCGCCTCCGACAAACCGCCTACCATCAAGTTCGAGGATGGCCAAGTGTCTGCCTTTGGCGGCGTCAACCGCCTGTCGGGCACCTACGTGTTAACTGATCACAATGTCACGTTCGGTGCGCTGGTCAGCACACGGATGGCCGGTGCTCCCGAGCTAATGGAACAGGAGGCCAATCTGGCCAAGGCACTTGCTTCCGTAGACAGCTTCCAGGTCAACCGCAACGAACTGACGCTTACCAGCAAGGGAACCGCCGTCGCCATATTTCGTTCCGGCAAATAACGCAGAGGCGTTACGTCCAAATCATACTGCGAAACTACATGAGCCTGAATCCACACCTCACCCGCCGTCAGTTCATAGCCACCACGTCCTTGGCCGCGGCTGGGTTGACTGTTCCGGGTTGTTCCACTCCACGCTCGGCTGCGCAAGAGGTCACGCCTGCCGCCTTAGCGGACGCCACTGGCGCAGGTGTTGTTCGGGTGCAACAGGGGTTGCTGAAGGGCGTTGTGCAGGACGGTGTGTTGGTGTTGAGGGGCGTGCCGTTCGCGACCCCGCCGGTCGGAGCGTTGCGTTTCCGCCCGCCGCAACCTGCCGCTCAATGGGAAGGGCTTCGTGACGCTATCAGCAATGGCCCGGCTGCCATCCAACCGGATACGACTTTCACGCAATCCACCGATGAATACCTCGGGGCTAAGCGCAGCGAGGATTGTTTGTATCTCAACATCTGGGCTCCAGTGGGATCGGGACCGCATCCGGTATTTGTCTGGGTGCATGGTGGTGCCAATGAGTTCGGCTCAGCCACCGAACCCCTGTTTGACGGAGCCAACTTCGCCCGCCGAGGGGTGGTTTGCGTCAACGTATCCTATCGGGTTGGCATCCTCGGGTTTCTCGAACTGGGTGAGATTCTTGGTCCCGGCTATCGGGGCAGTTCCGCCAACGGACTGAAGGACATTGTCGCGGCACTCGGTTGGGTGCGGGACAATATCCGGGCGGTGGGCGGTGACCCCGCCCGCGTGACCGTGGGTGGAGAGTCGGCGGGGGGACGGAACGTCACCACGCTGCTGGCGGCGCCAAGTGCGCGTGGCCTGTTCCAATCGGCCATCATCGAAAGTGGCGGACAGGCGATCCACACTCTGAAGGCTGCCCAGGCCAACGCTCGCATCGTGGCGGAATCCATCGAGGCAAAGGGGGGCAAACCGCAGGACATTCTCGCCCTGCCACCCGACGCAATCGTCGCGCTTCAAACTGAACTCGGAAAGCGGTTCAATCGTCCCTCTTACAATCGAGCGGTGGTGGACGGCGATTTCTTGCCGGAAGCGCCCCTTGCCGCAATTGCGAAGGGCAGCGCGAAGCATATCCGAGTGCTGATTGGAACCAATCGAGATGAGATGGCTATTTTCACGAATGCGGAAGCAGCCGGCAGACCGCTCGCCCAAAGCGAAATGACCCACATGGAGCTGGCCGACGCTGAACCCATCTATCAGAAATACGCGGCAGCCTATCCCGAGCTGTCGCCACTCGCTTTGCGTATTCGATTTCTGAGTGCGGAGGAATATTGGCTGACGTGCATGCGGGTCGCACAAGCCCATCAACGAACGGTCGCGAACAATACATGGGTCTACCGTTTCGACCGCGAGTCAGCATCAGGGCCACTGGCTGGATGGGTGGCCCACGGCGCGGAATTGCCTTTTGTTTGGAACTATCTGGATGAACCGATCTATGGCCGAATCTTCGGCCCCAAGAACGCCATCGATCAGAAGATCGCCGATGAAATGCACGGTCGCTGGGTCAAATTCATTTCCGGCGATGCCCCCGATGTGCCGCGCGCCCCGTCTTGGCCGAGCTTTGACGACCAGGAGCAGATCCTGATCTTTGGCGAAAACACGAAGCTCGGCACCCTGGACAAAGCCGAACTCGCCCTCTGGCCGAAATGACTGGCGGAACAGAGCCCACCCGCGCGACTTCATCATTCCCAAGCTGTAAAACCAACTGAAAGTTAAGGAAACACGAAATGGCAAACAACATCACGATTTTCGCGGCGAAAAAGATCGTCACAATGAACCCTTCGAACCCGGAAGGATCCCACGTGGCCGTACGCGAGGGCAAGGTCCTCGGCGTTGGCACGCTCGACGAAGTAAAGGGGTGGGGCGAGTACACGCTCGACGAGACCTTCAAGGACAAGGTGCTGATCCCGGGTTTGGTCGAGGCCCACTCACACGCGACCGAGGGCTCGATGTGGGCCGACCCTTATGTAGGCTACTTCGATCGAACCGACCCGAAAGGAAAGGTCTGGCCCGCGTGTCAATCGCTGGAGGCCGTGGTCGCGCGGATCAAGGAGGTCGAGGCGGAGGTCGCCGATCCAAATTCCCTGCTGATGGTGTGGGGAATGGATCCCATATATTTCCCCGGTGAGCGGTTGCTGGCCGATCATCTCGACACGGTTTCGACGACGCGACCGATTTTTGTACTCCATGCCAGCGGCCATGTTGCGACCGTGAACAGAGCGTGTCTGCGAGCCTATCGCATTACACGCGACAGCGAGGTTGTTGGCGTGCTTCGGGGCGCTGATGGCGAGCCGAATGGAGAACTTGCGGAACTCGTCGCGATGTTCCAGGTCACCGAGGCCCTCCAGCGTCTACAAGCAGCTATGGCCGCCGAACAGGCTCTCCGTGACTATGGACGTATCGCAAACCTGACGGGTTGCACGACCGTCACAGAGTTGGGGACAGCACCAATGCACGACCCGACGGCGAAAGAGATGTTTCAGCGTGTGGTTAACGACCCGGCCTTTCAGACACGGTTGGTCGTGTACTACGGCTCGAGCTTCGGTGGGCCGCAGGACGCTGAAGGGATCGCGGATGCTATGCAGAAGCTCAAGGCCGAAGACACCGACAAATTTCGCACCGGCGGCATCAAGACATACCTGGACGGATCAATTCAGGGGTTGTCGGCGTGCATTGGTTGGCCCGGCTACTACAAGGCGAACGGTGCAGGGATTTGGAATGAGGCTCCCGAACAATTCGCGGCCAAGCTGGCGGTCTATCACCGCGCAGGCATCAACGTGCACACCCACTGCAACGGAGACGAAGCCGTGCAGGTGTTTATTGAGAAGGTCGAGGACGTACTGCGCGACTGTGCCTGGCTCGATCATCGCCATACGGTGCAGCACAGCGCGCTCACCACGGCGGCGCAGTATCGGAAGATGGCCAGGCTCGGCATCTGCGCCAACGTCTTCATCAATCACGTGTGGTACTGGGCCGATCAGCACTACGAAATCACGGTCGGACCCGAGCGCGCGAAAAGAATGAATAGCTGCGCCACCGCCGGGCGCGAAGGCGTGTCGTACTCCTTCCACAGCGATGCGGCCATCACGCCACTCGGCCACCTCCACACGATGTGGTGCGCGGTCAATCGCGTGACGCCCAAAGGACGAATTGTCGGCGAGAATGAGAGAATCAGCGCGTATGATGCTCTTTACGCAGCCACAGTGGGCGCCGCGTACCAACTGCACATGGATCACGAGATCGGCACGATCGAGTGCGGCAAGTTCGCCGACTTTGCCGTGCTGGACGAATCGCCACTCGATGTCGCTCCCATGAAGATCAAAGAAATCCCGGTCTGGGGAACGGTTGTCGGCGGCATCAAGTACGAGGCGGCAAAACCATCTCAGCCTTGATCGGTAGAGGAAAACGAGGAAGGGAATATCATGCAGGATCAGGTCTTCACAATTCCGTGGTTCTTCGACTATGGGGCGACATTCTTGTGGGCCGTGAGCGGTGCCATCGTGGCGGCCCGTCGTGGCTATGACCTCTCGGGCGTCGCGGCACTCGCGCTCGTTTCCTCGACCGGAGGCGGGCTCATCCGCGATGGCCTTTTTCTCCAAAATGGCCCCCCCGTGCTCGTCCGTACGCCGGTCTACTTGTTTATCGTCGCCGCTGCCGCTTTGCTCGTGCTCGTCGTCGGCGCGCGACTTCATAAACACCGCTACTTTTCACATCTGGTCGAGATTGTGGACGCGCTGGGCCTGGGCGCCTTTGCCGTCGTTGGCATGCAGCTTGCCATTGAAGCCGGCTTGAGTCTGCCAGGAGTCACGTTGATTGGGGTAGTCAATGCCGTTGGCGGTGGCATTCTCCGCGATCTGTTGACGCGACATGAGCCGGAGGCATTCAAGCCCGGCACCCTGACCGTGGTGGCGGTGCTTGGAGGCTGTTTGGTTTTTCTCGTTCTTGAAAAGGGGTTTGAAGTCTCCCCTTATTTGGCAGCTTGGCCAACCATAATCGTTGCGTTCACCATTCGCGTGCTCTCCATTCGGTTCGATATCCGCACTCGTCCGCTGAGCGGCTTCGAGCCGAAGGAACCCGGATCGTAATCGGCCTGCTTCAGGGAAATCACGGCCTGCCCCTCTGTGCCAACGGAAGCGATTGTATTGGTTTATCTATCGGTAAAGGCTATGCTGATTTGACGGATGAACTGCGATTCGCCCGGCAGGACTGTCTGGGCCATGTGACATTCATCAATAGACGGACCACTACGAAACCTAACTGAGTTTTTCAGCAGCCTGCTAGCAAACTTGCCAAGACCGAGATGTTCCGGTTCCTTGGCCCAGAGTAGCCAACCGAAGGCCGCCGAAGTGCGCGACGGCTCGTTCCATGAACAATATCCTGCGAGGCACAAGACATGAGATGGCAAAACGAATTGAGGATGCTGCGCTGGTGCGCAATCGGCATCGGCATCGGCATATTGACAATGCTTGCGTTTCCGTTGCTGGCTTACGCAGGAGAGCAAGTTAACCGCAATCCGGGGCTCTACGTCCCGGAATTCTCGCAGATCGCCACCTTTGTTTTTGTGATGCTCGGACCCATCAAGGTGCTGGCGCCATTCGTTGCCATGACACGTGACATGGAAGCATCTGATCGGCGCAAACTCGCGCTGTTTTCCGTATTGATGTCGCTCCTTGCTCTGGCGCTTGCGGCAACTATCGGCGTTTCGACATTGCACGGGTGGTCAGTTTCGCCAGCCGCCTTGCAGATGGCGCTTGGAATCATCATCTTTCTTGCGGCACTTAACCCGATTCTGCGCCAGATTGCGCCTGCCCCTAGTGCTGCGGCTGCGAACGCTGATGCCGCGAAACCGGCCAAAACGCCGATGAGGGCTGCCGTGATCCAGCTGGTTTTCCCAACAATTGTGCCCCCGCAGGGCGTGGCGTTAGTCATTCTGGTGCTCGCTATAGATCCGTCGCTCACGGCCAGTATGGTGGCAGCGGTGGGGTTGGTGATGGTTATCAATCTGGCGGTGATGCTTTTGGCGCAGCGCATTCTCTGCATGCCGGGGGTCGGACTCGCTTTGATAATGTTCGGCAATGTTCTCGGCGTGCTCCAAGTCGCGCTGGGCATCCAGATCGTCATCAGTACTCTTCGAGTCCTTGGCGCACTTGCCCCGCTGGGTTGAATCGAAAACCCATGAGTCAAAATCAAATTCCAGTTACCGTGATTGGCGGTTACCTCGGCGCCGGCAAGACGACACTGCTCAATCACATCCTGCGCAACAACGTGGGAATCCGGTTCGCCGTGCTTGTCAACGATTTCGGCAACATCAACATCGACGCCGAACTGATCGAAAATCAGGACGGCGATACGATCAACCTGGCCAATGGCTGTATCTGCTGCTCGCTGTCGGCGGGATTTGGGACGGCCATGTTGTCCATTCGTGACCGGCCGATGCCCCCCGAACGAGTCCTCATTGAAGCGAGCGGCGTTGCCGATCCGTTCAAGATCGCACAGTACGCCCATTTGCCTGGTTTTCGGCTGGATAGTGTCATCGTCCTTGCCGATGCCGAAGCCATTCAGAAACGTGCCACCGACAAGTATGTGGGGCGGCAGGTCAGGCAGCAGTTGCAGAGCGCGGACCTGCTGCTGCTCAATAAAATCGATATTGTGTCAGACGAGAAACGCGCTCAGGTGCGGGCCTGGTTGAACAATCTGGTGCCTGACATCCGAATCCTGGAAGTGAATCAGGGACATATTCCAGTCGGCTTGCTGTTCGGGGATGAATTGCCGCGGCGGTTGGCGTTGCCGGAGGACACCCACGATGACTGTCACGAACACGAGCATCATCACGAACGCGACTATGCGACCTGGAGTTACGAAGGCGCAAGGCCGCTGGACGGCGCAAGACTCCGCACCTGGATCGCCGGGCTGAATTCGAACGTCCTGCGCGGCAAAGGATTCTTATATCTTTCGGAAGATCCGTCCGGGCAATTCATCTTCCAGTTGGTCGGGAAACGATGGAGTATCGTGCCTGGCGAAGCGTGGGGGCAGCGCGAACGGAAATCGCGACTTGTTTTCATCGGGCTGCCTGGAAGTCTCGATGGCGCATTGCTGGATACGGCACTGCAAACTTGCATTGGTCCAGACGAACCGGAATTGGTCGGCGGAATGGGTCTTTAGGCACCCTTGAAAAAGAAACACCAAACGACAAGTAACGCTGCGTCCGCTGACACGATTTTCTGCGATGGCGACATCATCACCATGAACGACAGCATGCCGAGCGCGGAGGCGGTCGCGGTGAAGGACGGCAAGATCATTGCCGTGGGCGCGAAGGATGACGTACGTATGCTCACGGGCGAAGCCACGACATTGGTCGACTTGCAGGGCAGGGCCTTGTTACCCGGATTCATTGATTCGCACGGGCATTTGATCAACGCCGGCTTACAAGGGTCTGTGGCCATCCTGTTGCCCCCACCGGACGGAATGATTGACAGCATTGGCGGTTTGCAAACCTTGCTCAAAGATTGGGCCGACGGTGACGCGGCAAAATAGTTGAGAATCGAAGTCGAGATGGAGGGTCAAGAGAAGAGGGCTGGACAAAAAGATGGATGACAGAAAAATGAAATCCAAATTCGGTTTTCATCTTTTTGTCCCCCATTTTTCTGTCAATTTTCCTTACGTACGTCCCGAAAGCTCACTTCCCCCAGCGTGATATTTGCCCAAAGGAATCGTTCCAGGCCGGTGTGATCGAGAAATCGTCGCAAGTGCGATTCGTAGGCCGCCAGGTCTTTGCGCAGCGTGGTGATCTTAAACGCCGTTGCCGGATCGAGAAGACAAGTGCGCTGCCGTCCGATGACTTGGCCATCGCGAACGACCTCGACCTTCCGTTCGACCCTCTCGGGACCGCCGAACCTGTGCGTCACCGCCTCTTCGTATAGATGCACGTCCAACCCCGTCAACATTAAGTAATGGATCAGTTGCTGGCGATGCTGCTCGTGCAACCGCTGTACAGCTTTCAACTCGAAGATGGCGCCACCGTCAATCAGCAGATCAATCCGGTACGATTTTCGGAAATCGTTGTGGCTGACATGGATCAAAACTTCTGTGTCAGCCCGTGCTCCGAAATGGCCCAGCAAAGCGTTTTGATAAACCTGTTCGTCGAAAAATCGTCCGAGTTCATTGTGAATCACGAAGGCTTGCCCGACAACGTCAAACGCGATCGAGGCAAATTGCTCTTGAGACAAAATCTGGATCGGCCGGTCGACTTGGATCGGCATGGGACGAAGACTTTAGAAAGAAAGATGGATGACAGAAAAATGGGGAATAAGATAAAACGGTGGCGGGAAGTTGGCCAAATATTGGTGATTCACTTGGGCTCATTCTAATCCCACCCGTTTAGATTTCACCCATCCCCACATCAATCTACATTCGCCTTCCCCACTGACTTCACTTTCTTTTTGTTTCTCGTTATCTTTCTGCCAGCCATTTTTTTTGTCATCTCAATTCATGCATCGCCTGATTCGCATTACCGCCAATGTGAGAAAATTGGATCCTGGTCACTTGGCCAGGTGATTCTTGTAGATCTTTCCATCCTTCATGATGACGAGGAAATTTTTCGCGGGGTCCGCGAGCAGTGAGATGTCGGCGATTGGATCGCCGTCGACCAACAATAAATCGGCCAGGGCGCCTTCCTCAATGACGCCGACTTTGCCCGCGTACGGAGATCGTTTTCCCGACAGCGCCAACAGCTCGGCGTTGTCTCCAGTTGCCATCCGCAACGCGTCGGCGGGGGTGTACCATTTGACCATTTTGGCCAGTTGATATCCTTGCCGCGCGGCGTTTTCCGCGTTGAACAAGATATCGGTCCCCCATGCGGTTTTAATCTTGAATTTCTGAGCCAGCTTATACGCCATGTCGGTCCCGCCGAACATTTCCAGTTGCTTTAGACGGTTGGCCGAGCCTTCCGGAAAGGGAGACGGCATGTCATCGGTGAACGGTTGCAAGCTCCACCAGATTCCATTCTCCGCCATCAATTTCGCCGTTGCCTCGTCCAGCAATTGCCCGTGATCGATGCACTTGACCCCCGCCTCGATCGCTTGTTGAACCGCGCGCGGCGTGTAGGCATGGACCGTCACGTAGGTTCCCCAATTCTCGGCCGCCTCCACCGCGGCGCGCAATTCGGGAACCGTGTATTGGGTCACATCGAGCGGATCGTAGCTCGACGCGACGCCGCCGCCGGCCATCAGTTTGATTTGAGACGCGCCGAGTGCCAGTTGTTCGCGAACGCGTTGGCGAACGAGATCGGCACTATCGGCGATCGCCGCCGCTCCGACCCGCTCGCTAAACGTGTACTCGCCGATCCGAGCGGGAAAATCGTTGGGGAGGCGAAAGTCTCCGTGTCCACCGGATTGGGAAATAAACGCACCGGACGGCCAGATCCGGGGACCCGGTACAAGCCCCGAGTCGATTCCGCGTTTCAAACCAAAAACCGGCCCTCCCAAATCGCGGACGCTGGTAAAGCCACGCAGCAGCATGTCGTTCGCGGCTCGTACCGCAGCGACGTTGATAAATCCGATGTCAGAAGCCAGCACCATTTGTTGCGAAATGATTGAGAACATGAGATGCGTGTGGGCGTCAATGAGCCCCGGCATCAAAGTGCGGCCCGCGCCGTCAATCAACAGCGTTTCGCCGAGGCGATCAGTCGAAATCGGTTGCGCGGAAATTTTTTCGATCTTGTTGCCGCGAACCAAAAGGTTGGTCGGCCCAGAGAGCTCTCCGCTCTTGCCGTCAAACACCCTAACGTTTTGAAACAATGTAACCGTCGCGGCCGATTCCTGTGCCGACAAAGGCCGTGCGGCAAACAGGGCAAATCCCAGGGATAGGAGGATGGCATTTTGTTTCATGGTATCGCGTTTCTGATTTGGCATTGGGCGTGTGCTACGATCTGAATCACAAGACGGTCAGATGGGCGAGCAAAACGATCGCGTCGGCGGATTGCTTGAGGTCGACTTGATAGTCTCCATCAGCGGGTTGCGATTGACAAGTGTCGCACTTGAATCCTATCGCAAATGGCCTACGACCTGAGAGCCGCGCACGACAATAAATAAACCGCGCCCCGGGCCGATCGGCACACGAGGCGCGGTTCAAAAACCTAATGCACAGATTTAGAAACTCTATTTGACCCGCGCAAAACTTAAACCTGGGTCAGACGCCGGGGCGCCGCTGATCGCGAATTGCCAACCATCAGGCCCTTTCGATGTGACCGAGCCGGCCATCGTCCCCTGGTCGGTGGTTTCTAATTCAATTCCGTCGGACGCCGTGTTGAGTTGTCCTTTCAACTCAACCGGAGCCTGACCTGGAGTGGTGGCCTTCCAACTGAATTGCGAGTCCTCGCCGATGGAAAACTCGATTTTGGTTTCGCCCGACTGGGCAACCCATGCACCGGTTAAATCAGTTTCGGGTGCTAATGCACCGGCGGCCAGCGGCGGGGTAACCGGATTCGGAGTCGCTGCGGTTGGCGCTTCGGGTGGTGCCATCGCATCGAGCATCCGCCTGGCCGTCACATCCTTAGGCTGGTTTTTGACAACCACTCTCAACGCATCGATCGCGGCGTCTTTTGATCCGATCACCATGTAGTGGTAGGCCAAAACGAAATGCGCCGAGGGGTCGTTGGGATTGGCCCGGGCGAATTCCTCCAATTTTCCGAGTTGCGCCGAATAGTCGTCCGGATTTCCGTACAGGCCGCTCATCGTCGTCCAGTCCATTCCGGGCGCCGCGGATAGGAGCGAGTTAAGTCCGGCAGCCGCCGCTTTGTAATCGCCTACCGCAAAAAGTGCTAGGCTGCGCACTTCGTGAACCACGGCATCGCTCGGCAAATGTTTTAGCGCGGTGTTGAACTGGGACAATGCTTGAACGTAATCGCCCGCCTTGAACTTCGCCAACCCTTCGTCAAACGCAGCGAGGGCTTTCTCTTGTTCAGGATTGGCCTGCGATTGCACTTCGCTTCCTTGTGCGTCCGCGTCGGACGAAACGTAATTGTTGATCACGACCGGCTGCGAATAATCGTAAGGCATTGCTTGAGCAACCGCCGGCTCGGCGTAATACGGATTGTAGTAACTCGTGCTCGTCGCCCAACCGCTGGTCATCGAGTTGAGCCCCCAACCGACGGCTCCCCAGGCAACCGGTGCATACCAGTTGCTTCCCCAGTATCCATGCCAACATCCGTTGTACCAATTGTGATGATCATGGATGCAATGGTCGTGCCAATGATTGTGCCAATCGCCGCCACCGATGCCCCAGCCTGGTCGCGAAAAACCGGGATCGACATCCCAATTCGGACGGTTGGTAATGCGGCCGATGCTGTTGCTAACGTTGACGCTGTTGCCAAGGTTAATGTTGGTGTTATTGCCGATGTTGTTACCGATGTTGTTACCGATGTTGGGACGATTCCCTCCAAAGATGGGGCGATTGATATTGCCGCCGTTGCCTGGGCGATTAATGCCGCCACCTGGACGATTGCCGTCGATATCCGGCCGATTAATTCCACCACCCGGACGGTTGAATCCGGTTTCCGGTCGATTGATGCTTCCGCCAGGACGGTTGCCAACGCCAGGGCGATCCACAACCCCCGGTAAGGGAGCGGGCCTGACATTTCCCAATGTGGGTCGATCGCCAACGCCGGGTCGATTGATTCCCGTTCCGGGACGATTGGCGCCGATGTCCGGACGGTTTACTCCAGCGCCAGGTCGATTACCACCGACATTCGGACGGTCACCTACACCGGGACGGGTTTGTCCGATGCCTATGGATGGACGGTTGACCGACGGGAGTGAATTTGGTGGTCTGACGGCCGGTCGGTTCTGCGCCGTCGGCAGCGATGGTCGATTTCCGCCGGGGCGGTTGCCGGCCGAGGGATTTGATGGACGTACCTGAGGTCGCGTCATATTCGGTGAACCACCTGCACCGCCCAACGAAGGGCGAGCGCCTCCCACAGAAGGACGCCCCCCAGCGGTTGGCCCGCTCGGCCGTGAAGTTGAGGGCCTCGTATTAGCGTTGCCCATCGAAGGCCGCGATGGACTTGGCCGCGACATGTTCGCGGTTCCCGCGCTAGGGCGAGCGCCGCCGCTCGGGCGCGACATACTGGGGCGAGAACCGCCACCGCCGACTTTGGCCATCGATGGCCGCGCTCCGCCACCACCAGCTTTAGCGCCGCCGCCTCGACCCTTTTGCGCCAGCACGTCTGGGACCAGAAACGTTCCAGTCGCCAAAGCGACCGTCAGGCTCAGCATGATTCGAAGATATTTGGAATGTCGCATCGTTTTGCTCCTTGAATTGCAGTTGGGTTATTTGCCGGCCGTAGGGGGTTGCTTGACCACGGTAATCTCATAGTCTTCCTCCAACGAATCTCCGACGATCCGGTTGGTCCCGCTCATCACGAAGCGACCGTTTTCTCCCGGCGCAATGGTCAAGTTTGCCGACCCGGTCTGGCCATCGGGCATCACGGCCGATGAACGAACCACCCACGTATCGCCAACTTGCGTCCAGGTCGCGTCGGCAAACCCGCCATCGGAATCAAACAACCAGGATCGCGCCTTGCCCAACATCGGATCCCAACCGATCCGTTGCGAGCTTTTCATCACGACCTGGTCGTTCTTGGTCACCGAGATGTCGCCCAGAATGAAGTTCTTATCCTCCGACCAACGGTAGGCGATTTTCACTCGCGAGTCGGCACCTTCATTGATCCAATCACCAACCAACCATTCCAGTGGCTGCAGTAGCTCGCCCGGCGACGGCATGGACTCGTCAGGGAAGTCGCGAACCGAAGCGATTCGCCATCCTTGATCGGTTTTGGCAAGTACCGAAATGTAACGAATCCGCGCGGCACTTCCGCCCTTGGTTGTCGTGATTCGAGTTCCTTCTTGGATGGCGACTGGCCCAACCAGACGGATCGAATCGATTTCATCTTTCATTTGAGTTCCGGGAAATTTCTCAAAAAAAGCGGTCAGCAAGTCTTTGACTTCAGCGGGTCCCTGATACACAGTTCCCGCTTCGTCGATGAGCTCACCCTTATTCAAAAACATGGCCGCAACTTCGTCGGCCTTTCCCGCGTTGAACGCCGTCGCAAGTTTTTCCGATTCGGCGCGGATTTCTGCGACAGTCGGGTCGTCTTGGCCTTGGGCAAACGGATTGGAATTGGCAACACACGATAAGCAGGCAACGGCCCCGAACAATAGTCGCAAATAGAAACACATTGGATTTTCCTTTAATGGTGGAATGAGATTCAGTCAACAAAGTTTGCGCGGCACACACGACACATCGGTGCAGCGCAATTTTTGGTCAACGGAAGTTTTCGAGGGCCCTAGCTACTGGCCCGAGGGCGACGATTAACCTTGATCAACTCGAACCGTTTCGGAATTGCCGCAACTGGAAGTGGGCGACCGCACGATACCAACGCCCCGGCAGTCGGATGGGTTGCGGAGATGAGGTTGTCGCCATCATAAGTTTTCCGATGGGACGCGTCAAAGGGCCCTGCGTTTTGAGCTTGCCAATGGACAGTTGATCGGCGGTTTACCGCGGACAACAAGGAGTCTTCCATTCTCCCTGGTTGCGCTGACAAAAATGGCCGCCGTCCCCACTCCAAAAACATTGTGCGTGTTCTGCCCTGGACAATACTCAGTCACAACACAATCGTCCTGCCATTAACCCATTCGAAAAATTCTAAGGGGTCAGGAGTCATTGATGGAAAGTGCAAGGCGGAATCGTGCTTTTCACCGTACGATCATTGACGCACTAAGCGCAGTGGCCAGCATCGCTTTTGACTCGCGGGGAATAAAAGTCTCGGAGACGGGCTCGGATCACGCGGGTGGTGTTTCGGTAAGTGCGACTTGTGAATGATGGCACACTCGGCGACAGCAGTAGAGAAGGAGGAGCTAAACGCAGGGTTCGCATGGAGTGACGTGACGACATAAAGCTTTGTGCGTCGAAGGCCGCTGGCATTTCGGTTCGGCTTGACGGTTGCGAATTGGCCTGTTAATTATTTCGGCCCGAAAAAATCCCTCGCCGCTTTGGTTGGTTTGCCGATGTCCAAGCTGAGCCGGTTCACTCGATTCGCGGCGATTGCATCTTGCGGTTTGTTGCTGGCATCGCCAGTTTACGCGCAACGCATTCGCATTCCTGATTCGCAGTTTCCATATTCGCCGCCGCCCTCGTCGACGCTGCCACAATATGGACCGTCTCCCATAATTCAGCCGCCGACTCTTTTTCCCAGCAATTCATCGGTCGTGCCGCCGCCTCAAATGCAGTTGCCGCCGATTGTGGCTCCTTCAACAACTTTGCCGGGTGCAGGATTCGATGCTTACGGCGGTGCTGGTCCTGCCATGCAAGGGACGACGTGGCCGCCGCCGGCCGCTGGTAGCGGTGCGATCATATATCCGCCAGCGAATTCGTATCCGTGGGTGGGTGCGGATGGAGGAATCACCGCATCTCCACCACCGACTTTTGCACCAGCGAATACTTCGCCAAGCATTTACGGACCGGCTTTTGGTACGCAAGGCAATTCTTATTTTGGCGATCCAGCACAGTCGGGTGCTTGGCCAAACAGTGGGACAGCATGGCCCAGCCAAGCATGGTCGCGATTGCGAAATGAATGGCTTCCGCGGTTATTTGAACATCCGCGTGTACGCCACACTTATTTGTATGGGGACAACGGCGATGACTTGCAGATCCACGACGTGGAATTGGCGACAACGCTTGTGATTCCCGGCTTTTTGTGGTCCAGACAACCCCTGCGAATATCGCCTGGATTCATTTTTCACTTTTGGGACGGACCAGATACGGCGGTAACTGGCGTCGATTTGCCCGCCCAGGCGTACAGCGCGTTTCTGGCTTTTGATTACATCTCGGCTCTCAATCAGCCGATGGGCGCGGAGCTTAATTTCACCGTCGGAATGTATACGGACTTCGATCACGTCACGACGGACAGCATGAGGTTGACGGGTGTTGCATTGGGTTGGATTCGCATGGATAACACCACCACATTCAAGTTCGGAGCAGAGTACCTCGATCGACTTGATATCAAGTTATTGCCTGCGGTCGGCTTTTTCATGATGCCTACTGCGGATTTAAAAATCGATCTGTTTTTTCCGCGTCCGAAAATTGCGCGGCGAATACCAAACAGCTTGAATCTCGAAGTCTGGGGATACCTTGGCGGCGAATACGGCGGAGGATCGTGGACGATTGAACGACTCGGCGGCATGGGAGATCAAGTCGACATCAACGACCTTCGCGTTTTCATTGGCACGGAATGGCTTGGCCGACGCGGACTCACCGGTTTTCTGGAAGTCGGCTATGCATTCGAGCGCGAACTCATTTATAAAAGCTTGCCTGCTGCAGTGAGCATATCCGAAACATTTATGATTCGGTCCGGCTTGGCGTTTTAAGAAGCTATTTTCGCCGGCGCATAAACGAAGAAAGAATCAGTGTGCTGGCGATTTCGTTTAACCGCCGTTTCGGCGCTCCACTGTTTCGCACAGCGCCCCGCAGCGGGGCGGTTAAACAAAGAATGTCAAAACGCTGGGAGAATCAGTGGGCTGACACCCACCGCTCGCCTGTTTAGGCTTCTTCTTTTGATGGCGTTACGACGCGTCCCATATAAAAGCCGCAGTTTGGGCAAACCACGTGAGTTGGTGCGGCCGTACTGCATTTTGAGCAAATGGTCATTGGCTTGGCGCGCAATCGATCATGAGAGCGGCGTCGTCCAGTTCGCGAATTGGATTGTCGTCTTTTGGGAACTGCCATGATCGGACCTGTTTTCTTGTCGTCGAATGTGCTTGATTAAGAGGTTGGATTCTAGCAATCTGCTGATTGCCTTTCAACGGGCGGCTGAATTGGGGGCTGAAAACCGCTGGCAAGTCGAGGTTTAGCTTCGGCGAACTGGGAAAACTATTCCGATTCGTAAAAGTTTAACGATTAGTGCGTCGATATCGAATCGTACCGGAAGCTACGTGTGCGCCTGGCGCTTCGTGGTTCTGGGATCAGGGGGGTTCGTTGCGGGCCGGCAATCGTTGCCGGTCCGGCTCGGTAATTAGCATTGTGTTACCAGTTTTGCGAACGACAGCAGGATACGGAAGTCCAATGAGCTGCTCCCCATTTCGAAGAATTGCGTTATTGGTAAGTTTGGCTTTGGCGACAACAGGCTGTTTCCCAACACAGCCGCTTTACCTGAATGACACGGGTGACTTGTCGTATTATCTCGACCGCGCTACGGCCGTCGAATATCCCGACGTCGAAGCAACGACGTTGGAAGAAGTTGCACAAAGCCGTGCACCAATTACGGTTGCCGAACCGAACTTCGATGAGTTCTGGGATTTGTCGCTTGAAGAAACCGTATCCATGGCTTTGCAGAATAGCAAAGTGATTCGCGGGTACGGGACGCCCGGCCTGCAAAGCAATCGTGTCGCACCTGGAATCGACAATTTAGCAAACGGTCCCGCCGGCGCGGGAACGACATATAACATTGGGATTCGCGAATCGGAACCGGGCTTTATCGGAACGCCTGGTCAAATCACGCCTCCCGGATTCGTCTCGTCGAACACTTCGCTCGAATCCAACCAAGGGGTCGAAGCTGCGTTGGCCGATTTCGATGCTCAGTTCACTACCAGTGCGTTCTGGGAAAAGAGCGACTCGCCTCGAAACAACATCGCTGTCGATCGAGTTTCCGTCTTCCAACAAGACTCGCTTCAGTTCCAAGCTCAATTAGCCAAGCGAACTGCTGACGGCACGCAATTGTTTTTACGCAATGTCACAAGCTACTCCGACAACAATGTTCCATTGGCTCCGGCTGGCTTTCAAGCTCTCCGTAGCGTTTGGCAAACCGCGATCGAAGCCGAAATTCGGCAACCGTTGCTGCGAGGCCGCGGCGCTTTCATCAATCGGATGCCCATCGTAATTTCGCGCATCGGCACCGACCAAGAAATCGCCAACCTCGAAGCTCAGCTTCAAAACATGGTGACGAATGTTGAAATTCGTTACTGGGATTTGTACGCTGCCTATCGCAATCTTGAATCCGCGAAATACGGGCGCGACAGTGCCTTGGTGACTTGGCGAATCGTCCAAGACAAATACAAAGAGGAAACCGAGCCGATCCAACGCGAGGCCCAAGCCCGCGAGCAATATTATTTCTTCCGCGCGGAAGTCGAGCGAGCTTGGTCTGACTTGCTGGACGCCGAGTCCAATTTACGTTGGCTGCTCGGTATCGCTTCGACCGATGGCCGATTGATTCGCCCGATCGACGAACCACTCAAAGCTCCAGTCCAATTCGACTATTGCCAGTCTCTCGACGAAGCACTTCACTGCCGCCCAGAACTGCGGCAGGAGAATTGGGAAATCAAAAAGCGACAGTTGGCGCTGGCTTATTCGAAGAATTCGTTGTTGCCGACGGTCAATGCTTTCGGGCAATATCGCGTTCTGGGAGTTGGCGATCGACTCGTTTCCTATACCGATCCGACGCCCGCGTTTCCCGCTGCCGACTCAGGAGCTTGGAACGAGCTGATGGGTGGCGATTTCCAAGAGTTTCGCCTTGGCCTCGAAGCCGGCATTCCGATTGGCTTTCGTCGTGAACTGGCCAACGTGAAGAACGCCGAACTGAAATTGGCTCGCGAAATCGCACGGTCCGAAGATATGGAACTCGACGTGACTCGCGAGTTGCAACACGCACTTCGCGCCCTCGATACTAATTACCAACTTGCACAGACTAACTTTAATCGCTGGGCCTCGACCACGACGGAAGTCGAATCTGCCACGCAACGCTACGAAGCAGGCCGCGACACGCTGGACTTGGTGCTCGAAGCACAACGTCGCCGTGCTCAAGCCGAAATCGCGTACTACCAATCGCTGTGCGAATACAACAAAGTCATTTCGCTCGTCCATCGCCGCAAAGGAACTTCGCTCGCCTACTGTGGAGTGCAGTTCGACGAAGGGCCGTGGACCGGCAAAGCCTATCACGATGCCGAGGAATATGCTCGCAAGCGAAGCGCCAGCCGACAACTTGATTACGGCTGGACCCGCCCCGAAGTCATAAGCCAAGGCCCCGGATCGGGCGACTGTGGATGCAACGGTTGCGAAACGGGCGAGTCGAGCGAACCGATTTACGATTCGAACTACGCAGAACCGGAAATGGTTTACGAAGGCGAAACACTTCAAGAGTTCGCGCCCGAGCCACTGATGAGCCCGGCTCCACTCGAAGAACTTCCAAATGTTCTGCCTCGTCAGCTTCCACAACCGCAACTTCCGACGCCGGCCCCACAGCCGAGTCCAATCGATACTTCCACGACGATGAGAATCGTGCCGCCGCAGTCGTCACCTTTCATTGGCGCGCAACCAGCTTCCGCCAAAGGTTCCGTCGCAAAAATTAAATGGGAGAAGATCGGACTTACCAAGCCCGACACAACAGGGCAGGGGACACAAGCCACCATTCGACTAGTGAACCACGTCGAATAAATAACATCCTGGTTCCCAGGCTCCTGCCTGGGAACCTACGGAATTCCTGGCTCCGCCAGCCGTATTCGAGGCAGAGCCTCGGGCGCAATGCGTTCCCAGGCGGGAGCCTGGGAACGAGATGAGACAATTTTGCCAAACACAGATTTCACGAGGGGCAGTTCGATGATTCGCACGTCCGCCATTATTTTGCTTTCTATCGTATCGATTTGCGGATTGGGCTGCGCGATGTGTTGCGGTCCAGATATGTACACGTATCCGACTTACGGTGGACGAGTGCAACGCTCTGATCCGGAATACGGTCGTGTCGGGTCGATCTATTCCGACAGCACGCCAATCGGCTTAGCGTCCTCGCCCAACCAGATTCCGTCAATCGTTGCTCCACCGACTGAAACATTGGAGCCGCGACCGACCGAAGAACTTGAAAAACCCTTGCCGAAAACTCAACCCACACCGGCTCCAAATGATGCTCGTCGCCAGCGTTCTCCTCAAGGTTGGCGGTAAACTGAATTCGCCGCGAGTGAAAGCTTATGAGCAACTCACCGAATTTGCGACAAGCCGCCGTGTTGTTGTCCGCGCTGCCCAAGCCCCAATTGGCCGCCATCCTCAAGCGGCTTTCGCCCGCTCATGCCGCTGCGGTTTCGGACCAGCTTGGCCAACTGTCCGGCGTCGACACCGCCGAATTCAATCGTAGCGTCCGGCAGTTCATCGACTGTACAAAAACCGCCGAGCCCGAATCCGCGCCGCCCACAGTTCATTCGTGTGCGATAGAAATTGATCGATCGCAAACGACCGATAACGCATTGGTACTCCTTGAAGAACTGCCGCTTGAGCGTTGCGTCGAACTTCTTCAAGGCGAGGAAGCCAGCTTTTTGGCTGCGGTGTTATTCCTCGTGTCGACCCAACGATGTGCACAGATCGTCGAGCGGATGGAACTTGCAAACCGGGCTCGTGTGTTGCGCGAGTTGGCCACGATCGCCGAAATTTCCGTCTCCACCGTCGACCACATTCGCCGTCAGCTCCAGCGCAAGCTTGAGTTCGGCAGTACGATTCACGCTCGCCCCGAAGGGATGCATCGAGTTCGGCAGATACTGGAATGCCTTGATCCGTCACTGCAAGGAACGATTGCCGATTCGTTGTCCGCTACCGATCCGACTTTGGCTGCCGAGTTGCATCGCAACGTCTTTCGATTCAACGATATTCTTCGCCTCGGCCGCGCCGACGTAAAGAAATTATTGCAGCACATCGATACTGCTTGGTGGGCACCCGCATTGCGGCACGCCGATGCCCGAGTCCGCAAGCACATATTCTCCGCGATGGCCGCTGCCGCCGTTAAAATCCTCACCGATGAACTAGCGGCTCTCGATGATTTGCCCGTCGATCTTTCAAATTCGCGCCAAAGCCAAATCGTCCAAGCACTTCAAAACCTCTTTCGCCAGCGCATCATCTCGCGCCCGCACGCCGACGCTCGTTCGTCCAAAGCGGCTTGATTCGGCTATTTATCGAGTGGCCGCCAATGAGAAATCTTGTTTAAGCCGGAGCCAACGGCTTCGGCGACTTCGAACCATCAACTCTGTCGCCGCCGTCGCCGTTGGCTCCGGGTTAAACGACGAATCGAAAGCCGCGTCGACAAAAAAAATCCTCGGCCGATTGGACCGAGGATGATTGATTGGTGACAAAGTTGACTCGACGAGCTTGATTAGAAATCTCGTCGTCGACCGCCACCGGCTTGCGGTTCGGGGAATTTGAATTCGGCACCGACGAGTTCTTTGAATTTTGCTTCTTGTGCGTCGTCCAAAGACTCTAAAACCGTTTCGTCAAGCTTTTTGCGGTTCTCAGCCATTATTTTTTGCGCTGCGTCGCGATCGACGTTTCCGCCTGAAAACATCTCGCGCATTTTCTCGCCGTTGGCGGTGTTCATTTCGTCGATTTTCTTTTTCAGAGCGACGCGATCTTCTTCCTTGATGCCGATGGCATCGCCGACTTCTTTTCGTGAGACTGCGGAGATACCTATCTGTTGCAGCATGAGTTGCTTGAGACGCTTCATCTGCTCGGCGGAAATGAGCTTGGCCAATTCCTCATTGTCCTTGGCAAACATCTGATCGCTCAACGACGCCAGTTCCGCGCGCATATCCGCGTCGCTAAGACCTTGATCGCGAATCAATTGAGATTCCTCGCGCGCTTTGGCTTGAGATGTCTCGGCATAGGCTTTGGCTTTTTCTAAAACGTCTTCTTCGAGTTTTAGTTCGCTCTGCACTTCTTCGATTGTCAGCAGTCTCGCCAAAGACGCCCCTTGGCCACGACCGCGCCCTTGGGCTGTTGCGATATTCATCGACAGGATTAGCGCCAAGGAACTGATGCAACCGACAAAAATAATTTGTCGAACATTCATACTTAGACTCCTACAGATTAATTGTTTGAGTGTTGAATCAATTGGACCGCAGCCGTATCGGGGTGTCAACGTATCGCTGTCACACAAATTTGGACACCTTATCTCGCCGGTGGTACAATGAGTCGCCGGATCACCAGTAATTTGTCGCCTGCTCCGAAATGCAACTATGCCTCCGCCGGACCCTTACATCGCCACGGCTGTTGTCGTTGCGTCCGTGATTTTGGCATTTGTTTACTTCAAACGCCGGGAATTGGAGGCGGGAGAAATCATCTACGGCATAGCCGTGGCCATGATTGTCGCTGCATCATTCTTAATCGTTCCATTCCGAATTCCCACGACAGGCAAGTTCGTATTCGCTCCGGTCTGGAATCCACCCGAGTACGTCGATCCAATTGCGGCGAAGATTATTACCCCAGAACTTGTCGAAACCCTTCGCAAAGAATCGCCGGTTCCTCTTTCCAACGATTTTTATCACAACTCGGTTACGAAAACAGCATCCGCACTTGGCTCCCATTGGCGCCTCTGGTGGCTGGCGATCGACCTAAGTTGTTTCGCTGGATGGTTTGTAATCCCGCCAATGATTGAACGCGTCATAAATCCACCTCGGCGGTGAGAACCACCAATTCTGATCGACCAGAAAAATGCGGGCGGACAATCCCGCCTTCGATGGAGAGCCACATTTTGCGAAGTTTCGCGAGTCGTCGATTTGGCGCGGCGAAATCTGTAAAAGTTCAGTGGCAATCTATGGTTTGGACCAAACGAGTCCACGGGGCGGCGAATAATACGATATGTCGCCGACGATTGTTTTGGCGGTCGTGTTTCCGAGCATTTTTTTGAAAACTTTCGATGACTACCGGTTTGTTCAATGCATGCCGGAATGTAATTGAAACCGAATTCGGCTACATTGTCGTGTATGTAACGCGGCAGCGAGGAAGGCGGCCAATACGTAGGAATGGAGCTATCAATGACCAACATTTCGACTGAAGAAAAAATGAACCGAAAAGAAAAAACCAAAGCGGCTGGCAAAGGCAAACGTCCCGATGGCGAAGGTGGCTTTGAAGCCATTTTCAAAGAACATGAGCCCCTCAAGACGGCCGTTCAGCAAATCGAAAAACAGTTCGGTGACGGCTCGATCATGACGCTTTGTGGCGACAGCATCAAGGCGATCCGCGGCATCTCAACGGGTAGTTTGTCGCTAGACATCGCGCTCGGCGGACAAGGTTTACCTAGCGGCCGAGTGATTGAAATTTACGGTCCAGAGTCCAGCGGCAAAACCACGTTGGCTTTGCACGCGATTGCCCAAGCCCAAAAGACTGGCGGCATCGCCGCACTGATCGACGCGGAACATGCGTTTGATCCGAGCTGGGCCAAAAAGCTTGGCGTCGATCTCAACATGCTGCTCATCAGCCAACCGAGCAGCGGTGAAGAAGCGATGCAGATCACGGAAACGCTGATCAAATCCAACTCGGTCGACATCATCGTGATCGACTCGGTCGCCGCACTGGTTCCGAGACAAGAACTTGAAGGTGAGATCGGCGATTCGCATATCGGCCTGCAAGCTCGCTTGATGAGCCAATCGATGCGCAAGTTGACCGGTGCGATCAGCAAGAGCAAGACTTGCACGGTCTTTATCAACCAGATTCGCGAAAAGATCGGTGTGATGTTCGGCAGCCCCGAAACGACTCCCGGCGGCCGCGCGCTCAAGTTCTATAGCTCGGTTCGTCTCGACGTGCGCAAGATCGGCCTTCTTAAAGAGGGCGAAGAAGTCATCGGCCAACGCGTCAAAGTGAAAGTGGTGAAGAACAAAGTCGCACCACCGTTCCGCGTCGCCGAATTCGATATGATGCACACAAACGGCATCAGCTACGAAGGTGACTTGTTGGATTTGGGCGTGGCTCACAAGATCGTGATCCGGAGCGGCGCGTGGTTCAAACTCGGCAACTTGCACTTGGGTCAAGGCAAAGAGAAGGCCCGCAATTACTTGTTGGAAAATCCGCAGGTCAGCGAAGAGATCAAGAACAAAATCATGGCTGGCGGCGGATACGTAAGCGATGCTATCGCGGAAACAGAGCCCGCCGAAACAGAGGCGGTTTCTGAATAACCGCTCCGCGTTTAACCGCCCGGCTTCCGGGCGCTGCAACCTCGCGGCCAGTCTCCGCACAGCAATCTGAATCAGTTCCATCGACAAGCCAGCGTTCCGCACGCTGGCTTGTGCGATTTTGGACTTGGACGATAATCCGAAGGCTGTTGAACCCACTAGCCCCTCGGTTTGGATACCTGCATGAACGAGAAGCCCGAAAGCAATTTACGCGTTTTCGGCGAGACACTTAAATACACCGCGCTGATCGCTATTGTGGTCATCGCGCTAGTTCTGCTGCGCGAAAAACTCAAACACATCCCGCTTTCGCAAATTTGGGATGGCCTCAACGGGATTCCTCGATACAAGGTCGCGATTGCGATCGCACTGACGTGCGTCAACTACTTCGTATTGACGGGCTATGATTGGATCGCGGTCCGCTGCTTGAAAAAAGATTTGTCGCTGAGACGAATAATGACGGGAGCAATCGTTGGGTATTCGCTGAGCAATATTTTCGGCTGGATGTTCGGCGGGACGACTGTTCGCTACCGCCTTTATTCCAATTGGGGATTTTCGCTGGTCGAAATCGTCGCGCTATTGTCGATCTTGTCGGTGACGTTTTGGCTGGGGATGTTCTTGCTGGCCGGAATCACGTTTGTAACGCTGCCAGTGAACATGCCTGCAGATTACGTCGAAAAATTGATTTTGCCTCCCCATGTTTGGGGCTGGATTTTCCTCGGAGCCGTTACGCTGTACCTGCTCGCCTCGATTTTTTTGCGCAAGCCGATTCGCTGGGGACACAAAGAATTTACGTTGCCACCATTCCACATGTCGATCATGCAGTTGCTTGTTTCGGCCGTCGACTTTTTGATCGCGTCCGCCGTGCTGTACGTGCTGCTTCCGGAGGATCAAATCAAGTTTAGCGCGGTTCTTGTGTCGTATATGGCGGCGATGATCGCGGTCGTCATCGTCCACGTGCCAGGCGGCTTCGGAGTCCTCGAACTGATCATTCTGCACTTGCTAACTGGAGATCATGACGTGGCTGCCGGTGGAACTTCACCGGAAGTCGCCGTGACGTGCGGACTGGTGTTGTACCGTGTCATCTACTACCTCATTCCCGGTGCCGTGGGTGGGGCGCTTTATCTTTGGAACGAATTCCTGTTCCGACACCGCAAACGGCTTGACGACGCTCGCACAACCGACGACGACCCGATCCAACCTTCGTAGCCGCTGAACTATTCGACGCGGGTTCGAAGGGGTCAGACCCATTTTTCGGATTTACGTTATTTCCAATTGTGTCGAGCATTGACCGAAAAATGCGTCAGACCCCAGGCTGTGTTCGTCGGTCAAAAAAAAATTCACGAATCAAACTAATCTCGAATGAATACCAACGATTTACGAGCAGCTTATCTAGAATTCTTTCGGACCAAAGGGCATCGCGTCTGTCCAAGCGACGTTCTCGTGCCGACTTGGGATGCGTCAGTCCTGTTCACGCCCGCTGGCATGAACCAGTTCAAAGACCATTTCCTGGGTAAAGTCAAACTCGAATTCACGCGTGCCGCGAGTTGCCAAAAATGTTTGCGCACGGGGGACATCGATAACGTCGGCCGCACTCCGTATCACCACACGTTTTTTGAAATGCTCGGCAATTTTAGTTTCGGCGATTATTTCAAACGTGAAGCGATCCTTTGGGCATGGGAATTTTTGACCGACAAGAATTGGCTCGGCCTTTCGCCCGACAAGCTTACTGTCACCGTGTACTTGGACGACGACGAAGCCGCCGACGTTTGGCACCACCAAGTCGGCTTGCCGCTGGCCCGCATTTCTCGCCGCGACGAGCATGAAAATTTTTGGCCGGCCGCTGCGCCTTCGAATGGCCCGGACGGAGTCTGCGGCCCGTGCAGCGAGATTTACTTTCATCCGGAGCCGGGTAAAGAGGTCGAAATTTGGAATCTTGTATTCACCCAGTTCAATCGAGTCGGCGACCCACCCAATAACTTGCAGCCGCTACCCAACAAGAACATCGACACAGGCATGGGCCTGGAGCGCGCGGCCGCCACTTTGCAGGGCGTTGAGAGCAACTATGAAATCGACATTTTGAGGCCGATTGTACAGGCTGCGGCGGAAGTGTGCGGGATTCGTTACGATTCAAAAAGCGATCATGGCCGACGCTTGCGCAGAATAACCGATCACGTCCGGGCTTGCACATTTGCGATCCACGAAAATGTTTATCCGGGTCCGAACAAGGAACAATACGTCGTGAAACGATTGCTTCGCCGCGCCGTCTTGGACGGGCGGCAGATGGGAGTTGACGGACCGTTTTTGCATCGGCTGGTCCCCGCCGTCGTTCACGCGATGAGCGAGCCGTACCCCGACTTGAACGAAACGTCCCAGCGCGTCAGTGCCGTGATTGAAAAAGAAGAAGCGAACTTTTTTGCTACGATCGACGCGGGCTTGTATCGAATCGATGAAATCTTTCGCGCGATGCGACAGAAGAATCAAACGGAGATCGACGGAGCATTGGCGGCGGAGTTATATCAGACGTTTGGCGTGCCCGCTGAGCTTTTCGAATCCATGGGCACGGATTTGGGGCTAGGCTTTGAATGGTCGGGCTACCGGCGCGAGATGGAACGGCACAGCGTCGAATCGGGAAAATTTGCCGATACGGTGATGGGGAGCTTTGGACCAATCGACGCTCTCAAGAGCGAAATAAAATCGACGCAGTTCTTGGGCTATGAAATGACTCGCTCCGAGGGGATCGTCAAAGGAATTGTCTGCGGACAAACCCGTGTCGATTCGCGCAGCGTTCAGCAAGAACCTGCCGAAGAAAATTCCAACGTGCCGCTCTCCGTTTTCGTCCTCGACCGTTCGCCGTTTTACGGAGAGTCCGGCGGACAAGTCGGCGACACGGGTTGGCTGATCGGTCCCAACGGCCGATTTGAAGTTCGCGATACGCAACGCGATTCCGATTTGATTTTGCACCATGGCCGCGTCACGGAAGGCACCATCACCCAAGGCGATTTGGTTGCGGCCCAAGTAGATGATCGCCGCCGGTCGGGCATTCGCCGCGCACATTCGGCCACGCATATCTTGCATCACGCTTTGCAAAAACACTTGGGATCGCACGCTCAGCAACGGGGTTCCAAAGTCGACAACGACTGGCTCCGATTCGACTTCACCAATCTGGAACCGGTTTCGCCCGCGCTATTGCAGTCGATCGAACGCGAAGCCATCACTCACGTTTCCCAACAAGCCCGCGTGACGTCCGAAGTTCTGCCTTTAGCCGACGCCCGTAATAAAGGTGCGATGATGTTGTTCGGTGAAAAATACCCGGACCCAGTTCGCATGATCTCGATGGGAGAATTTAGCCGCGAACTTTGCGGTGGCACTCACCTAACGAACACGTCCGAAGTGGGCGATTTCGAAATTTTCTCCGAGGAAGGGGTCTCTGCGGGCACACGTCGCATCGTCGCACTTACAGGAGAACGAGCGACACAACACGCTGCCGAAGTCCGGAGCACACTCGAGAGTGGATCTAAACTTTTAGGCTGTGACCAAGGGCAGCTCCCCGACGCCGTCGCTCAACTAATGCAGCGCGTTAAATCGTTGCGCAAACAATTGGCGTCCGGTGAAACGAGCCAATCGGCTTCGCCAGTAAAACTTCTTCCAAGCCAACCCACGACAACCTACGCTGAAATTCGCGATACTCTCAAACACGCGGCTCGGAACCTGAACGCCGCAATGTTTGATGTCCCTGCGCGAGTCGAAGCACTCTTGGCCGAAGCCGAAAATCTGACGCAGCAGATCGCAACGGCGAAATCCGAGCCAGCTCTTGATGCAGAAATGTTGCTCATGTCCGCAATTCCAATCGGCAACGCGCGCGTTATTGTCTTAGAAATCCCTGGAGCTAACGCCAACTCACTTCGCCAATTGATCGACCAGATTCGTCGGCATTCAAATCATACTGCGGTTTTTCTCGCGTCGATCGCAGGTGCCGACAAGATCAACTTGGTCGCCGGACTGAGCCGCGACCTCGTCGACACTGGCTTGAGCGCCGGCGAATGGGTCAAGCACGTGGCACCTATTGTCGGCGGCGGCGGCGGCGGTAAACCTGACTTCGCTCAAGCTGGCGGAAAACACCCCGAGAAAATCAAACAAGCCCTCCAAACCGCATCGGATTACATCCGCGCTGCGCTGGCGGTATGAGCCAACTCGTTCACGCGTTTATCCGATCAGGGCACCGCGATTTTCAATGCGGAGGAACTAACCGCGAAGGCGCAAAGATCGCTAAGGAAAAAAACGTAATGAAAAAACGCGAGCGGAAATCGAGGAGGCTGCTAAGGCTTCTGTCGACGCGATGTTGACTGTACATCGCGAACTCGGTCCTGGATTGTTGGAGTCGACGTATCAAGCGGATGGTGAATCAATTAAAAGAAAGTTAATCGTGACCGCAAAATCCGAGTGTATTCCATTGCGAACTTCGCGCCTTCGCGGTTAAATGTTGAATCGACGGTCGATGTCCCTATTCGTCAAACGCAGCTTGTGAAGCGACCTTCCGCGTTAGCCCGCCGTCGATTTTTTCTTTTTGACGCGGTCGATCCACGATTTAATGATCGTGGGGCCGAATAGGAACCAACGGCTTTTGAAGTCGTCGTGATACTCTTCGCAAAACGTGAACGGATGTTTGAAGTTGCCAAGCGTGAGGCTGATGCGGCTATTAGTCGGTACAAAACGACCGACTTCGCCGTTGGCAACAGTTGAGCGCCAATTGATTAAGTCGAGGGGCGCGTGCGAACCGGTGGCATCAAAAGTTACCGTCGTTATTCCGTTGACTGGGTTGGTCGACAAACGACTCTGAAGTTCAAGCCGCTCAAACTCTTGCTGTTGTTCCTTGTCGCGTGCAACGATTTTCTCGATGTCAAATCGGAAACCGTCCCGCTTGGCCGCGTAGAAATGACTGAGCTTGGTCCAGTTTTCGGCTGCGAAATGTTGTACTTCAGCTTGAGTACCCAGCGTAATCAGTTTGTTCCCCTTGCTCACTTCATGAACGGCTTGGCGGAAGCGTAACAACTCGTCGCTTCGTTGTAGATAGACGAACCCGGCAGTTTGTAAAAGCAGTTGGACCTCTTCAAGCCAAGGCATTTCTTTGACGTTGCATTTGGGCGATGGCTCAATCACGACGGGAGCCAGCGAAGGATCGAACTTGATTCGATTTTCCTGACCCGTCTTTAACTCATCGTCCAAGCGACGGAAGGCCCACGGGTTTTCGCGTCGAGCGAAAACGATCGTGCCAGATTGATGAGCAAAGCCAATCAGATTAGCCATTGGACGCTGGTACCGCGAAAAATCGGTTGATGAGTCGACCGCGCCTCGAATTCGGGTCGCTTGTTCCGCTGTTAGTATGGTCGAAAGCATCCGTAGCCGTCAACGATTTGGCAGTTCGCTTCCAAACGCAGCGAAAAACAGCTTGGCCAAGTGACGATGGCTTTCGGGCCTAGTCGGCAGACAAGAATGACTTCCCCACGTTTGCTAGTTACTGCTAAAGCACGGTGGAAACGCCGAAGCCTGTTGACTGGCAGGCTCTTGTTTCAGTTGGCGTCTAATCTGTTGCGAAACGATGCGGAGCCGCGTCGCCAAATCGTCAGAATCGAGCACTTGCTGTTTGATCAACGGCTCGGCGTTAAGCGAAAACGCAATCAGGTCCGCGAATGACTCCAGCCGCAATCCGTCACTGAGCAAGCACTGAATTGCTTCCTCGTCCAACGTCGCATCCCGTTCACACAATTGCATGAATTGCTGCCTGACTCGCGCAGCCAGCGCTGCCAATTTGGGGTTGGGCACGGACGAGACCGCTTCCGGAACGCTAACCTCGGCCATGCGGTACAAACGATCGGTGGCGATCTCGCGAACCAGCTTGCCGCGTTGAAGTCCTTGAAGCAGCAAGTTAAATCGGCCATCGTCCAGCCGAGTATGCGTCATGATTCGTCCGATGCAAACGGTGCCGTGGATCGCGGGCCGACCTTCATAATGGGGTTCCCAACCTGGCTTCATTAGGGCGATCGCAATCAGTTCGTCGGCTGATAAAGCGTCCTCGATCATTTGTCGATAACGCGTTTCAAAAACATGAAGCGGCTGAATAACGCCGGGAAACAAAACCAAATTCGGCAGCGGAAACAATCGAGCGATGCCTGAAAAATTTGGCGGCAGTCGAAGGTCTTCAAAGTCGCCGCTCATGATCTTGACTCGCTTGAACGTAATGACATGGAAGAATTGCGACAGGGCGAAATCCGGCGACAAGCAACTATTTGGTGGCCATCGGACGGGCCTCTTGAATGGCCCAATCTCGGCGACGACCTCAATCTTACTCAGTGGTCCAGCCGAACTCCAGCAAAAATCTGGCTTTAGCGTGGAGAATGCACTAGATCGTCAGGCCAAAATAAAAAGGAGGCCGCCGAAAATCGACGCCCTCCAACGGTTTTTACGATGCTCGGCCAACGAGACTTTAGATACAGCCCAGTCACAGCTTGCATCAATCGCGCTGCAGTTCCATGAATAGTCGCAGTACGTACCAAAACAAAAGCGCGACGGACGCAAAAAGCGTTAGCGATGCAGCCACGTATTGCTCTGGCCGGTAATGATGAACTACTTGAGAAGTGTGATAAAGAATGTAGCCGCTTGCCAAGACGATCATGAGCGTTGCGAATAATGCGCCTAAAATGTCCAACCCCATTACCATGGACACGAGAATAAACGCAAACGCTGCCAAACCTCCCAACGTGAGTCCCATTCTCAAAAACGAAAAATCGGCCTTGGTGATGAATACTGTCAGCGTTAACCCGCCAAAAATAATTCCGGTTACCACTGCGGCTGATCCAATTGTGCCGGGCGCAAATTTATTCGCAATAAACAGGAGCGGCAAAAACATGACTGCTTCCGCGACCGTGTAAAGGAGGAGCCCGGCATATTGCATCGGACGGGACGCACTGGAATGCGCCCACCAATTGGCGATCCAGCTAACGACCATGAATCCACCCAGAACGAGCAACCAACCAAGTCCTCGAATGGAACCCGCGAACTTGGCGATCTGTTCTGGAAACATATTGAGCATTACGTACTCAATTGTGGCAAACAATGCGATCGCGCAAGCCAAATGGAAATAGGTGTTGCGAATGAAACTCAGTCGATCGATCAGCGATGATTGCGAAGCCGTGGCAAACGATTGTGTTTGCTCGACGTAAAGACCTTGTCGTCCGTAGGATGAGTTACTCATCGAAGGGTCTCCCAATTTACTTAAAACAAATTCGTAGCGAACACGAGTTCCTATAGTTTAACCGTGCTGCCGGAGGGGTCAATCGAAGTATTTTGGCGTCCTGCGTCAAGCTAAATCTGTCCGCGACTTGACACTTGGCCAAACGGCCACAACAATCCGGTGATTCTGAAAATCGTCGCTTACCCACGGACTGGCGAATATGATTCTTTCGGGCGAAGAGATCAAACGGAATCTGGGCGAGAATATTGTCATCGATCCATTCGACGACAAGAATTTGAATCCCAACAGCTACAACATGTCACTGCACGACGAATTGCTCGTGTATGAGGAAATCGTCCTCGACATGAAAAAGAGCAATCGGACTCGCCGCATTACGATTCCGCCGACGGGAATAATTTTGGAGCCAAGCCGCCTGTACTTGGGCCGCACGAGGGAGCGGACGGAAACGCGAAATTTGGTTCCGATGATCGAAGGCCGCAGTTCGATCGGCAGACTCGGCTTGTTTGTTCATGTGACGGCTGGTTTCGGAGACGTCGGTTTTTGCGGTTTCTGGACGCTGGAAATGTTCGCGGTTCAGCCTGTGAAGATTTATCCAGGCGTTTCGATCTGCCAAATTTTCTATCACACGCTGACCGGGGATATCACCGAATACCGCGATGGCAAGTACCAAAATAATCGCGACATTCAGCCGAGCTTCTTGTACAAAGAGCTAAATCCCAACGCCGAAGTTGAAGACCCGCAGCTCAAGCTGAGCTTTCGCTAGTCCGCGCTCGAAACGGGTTGTGGCATTCGCGAAATGTCAAACTTTGGCGGTCGTAAGGCTTTAAACGCCGCTCTAAAAAAATCCGCAGGCCAAGTAGTGTTTTGGCTATTGTTTTGCCCGTGAACTCGAATAGATTTTGGGCAACTGTCGTCGCCTCCGCCGTCTAGCGGTTGCGGCATTGTCATTGGGTTCCACTGTTCGCGCAACTAACATGAACGAAGTCGACGAGTTAATGCTGAATGCCGAACTCCGCAACGAGTTGGAGCGATACTACGACGAGTCGCTGTTCGTAATCGACACGCGGAGAATGTCGACGCACTCCGAGAACGAATACCTTCGGTCGATCCTGGCGTGGGAACAAGCGCCAATCCTTCCCATCAGCAAATGGTTCGAGCCGGAATTGGTGTTGCCGCCGCAAAACTTGCTGACGAATGCTGAACTTGGCGGGCGATTGCGACAGGCCTTGCAGCAACTTTGCGACCGAAACATCATCCTCGATTTCACAGGTCATTTGTCCGATCGGCAACTTTATTGCTTGATTGCTCGCGACATCTTGCCGGAGAAGGAAAAACGAGTCGCGATCGCCAACACATTTCTGCATTGGCAATGCATCGATCCGATCGTCGAAGAGGAAAACTGGCTACGGTACTACGCCGACGACGAGGAACGCCGACAATGGCAAATCGAGACGGAATTGCCGCTGCCGCCGGTTGAAGAATTACCGTTTCCGCGCTCCCAACCCCGCCGCCGCCCGCGTTAATCAAGCTTCTTGGCGGGTCATTTTCGCTCGCAAACGATCAAAACCCGTCCGCATTGCGACGGATCGCCAAAAGGGAAATGTGTCACTTGCGAAAATATTCTAAAGATTTTTTTGCAAGCGCTGGCGATTTCCATTGTGTGCAGCTTTAATTGGCTATTGGCCATTTAGGTTGCCCGCAGCACCCTAAACCGGAGTCAGACGTTGCGAAGTTCACTTTGTATTGCCGGGATAACCGTCAAGGGCAACGGCAATTCACACCAACAACTGAACATTCTCATCGTTAAAGCGTAGTTCCGTTGTGCGCGGCGTTGAACCTTGAAACTTCTGAAATATAATGCAACTTCGATATTTCTTGGACGAGTATCCGTCGTTGCCGTAATCATGATGAGTCAAACGAGGAACGTGGGTTTGATCCACAATGGCCACGGTCCTTCGCGTGACGGCTGCCGAGGTTGAACCCTTCTCGAGCAGATGGTTTCGCGTGCGAAGCCGTTCTAACGAACACGTCCAAATTTTCGGAGCAGCCAATGAAAAATGACATTACGCTTTGGGATTTCGTCGTCATCTCGCAACGCCACTGGCGATTGATTGTGTTTGGCCTATTCGGAACGCTTGGGCTCGCTATCGTCGCGACCGCAATGATGAAACCCAAGTATCGTTCTGAGGCATTGCTGTTGGTCCGATTGGGCCGCGAGAATCTCGGCGTCGATCCGATCGCGGGCATGGGTGACAAGGCCGGCGTCAACATGGTCGACACACGCGAAAACGAAATCAACTCCATGACCAACGTGATCAAATCGCGTCAGATGGCCGAACAAGTCGTCGACCGAATCACACCGGCGGTCATTTTGGACGAACCGGATTCGCTCAAAGATCGCGTCTTGGCTCTCGTCGGCGGACGCTTGTTCCCCTATTACGCGATCAGCGATCGGGACAAAGCCATCGTTACTTTGCAGAACAAGTTACGCATCAAAGCATTAGAAAAGTCTAGTGTGATTCGCGTTTCCTACGACTCGCCGGATCCTCTTCAAGCGCAGACGGTCGTTGCGAACATGGTCGAGTTGTATCTGACTTACCACTCTCAAATCCACCGCACGGCGGGCTCGTTGTCTTTTTTGGAAAACGAATTGGACTCGACTCGTCAGCAGCTTTTGGGCAAAGAGGAAAAACTGCGGCAGCTGAAGAGTCGATCGGGATTGATCGCGCCGATCGATCAACGATCGGCGCTTGTGGGACGCATATCCAAATTGAAAAGCGATCTGATGGACTCTCAGGCCAATCGGGACGCAATCAAGGTCGAACTCGAATCCCTCAGCAAAACGCTAGAGACAATGCCTGAAACCGAGGTCGCTTCACAAGTCACCGGTGCCGGAAATTCCGCTGTCGATTCGATGCGATCCAAGGTTTTCGACCTGCAAACGCAGCTAAATGAGTTGTTAGCGAAATACAACGAAAACCACGTAAGAGTCAAACAATTGCGGCAATCCATCGCCAGCGCCGAATCGATTCTGCAGCAAGAAGAAAGCAATCGCCAACAAACGACCAAAGGCCGCAGTAGGTCTTTTGATGAGACGAGCCAGTTGGTCGTTCGAAAGAGATCTGAACTTGAAGGACTATCGACTAGATTGACTTCTTTGGAGTCGTTAGTGGCTGGCGAAGAAAAGAAACTTGATGAGTTAAACACGTTCGAATTGCAGATCGATCAACTTGCCCGCGAAATAGGAATTTTGAATTCCAGTTTTCAGAAATACTCAGGCGACGTGGAACGAGCCCGAATCGATTCCGATTTGGAAACAAAATCGATGACCAATGTTTCCGTCGCGCAGCCAGCTTCGCTAAACTACATGCCCGTGTTCCCAATCGTGCCGCTTAACATTGCGATGGGAGGCGTGTTGGGAGTATTCGTTGGCGGCTTGTTGGCGCTGTTTGCCGAGATGCGTCGTCAGCGACGGCTCGGACCGGCGCCGGGATTGGCCATGTCCAACGGAAACGGAACTATTCACTCTCACCTCGACTCTCTGTCCGAACCTCAGGAATTGGAGCTTGAAGCCTCCATACGCAACCCGCGCTGACGCGATTTCGCTTGTTATGGGATTCCGCCGGATCCCCAAGCAACGACCCATTGTTTGACAACTTGATTTTGAATCGCCCAAATGACCCAGGTCACACCCAAGACCGCGCTGGAAATCCAGTCAACCTCGGATCGCGCACAGACGTTGGCTTACACAGCAGTCCGTCCAGTCGGAGCAGCGTATGTTTGGCAACAAGCGAAAACTTCGCTGCCGTTAGCGATTGGCGATGTATTCGCCGTCAGCTTGTCTACAGCCCTTGCGACTTTCACATCCGGACCGATACTCGGCTGGTCGTTCTTATTCACTGTTTGCTTTCTCAGTATTGGAACGATTTGCGCTCTGCGTTTGTTGGGGCTTTATCCAGCTATTGGCATTCACCCTGCGTTCGAAATGAAGCGTGTTTTGTCGGTGATTTCCGTCATTTGCGTTTGCCTGTTATTCGTTTCGATGGAAGGCACGTTTGCACTGCATCGCTCGTGGTGGTCGGTCGCCTTGCTTTGGGTCACTTGGTCGGCAGTTGGGCCTACGATTCGATCGATCACTCGATCCGTTTTCAAACGATTCGACTGGTGGACCCAGCCAGTTTTGTTCCTGGGTGCGGGCCCAGATTATCAAGTCCTTAGTCGCGAAATCGAGCGGCATCGCGCGGCCGGGCTTCGACCGATCGGATACTTTTGCGACACGCAGCAACAATGGTTTGGCGAGGCAGTCGACGAGTTCGACGTTTTGGGGGATATCAACGAAGCGAACGAATACGCGCGGCGCAATAACGTCTTTTGGGCGATCGTCCTAGATCAATCTTCAATTGAGGACGACGAATCGACTCCGGTGAACTTCAGCGAAATTCCGCACCGACTTTTCCGGCGCAACGCAAGCGATTCGCTTCCGTCGATTTGGGACGAACTTTTTTACATCGACAAAACAGCCTTCATTCACCAAACCGACAAGCTACTCTTGCCGCACAATTTGTGGATCAAACGAGTTATGGATTTTATGCTGGCGGCAGCGTTGGTCGTTTTGTCGGCTCCGCTCGTCGGCGTCGTCGCCCTCATCGTAAAACTGACCTCGCACGGCCCGATCTTTTTCAAGAGCGAGCGGATCGGTGCCGACGGTAAACGATTTGAAATGACAAAATTTCGCACGATGCGATCCGACGCCCAATCGTACTTGAATCACTATTTGGAACAGCATCCGGAATGTCTCGCCGAATGGGAGCGCGAACATAAGCTCAAAAATGATCCGCGAATTACCTTGATCGGCAAGTTGCTTCGGCGAGCAAGCTTGGACGAGTTGCCGCAAATCTACGACGTGCTCTTTGGGAAAATGAGTCTGGTTGGACCTCGCCCGATGCTGTTAACCGAACCTGAAAAGTACGGGCCGCATTATCAGTCATTCTGCCGCATGTTGCCGGGTATGACTGGCCTGTGGCAAGTTTCCGGTCGCAACCTAATCCCGCACGACCAACGCACTGTTCTCGTTTCGTACTACGTTCAAAATTGGTCCCCGTGGCTCGATTTGTATTTGCTGGCAAAGACTTTCAAAGTCGTCCTCACCGGTGACGGTGCGTATTAATTACCGCGTCGGGCCCCATCTCGCCCCAACCGAACGCAATGAATGCTGGAAACCGAAAATTGAAAATCTTGCACGTCACCGAAGCGTCTTGCGCCGGAGTCGGCGGTCACATGCTGGACTTGGCCGAAGGACTTAAACAGAGGGGCTGCGAGAATCATTTGATCTATTCGGATCGGCGCTTGGATACAAGCTTTGCCGATCGATTGGCAAAGTTTTCGGGCGAACAATCATTGTCGGTTTCGATGCGACGCATGCCTCACTGGTCGGACTTTCACGCTCGCAATCAAATTGTGCGCTACATCGCCAAGAATGGACCATTCGATATTATTCACGGGCACAGCACCAAAGCGGGCGGGCTGACTCGGCTTAAGCAAATTGCGCGATCGGCAAAAGTCGTCTATACGCCGAACGGAATTTTCACGATGAACCCGACCAACGGTGCGGTAGTTTCGATGGCCGCGCGTTGGATTGAAAAATGGTTGGCGAATCGATCGGCGGCGATCATCGCGGTTTCGCCTGAGGAACGCGATCACATGCGTAACATCGGCTTGCCCGCCAATCAAGTTCACTTCATACCCAACGGGCTGCGCGCGATCGCTTGGCCGGCGAAAACCCAAGTCCGCAAAGTACTGGGCATTGCCGACGATGTCGTGACCATCGGGTTTCTTGGCCGACTCGCCTCGCAAAAGAATCCGCTTCTGATGATCGAAGCTTTTTCGCGGCTTCGTTCGATCGGAGACGAACGAGTTCGATTGTTGATGGTTGGCGATGGGCCGCTGCAATCAAAGGCTCGAAAGCTTGCGGATCAACACGGCGTGAGTGATCGCATCGATTGGCTTGGCTACAGAACAGCACAGCAATCCATGCCTGCATTCGACGTGTTTGTAATGCCCAGCCGTTACGAAGGAATGCCTTACGTACTAATGGAAGCGGTCTCTAGCGGAATTCCGATCGTCGCGACGCGTGTCGGCGGTGCTTCGATGAGCATCGATCACGGAAGCAATGGTTACTTGGTGCCAACCGAAGATCCGGCGGCGCTTGCCGACGCGATCCAAAAACTCGTTGATCAGCCGTCGTTGCGTTCCGAATTTTCCGCCGCCGCCCTAAAAAAATCCGCTGAATTCGCCGTAGAGAAAATGATCGAACGGACGCATCAGTTATATTGTAAGCTGATTCCGGCTGCGGCGACAAATTCGCCGTCCATCCAACGCTCGCACTCGCACGTCGGTTAAGTTTTGAACTTTTGGAGCGGTGGACATTTTACAGCTCTCAGTTGATTCCACGTTCAATGCCAATTGCATCCGACATAAATTCGTCGAAGCATCCAGCGGCCAAAATTCTGCCGCTGCCGCTTTTGGTTTTTCTTGCGCTGTTGTTGATGACCGCGACGTCTAGTTACGTTGACGTTGAGCCCGCGCCGTGCGATTTGATGTTCGTGATCTTCGCGCCGCTACTACTCCTTATTGGTTATTACTCTCTCGTCTGGCCGATGAACCCGGTGATGTATTTTGGCTTTGGGCTTTTTTTTGTAGCAAACGTCGTCTCGATGATCACGGCCCACGAACCGTGGGTTTCAGCGAGATACTGGGGCATCACGATTTATTTGCTGTTGTTTTGGCTCCTGATCGTTTCATTGATGGCAAGATTTGGTCCGCAAGCGTATCGCGTTATCAACAGTGGGTTTCAAATCGCCGCTTTAATTACCGCGATCATTGGAATTTTGGCGGGCTTGAGGCTGATTCCAAACTGGAACGATTTCATGTTGACCGATCACGGCGAGCGCATCCGCAGCACGTTCAAAGACTCCAATGTACTCGGACCTTATTTGGTCGCAGCCAGTGCCATGTTGATTGCCGATACGGTCGTCGCCAAGCGATTTAAGCTGTGGCAATTAACGTGCCTGATGATTTATGCGATGGCGATTTTGCTAACATTTTCGCGCGGTGCTTATTTGGCGGCCGTCGTGACTTTTGGGGCAATGATCGGCATTTTTTGGTCGCTTGGAAAGTTTCGTCCGTCAGTCAATTGGTTGTCCGTTCGACTCTTGCCGGTTGGAGTAATCATTTGCATCGCTGGTGTTTTCGTGCTCGAAAGAATCAACTTGACCGATTTTTTTGTGAATCGCTTCGCCTATCAATCCTACGACGATGAACGAATCGAAAATCAGCAGCACATTATGCGCACGGTGGGACAAATGCCAATTGGCATCGGGCCGGGTAGCTGGAATTTGCATCATTACTTACACGACGTCCACAGTTTGTTTTTGCGCACTTGGGTTGAACACGGACACCTCGGTTTGATCGGATTGATATGCTTTTTGCTGGCGTGGTTTTTGGATGCGTGGAGTGGGGTGCGGCGCGATGGGCCGCATCAACACATTTACGTCGTCTGCTTTTCTATCGTTTTGGGAATCATGTCGAACAGTCTTTCGATCGACACCGTTCATTGGCGGCATTTGTTTTTGACGCTGGCGATTCCGGTCGGGCTGCTTTCATACGAGGTGTTTCGCGATCCAGCACAAGTCGATGACCCGACCTTGCAATCTTTTGTGCTGAAATCTCCAAGATTCTCTTGGGAAAGTTGGACGCCAGCGGATTCGCGAAATTAGCCGCTTAGCAATACGACGCGATGACACGTGAAAAGTCCCGGAGATCATCTAAGAGATGGTCGGGCTTCGTCGCCTCCATCGACTTGCGATCATAGCCGCCAGTCAGCACTCCCACGGTTTGTGCACCAATCGCGCGGCCGCACTGGACGTCTAACGGCGTGTCGCCGATTACCCAAACCTGTCTTGCGTCAAAGTCTTGCTCTAAATGCTGAGCTGCGGCGCGAACCGCGTCTTGTGCGACTTCGTTGCGGCAAGTCCGGTGATCGCCAAAACCGCCAAACTCAAACAAATGATCGACGGCGAAATGCGACAACTTTATTTTCGCTGCCACTTGTGAGTTGCCGGTCAACAAACCCAGAGCAGCATCGGACCGTTGTGCGAGTTGATCCAACGTCGCTTGAACACCAGGCAGCAAGCCGCCGTTTCCTTGTTCCAGACTCTTCGGCAAAAGTTCGTGGTAGGTGCGCTGAAAATCTTGCCAATTGGTTGCCGAGTCGTCGATGCTGTGTGCGGTAAATAAATCTCGCACAATCGCCCGATCCGTGCGCCCCCGAACTTCGACTTTGGCAAGTGTGCCAATTTGAAACAGTTCGCACATGGCGATTTGCATCGCGTGCAAACCCACACCACCAGTTCGCAAAAGTGTCCCGTCAATATCGAACAAAAATGTTATCATGGACTTCTCGAAAAATTCCCAGTCTGCTGCGAATTCCGAACCGGACTAGCATTTCCATCGTAGGCAAAATGCACTATAAATGACTTCGGCAAGCGACAGGGGGTCGCCAAGTTCTTTGCCGAAACGCCGTCAACGGTTTCGCTGCCCCAAGCGACGGCGTCTTCCTGTTTCGTATTTATTTTTGCTGGCAGTAACCTGTTCAACGGTATCACTCTCATGGAATCTCTTTTGGAACAAGTAGACACGAAGTCCTCGGATGCCTCGTTCGACCCAGACCGGGAATATGATCATGTACATGAAGGCCGGTCGAGTGACGTCCCCACCCACAGAGCACCGCTCAGCCAAAAAATAATTATGTCGGTAGCGGTTGTTGGACCGTTTCTCGGTTTTGTGTTTGGAATCATTCTGCTTTGGCAATACGGCTGGATGGATTGGGGATATTTGGCGCTGCTTTTGGGCGGCTGGGCACTTACCGGATTCGGCGTCACGATTGGCTTTCATCGGTTGCTAACGCATCGATCATTTGAAACGTATCGCTGGGTCCGCGCCATTTTTACGTCGCTTGGAGCGCTCTCGGTCGAAGGTTCGCCATTGTCATGGTGCGCGGTGCATCGTCAGCATCATGGCAGCAGCGATCGCACTGGAGACCCGCATTCGCCGCACCTTCACGACCATAGTTTCTGGGGCGCGATCGCGGGATTCATCCACAGTCACCTCGGCTGGATGTTTTCCGGTAATTGGTCCAAACCGGAATTGAACCGTTACGTTCCCGACTTGCTCAAGGATCGCCTGCTTGTGTTTGTCGACAAGTGCTACATCGGATTTGTCGCGGCAAGTTTGCTAGTCCCATTCGGACTTGGCTTCCTGATCGATGGCACGTTGTTCGGCGGCTTTCTCGGTTTCCTCTGGGGCGGACTCGTGCGAATTTTCTTGACGCATCATGTCACCTGGTCGATCAACTCGGTCTGTCATGTGTTTGGCCGACGACCATTTGAGTCGGGGGATTATTCGACCAACAATTTTTTATGTGGGCTGATTGGCTTCGGCGAAGGCTGGCACAACAACCACCACGCGTTTCCAACATCGGCCAGACACGGTTTGGCCTGGTGGCAAATTGACCTTAGCTACATGGTCATCTGTGCCATGCGTTGGGTCGGTTTGGCATGGAACGTCAAGCTACCACATCCGAAAGCCGTCGAAGCAAAACGCATTCGCTAGTTGTTGCACTGCATTGTTTAGCGCCGAGCCAACGGCGACAGTATTTTACCAGCCACTACGCCGTCGCCGTTGGCTCCGGGTCAAACGAGTCGTGTCGATGCTTGCCACGCGAGGTATGATGGCAGAGCCAGCGAGTTGTCCGGCAGCATCGCTTCGGCTAGGCTGAACAAAGAAGCCCGGCTACTATTGCCGAAAGTTCGTGTCTGCCCAAAGGTGATTTCATGCTCATTCGAGCGATTCTTAGCGCAAGCATTTGCTTTCTAGTTGTCTTCGCCGATATTTCCGTCGCCCAATCTCAAGTCATCTCGAAATCGGCGCAGGAAACCAGCTCCGAAGCGGCAGTCCCCAAAAAGAAAGCTGACGATTTCTCCGGCTTTATTCGTATCCGATTGAATGCGAAGAAAAAGCCAGTAGCGCTGGAAACTTCCGTCACTCGATATGAAGGGGTCAATGCCAAAGGCGAACGAGTGAATGTCGATTTGGTTGGCGTCGTTCACATCGGCGAACCCGAATACTTCGCTGCCTTCAACAAGCAGTTCGAAAACTACGACGCAGTCCTATACGAATTAGTCGCTCCCGAAGGAACGCGTATTCCGAAAGGGGGCCGCATGGACGAAGGACTCAACCCAATTGCCGCTCTACAAAACGGGATGAAAGCGGTTCTTGATTTGGAGTTTCAATTGGAGCACGTTGACTACACGAAAGAAAATTTCGTCCACGCTGACATGAGCCCCGACGAGTTCTTGGAATGCATGACGGAAAACGACGAGAGTTTTGGAAAATATTTTCTGCGCGCCGTCGGACAGAGCATCGCTCAGCAAAACTCAGGCGATATTTCCCAAGCCGATTTGCTGTTATCCGTCTTTTCCGACGACCCAGCGTTAGAGCTGCGTCGCGTCATGGCCAAGCAAATGAAAGACATCGAAGGGGGCATGATGATCTTCCGCGGCAAGAACGGCTCGACCATCATTACCCATCGCAATCGCAAGGCCCTGGAAGTTTTGAAAAAGCAGATCGACCTTGGCAAGACCAACATCGCGATCTTCTACGGAGCCGGCCACATGCCTGAGATGCAAAGTCAACTTAGCGCCGATTTCAAAATGCAACGCGCCGGCCGCTACTGGATGACCGCCTGGAAGCTACGAAAATAGCCCGCGTTGCCTGCGACATCGAATCGGTTCCGGGCACTTGATTCGCGCCGGCGGGAAGCCATCTATTTTGCCGGCGAGCCACTCGTTGAAAAATGCCGATTTCGGTCGCCGTTGAAAATTGTCCGGGAAATCGATATGACCTAAATAGGCTATCAATGATTTCTCGCGTTTGGCACGAGAATTATTTTCACAATATCTTTTCACAGGATTGCAATGTCATTGGGAATTGGTATTTGGTGGTAGGTCCGTGGGAGGTCGCACGCATCAGCGTTTGGCGCGACGTCCGATAAACAAATTCGTTGATTGGCTTTGGCGCCGGAGCGCGCAACCTCGGAACCGTACACTTGGAGGGGCAATCATGCGACTTCCTATCACGTCGTGGAAAAAAACTCTCTCTCGGCTGGGCTACAAAGTTCGGTGGGAAAAAATCGCCCGGCGAATGAAACCAACTTGCTCTGATCGATTCGATTGGAATGTCGAAGCACTTGAGCCACGCATGATGCTCGCGGGCTTGGTAAACTTCGATAGCAATTCGTATTCCTTTTCAGTAGCCGCCGATTTGCCCTATCTGGGGACGGTTGGTGTCGTCCACTCTTCAGGTAGCGGCGTGACTTATTCCGGCGTCGGCAATATTTGGCCGTTCGCTGTCAATTCCAGTACGGGAAATGTTTCGTTGATCGCGTCCGAGGCACCCGACCTCGGAGAATCATTTCAGTTGACGCTGCGCGCGTCCAACGGAACGGACACCGACGATGCACCGGTAACGGTCAACGTCACAAGCCAAACGAATGCCGATCCCAATTTCAACGCGACGAACTACATCTTCAATGTTCCGCTAGATACTCCCATTGGCAACTACGTCGGCAACATTCTGGCATCCGACGCCGAGAATAATGTGCGGGATTATTGGACCGATTGGGCCGGACCGATCGCCATCAATCCGACGAACGGGAATCTCTACATCTACAGCCTCACCGGCTACACCGTTGGCAGTTTCATCACGTTCAATGGATACGTGGCGGACCAGTCGGGATTGGACAGCGTTCCGATTCGAGTGAATTTTGTGGCGGCCACCGACGACTATATCATCACCAAAAAAGATAACTTCAATAACGGCGGTCCATCCGGGTTTCAAACTGGTCCAACCTACAACCCATCGGGCCCGCAAGCAGCCGCAGGCGATCCAACGATTACTGGTGCGGACTCATTATACGAAGCGCAAACGTATACCCTCGCACTCAACAAGAACGCCAAAACCGTCAAGCGCTGGGAGATCGATTGGGGCGACGGATCTGTGCTGGACATTTATCCAGGTACAAAGACGATTGCTAGTCACGTCTACCTGGACGGCGATGCCAACTACAAGATCACGGTATCCGCTTGGGTTTCCGGGACTGGAATCGGCGGCTACGAGGGTTTTTCGCACGGATTTTGGAAAGCTCCGCAACACAAAAGTGATTGGCCCAGCGGTGTCACGTGGACCACGCTCTACGAATCGGTCTTCGGTGCCCAAGTACTCGTGCCGGACAATCTTAACTTCATCGACGCCTTGAAGCTTAAAGGTTCTGAATACAACAACGGCCCGCTCGCCGCGCTCTTGCGCGAATCGGTCACCGCGTACCTCAACTCGCGCAAGTACCCAGGGATTAATTATTACTATACGACCGCTCAAGTCGTCTCGATGACTCAAGCCGCACTTGCCGCAGGGACTGCCGCCGCGATGAACAGTACGAAGAATCTTTTCGAAACCCAAAACACACTCCATGGAACTCTAACGACAAGCGGCGCTACTGAATACGCGATTCCCCTGACCAAAGACATCACGGTATTCAATGTTCCACCCACGCTACAAATCAGCGGACCAACCACGGTCAACGAAGCCCAATCGTTCAATCTCAATCTTTCCTCCGAAGACCCCGGCCAAGACACCATCGCCTATTGGACCATCAATTGGGGCGACGGAACGCAAACGCTCAATGGCGATCCGACATCGGCCCCCCATGCCTACGCGAACGGTCCCAACACGTACATCGTGACGTCGACCGCGACCGACGAAGACGGGATATTCTCGTCCAATAATTGGACGATCCAAGTCCTCGACATTGCGCCGACGGTTTCTATCAGTGGTCCATCCACGTTGAACGAAGGGTCCTCGTACACGTTAATTGCTAACTATTCCGATCCCGGAAATGAAATTCCGCTGCGCTGGTTCGTCAACTGGGGAGATGGCTTCTCGGATCACTACGATTACATCGATTCGCCTCAAACGATTAGCCATATCTATGCTGACGGCAATTCGACTGCAAATATCAATGCCTCGATTTTCGACGGCGAAGGTAATTTTTCAACCAACTCGCTGCCGGTCAATATTATCAACGTCGCGCCCGAAGTCTCCATCAGCGGTTCGATAACGGCAACGCTATCGCAGGCGTATTTTTTGAACTTGTTTGCGGGTAACGATCCGGGTGCGGACACGATCGACCATTGGGAAATCAATTGGGGCGACGGAACATCCATTGCCACGGTTCCAAACAACCCCAATTCCACCAATCACACTTATGCTGCCGCCGGAACATTTACAATCTCCGCCAAAGTATTCGATGAAGATGGATTTTACATTCCGGTGCCGCTGGTAGTAAATGTTGTACAACCGAACGTCGGCATCCACCTCGTCGAAAACTCAGACTTCGCCGCTCAACATACGTACTCGTTCACTGTCCCCAGCGGCTTCGCCGCAGTGTCGATGTCGTTTCACAGCTTGTCGTTCGATCAGCTCAGCCAAAATCGGATGAACGATGCATTCGAAATCGCCTTGGTCCAACCGGTGAGTTTTACAAGCTTCGCCGCACCCATTTTTCAGCGCCGCGATTCGGTTTTGAATTTTTCCGAAGGTGAAGACGTCGAACTGGGTGGCGGTACAATCTTCAATGCAGCGACCGGTGTTGTCACGATCAACATTTCTCATTTGGCAGCCGGAACGAACGCGCAGATCATCGCTCGGCTCGTCAACAACGATACCGATATATTGACCAGTGTTTGGCTCATGCCAAACCTCGCTTTCGCCAGTTGGAGTAGTGGCACATCGATCGACAACGTCGTCCCGCCAAGTTATCAGCATCCCCGGCAGACATCGCCAGTCGATTTCAATCACCTCGTCAACGTCACGCCGAGCCTTGGGGTAGATTATCACGTCACGTCGTTCGCCGAAGGGACGGATCGACTCTTCGCCGACGTCAAAGTCCAAAACGTCAGTCGGCAACTTATTCGCGGACCATTCGTTGCCGTCATTCGCAATCTCCGACCGCTCGACCCCGGCGTCGATTCGGTAAGCCATGTTGTTCCCCAAGGCGTCGATGGCCGAAAGTCGAACGGAGATTGGTACATCAATGTCAGCCACCTGCTCCCTATCGATGACGACCTTGAGCCGGACGCCCAGTTGATCGACTTTTCACTTGAGTTTACCAATCCGGATCACGCGCAGTTTTTGTACGAGCTGGAGTTCTACGCTTATCAGAACCTGGCACCCCATTTTGTGACCGATCCACTGATGGAAGCAGTTCCTGGCCACGAGTACCGCTACGATTCCGATGCCGTCGACCCGGAAAGCGACACTTTAACCTATGACTTGGTTTATGGCCCAGCAGGGATGAATGTTGATAACAATACTGGCGAAGTAACTTGGACGCCAAGTGCGAGCCAGATGGGAACGCACACTGTTCGGATCAACGTGACCGATCCGTTCGGCGGGCGCGACCGACAACAGTACACGATCGACGTTCATACGTCGGCCATCAATCGCCCACCGCACTTTGTAACGAGTCCAATTTTGGAAGCCTACGTCGGAGTCCAATATTTGTACGATTCGGACGCTTTTGATCCCGATTACGACTCGCTGACCTATTCGGTGGTCAGTGGCCCCAGCGGCTTGGTCATTCTCGATCCGACCGCCGGAGTCGTCACGTGGACGCCGTCGCCAAATCAACTCGGCACGTACGTCGATGTCACTCTGCGCGTCGGCGACAATCACGCGACGCAACCGGGTGTCGACTTCCAATCCTATCGCGTCTTCGTCCATCCCCAGCCCGGCAATCTGCCGCCGGTGATTACCAGCAGACCCGAAACCCGATTCAACTTAGTCGGCGAAAGCAACCCCGCGACCTCCAACGTCACGCCGCCAAGCATCAATCTCGAGCTCGAGCCAGGTCAAACAGCCAGCCAATTGGTTTCCTTGCTAGCCGGATTTAACCAGAAAATCGATGTCGTCTTATTGCTGGACGATACGCCGAGCGTGGTAGGAGGTGAAGGAACCGCCGATAGCCAGCAGTTCAAACAAGCGTTCTTGGATTTGATGAGTTCGATTCAGAACCACCAGATATTGGGCTCAATGGATTTTGGTTTCGGCGTCGCTCGATTTGAAGATTTTGCGATCGATCGCTATCCCAATTCATCCGGTGAACCTGAAGAAGCCCAACGCCCCTTCCATCTGAATCTCCCCATCGTCAATGGCTGGAACAGCGTATACGGCGCGGTGAATCAGGCGTTTCAACGAGTCTATCCCGGAAACGGCTACCCGGAATTCCCGGAAGCCCAACTCGAAGCCCTTCGACAATTGGCCACCGGAAGCGGTTACCGTCTGGGCGGATTCGGCGAAGTTCCCGCGTTCAACCCAGCGACGATGTCCCCACCACCAGCAGGGACGATTGGCGGCGTGGGCTTTCGCGACGGGGCGATGAAGATCGTGATTATGGCGACCGATGCGGCGATGCGATTCCGCTCGGACGAAGTCCTGACCAATGTCGTCGGATACAACGGAATCACGGTCAGCAAATCCGAACTGTTTAGCGGCGGCAGCAACACGGCTCCGTTGGATTCAGCGACGATTCAGCAAACCATCGATGCGCTCGTCAACATCGGCGCGCGCGTCATCCCGTTGATCGGCTTCGGCCCTGGCGATGATCCCGAAATTGGCGATGAATCGAATCAGGCCATCGATTTCACCACGGTGCATACGGGCACTTATGCACGGGCCTTGGCCAAGTTGACTGGTGCGCTCAACTATAATACCGTTCCGATCCCCAACGGGACGGGGTCGCCGACCCCAAATACGATCGCGCCCAACAGCCCGTTGTTCTTCAAAATTCCGCCGGGGTTTACCACCAGTTGGGTGGTCCAAGGAATGACGGCCGCGATTCTGGGCTTCGTGCCCGAAATCGCCTACGATGTGGAAATCATCGCTTCCAACGGCGATTCGACATTCGAAAATCTTTCGGGCACACAACCGGCCGATGCCAGCGGACCGACTAACTTTAACATTCGATTTACCGGCGATGGCCAAGCCCACCAATTCGATTTGCTTTTTCGGCGGGTAGGCACGAGCCAAATTCTCGGTTCGATTCCCGTCACGATCAACTACGGATATGAATACGATGTCGAAGCCTACGATCCCGATGGTGACACGGTAGCGTATGAATTGATCGGCGAAACTCACGGAGGCTCCGTCGATCCGCAAACCGGAGTCTTGGATTGGACTCCGATCCAATCGGGCATGTTCACCTTTACCGTTCGCGCAACCGATGGTCGCGGAGGTGAGGATTTACAAACTTGGACCGTCAATGCCCAAGTCCTCAATGCCACAAACCATAACCCGACGATAGCGTCTGGCGGACCGTTCGGTGCCAAAAACGATCGCGAAATTGTAATTCCAGTCGTCGCCTCGGATTCCGACGGCGATGCGCTCAATTACTATCTTGTCGGAATGGCGTTCGGCGCTGCTGGACCTGTGCCGCAAGGGATGGCAATCAACTCGCAGACCGGCATGATTCGCTGGACGCCAACGATCCAACAAGTCGGCTCGAAGTCCGTGCGCGTCATGGTGACCGATGGTCGAGGTGGATCGGCAATTCGGGATTTCGTAATTCAAGTCAGTTTGGAATTGCCCAACCAAAACGCCTCACCCTTTTTCACAAGCATTCCCGTTGTCGCGGTGCAGGCTAACGAAAGATACCGCTACGATTCCAACGCGACCGATCCGGATTTGGACGTGCTCACGTATGATCTGGTGATCGCCCCCGACGGAATGGTGATCGATCCGAATTCGGGTGAGATCGCCTGGGTCCCGTCGACCGAACACGTTCACGTTTATCACGATGTCTCCGTCCGCGCGACAGACGGACATGGTGGCGTGGCAGGGCAGTTCTTCCGTGTCTACGTTTTATTCCCCAACTACGTTCCGGAATTCATTACGGACCCGTTCCTACACAGTGACCCAGCGCCGCCGTTGTTTTATACCGCCGGGTTGGAATGGACCTACGCCGCTTTCGCATTCGATCGCAACGGGGATCGCGTCACGTATAGTTTAGACCAGCAGTCGCTCGCTCGGGGAATGACGATTTCGGCATCGACCGACACCTTTGGCACCGAATACGGAGTGCTTGTGTGGCACCCCAGCGCTACCCAGATCGGGAATTTCGTAACAGTGATAACGGCAGATGATGGGAGGGGTGGAGTCGCGACCCAAGAGTTTGTGATTTCGGTTCGACCGGCCGTGGGCGCGAATCATCCTCCGTCGTTTAACTTCACTCCCGATCAAGAGGCGATTCAAGGGGAGCAGTACGTCGATACGATCGTTGTGAATGACCCGGACGGCGATTCCGTTCAATTGTCATTGGATTCGGATTCTTACGGACGTGGAATGCTGTTGGTGCGCGAAAACGGCATTTGGAAATTGAAATGGGTACCACAGGAATCTGGTGTCTTCACGGTCGTATTGCAAGCAAGCGATCCTGCCGGAGCGTTCGCTCGATTGACTTATGACATCGCGGTGTTCAGCTCGGATCCGGCCAACGAACCGCCGGCAATCACTTCATCTCCGCCGGGACCAGCACTACAAATCAATACTTATCGCTACAAGGTCGAAGCGTTCGATCCGGATGGCGACACGCTGACGTTTTCCGTTTCTACGGATGATTTAATGCCCGGATTGGCCATCGATCCGGCAACCGGCTTGTTGACTTGGACTCCAAACGCTCCAGGCGTATTTACGTGTCGGGTTACTGCACAAGATCCGATCGGCAATTCCGCCTCGCAAATCGTGACGGCGATCTTTATCAATCAATCGCCGGTTATCACGTCCATTCCGCCTGGCGCGCCGCAGCGCGATGTGAACTATCAATATCAAGTCATTGCATCCGATCCCGAAGGCGAACCGCTTGTCTACTCGATCGCGACGTCGGATAACGTCGGTGATTTAGCCATAAACGCAGCCACCGGTCTATTGACTTGGCATCCGACCAACGCTGGCACGTATCGGTTTACCATTTTTGTTCACGATCCGCACGGCAATTTTGGTTCGCAAGTGATCCAAGCGAGCGTTTCCGATAACGGCGGCCCGACCATCACGTCGACGCCAGCCAGCGGCGACCTCAATGTCAATCAATCCTATTCCTACGATGTCAACGCGACCGATCCGAATCCGGGCGATCTGCTGACTTACGTGCTCGTAACGAAACCGATCGGCATGTCCATCGATGCGGCCACCGGCCTAATCAGTTGGTCGCCGACGGCGGAACAAATTGGATTACACCAAGTCGTCGTTGAAGTCTCCGATCCGCTTGGCGAGAAAGCGACTCAGTCGTTCGGCGTTAGTGTTATCGGATCGAATCGCCCTCCAGAACTTTCGGCAAATTTTCCATCCCAATGGCTAGTCGGAATCCCGTTGGTCTATCAAATCGGAAGTTTCGATCCCGACGGCGATTCGCTTTCGTTCGTTTTGCAAAACGCACCGGCCGGCATGGTCATCGATACCATCGGTCGAGTCTATTGGACGCCCACCGCGAACCAAGTGACTCCCGCTGGGACTCCCGGATATACCTTTACCGTGGTTGTCACCGACGAGCATGGCGCGACGGACTCTCAACAGTTCACTATCCGCATTCCAACATCAAGCTCCAATACGGCTCCGCGAATAACTTCCGAACCCGATAAGCAAGCGGTCATTGGTCAGACGTATCAATATCAGATCACCGCGTTCGACGCGGAAAACGACCCACTCTCGTTTCTATTGATCAGCGGACCGGCTGGTTTTATGGTTGATCCGCAAACGGGTCTGACAAGTTGGACGCCGAGTCCCACCGAAATCGGCACCTACTCAATCCGACTAGGTGTTCGCGATGCACTGGGCGCGGGCCAGGACCAAGCCTTCACGCTCACCGTCGCGCACAACGCGCCACCGATCATCCTTTCCAGTCCGCTTGAGACAGGACTTACCGGAACGCAGTACCGTTACGACGTTGTCGCAGTCGATCCCGATGGTCAAACTCTAACTTTCGGCGGGTTGCACTTGTTCGATTCCGCCGGAGTTGAAGTTACCACGTCGGATATTCAATTCGTTGGGGATTCAATTCGCTGGTCGCCCACTGTTGCCGCTACCTATCGAATTAGCTTTGTCGTCAGCGATACGCTTGGTGGATTCGATACTCAGGAATACTTTGTCTCGATCACGGCTCCGCCAACCAGTGGCGGGGCGAACCAGAATCCGACGTTTACTTCCACGCCGCAGCTTTGGGCTTCTGCGGGTCTCGTCTATTCGTACACACCGACCGGAACCGATCCGGATGGACAGCCGGTAACATTCTCGCTCGTTCACGAGACATCCTCGGCCACCGTCTCGTTCGCCAATGGCGTGCTGACTTGGACTCCGCCTGCATCCGAAGTCAACGCGCTGATTTATTTCGGCGTGAAAATTTCCGATAACGCCAATCCAGCCGGATACCAGACCCAATGGTTCTCCGTCCGCGTTTTCCCAGCCAATACTCCCCCTGTAGTCGATCCGATCGCCGATCAACTGGTCACGATCGATGACGACCTGATGGTCGATGTGGTGGCTTGGGACAATGACGGCAATGAAATCACATTCGCGCTGGATTCGGCGTCGCTTGCTCGTGGAATCACGATCGACGAACAAGGCCGCATCCGCTGGAGCCCGGACGATCCGGCGGCGTTTAGCGTTACGGTCACGGTCAGCGATACCTTCGGCGGATCGACTTCTCGCACGTTCGACGTCGACGTGGTTACGGACATAGTCGCCCCAGTTGTCGATTTAGGTTTTTCGCCCTCTACGCCATATTCCGGCAACGATTTGATCATCTTGGTCATGGCGTCGGACAACGTCGGCATCGCCGAGCGAACATTGAAACTCCTTAGCGTGACCCGTCCCGATAATTCGGTCGTCACTTACAACTTATGGCTAACACTCGACGCCCAAGGCCGCGCGCATTTGCTGCTGGGTGCCGAACATATTGGGCAGCTTAACTTCGAAGCGACCGCGACCGACGTGAACGGGTTGACCACGACCATTACCAAATCCAAATCCGTATTCGATCCGAACGTCACGTCGAAGCCGACGGTCACGATCCATTCGCCCTACCTCAACCAAAAGGTCGAAGATTTATTAAACGTCATCGCCACCGTCGACGATCGAGTCGCTGGGATCGATCAAATTGTGTCTTGGGTATTCGAAGTGTTTTCGCGGTTGTCCGGTGAAGTCGTCTTTTCGACCAGCGGGACGAACGAAGTCTTCAACGCATTCTTAACCAAGTTCGATCCGACCCAATTGCCCAACGGCTTGTACAACCTGAGCTTGACCGCCACCAATATCGGCGGGCACTCGGCTAGTGCCAGCGTGCTCATTACGGTCGAAGGGACTTTGAAACCGGGCGAATTCGTGGTCGGGTTTACCGACCTGGAAGTCCCCGTCCGAGGTCTGCCGATTTCGATCACCCGGACTTACGACTCGAAGGCTTCTAGCAAGAATGGCGATTTCGGGTTCGGC
>JANNYC010000150.1:0-1234 GCA_031409895.1 Planctomycetota bacterium
CTAACGTTTCGGGTTACTATGAATACACTCTGAGGGTCATATTCCCCGCTGGGGTGAAATGCTGGCTAATTCTGAGTCGGGTGCTTTCATGGATGTCCAAAACGAAAAGGCTTGTTCTCTCGCTGCCACGTCAAATGGCTCTGCGGAATTCGATGATTTGCGTCGCGCTGTCGCCGACAATTACGATGTCGTATCCACTTCGTATGCGTTTGGGTCGATCAATCTTGACGTCATTTCATTGAGCGATCCGGATTCGCTTTTAGACGAAGCGACGCTCAACGCGGCACATGGCGATATGGCTTGGCATCCCTATTGGGGCAAGCTATGGGATTCGGCGATTGGCTTGGCCTCGATCTTGGCGGATCAAGATCTAACGGGTCGCGACGTTCTGGATTTAGGTTGCGGATTGGGAATCACCGGAACAGTTGCTGCGGCTCGAGGTGCTCAAGTCGTGTTGGCTGATCATGCGCCCCCTGCCCTCGATTTCGCCCGTCTCAATAGCTGGTCGTGGCGCGAGCGCGTCGAAGTAACATTCGTCGATTGGCGGACGAGCGATTTGGGGCGCGAGTTCGATTTGATTGTCGGAGCCGATATCGTCTATGACCGCCAGGACGTCCCATTTCTAGACCGATTCTGGAAACGGCACCTCAAATCAGGTGGCACAATTCTGTTGACCGATCCCGCGCGACTCATGACGCTCGATCTGATGCCCCTAATCCAAGCCGCCGGTTGGAAGATTGACCGCAGACCATTGTCCACGCCGTTGCTCACCAAGCCGGTCAACGTATTCACGCTGACGCTCGTGTAATCGCAATACCATTCAAATATTGATCGACTTGTAGCGGAATCGGCGCGAGCCGTCCGGTTCTTCAGGTTTTTGATCAGTTCGAAGAACCGGCGGCTAGAGCCTTGCCACTCAACGCAAAACTTTCAGCACGGAACCGGCGGCTAGCGCCTTGGCGCTCAATTCAAAAGGTTTCCTTGATGGGGCTCTAACGTCCGTTACCGTGGGATAAACATCCGCCGCAGCGGAGAAACCGGTCGCTTGCGCTTTCCGGCTTAGGAAGTTCATCGGCGCTAATAGAACGCGTCGCGGTTAAACGCAATACCGTTCAAGTTTTCATAAATCACGACTCCTGCTAGTGTTGCGTTTCGTCAAAAACCAATACCAGCAAGGAGTCGTGACATGAACGAGCAAGGATGCTCAAGATTGGCACCCGATGAATCGGGTCGG
>JANNYC010000151.1:0-27657 GCA_031409895.1 Planctomycetota bacterium
CTTATCGCCAGGCTGACACATGTCGTTCCAGCCCTGGAACCAAACGAACCCGCAGATTTCGGTTTTTGCACCCTTCAACTGTGGGAAATCGGCGTCGAGATTGGCTAGGCACTCGCGCACCTCTTTCACCATTTTTTGATACGGAGCACCACTCTCCTCGGGCTTGCAGTCGGTCTCATAAGCCGGTTTGCCGGCACTGGGTGGCCGGAAATTCCCATACAGACTGTGCCCACCCCAGCACGTCTTGATCAGCAGAACCGGCTCTTCAAAGTAATCGCCCATCTCGATGCCGAACATCAGCTCCGGCCCAAACCATTCCGCTCCCCATGCACCCATTCCCACCGACAGCGGTCGCTAAATTTTTTCGTCAGCTTTCTGATACGAGACGAATACGTCATCGCGCACAACGAATGAGCCGTCGTCTTGCTTGATTTTCTTCAACAGATATCCATGAGTTGGATGCTCACCCAGCCGGTCGAGCGTTGTCACACCGGCATGCCCTTCCATGTTCGACTGCCCGGCAAGAACGAAAACTTTCACCGGCCCCTTGAAATCCTGTAGCGACCTACCTGCCTCGGCCTGCTGGGCCATTACCACATTCGCCACCAATGACATCGCAACCATTGCGCCAACTATTGCACTTGTTGTGTTCGTATTCATGCTTGCTTTCGTAAAAGGCGATTAAGGGGACGCAGCTCATTTTGGCAAAAACTACCCGAAGGTACCTGAGCTTGGCTCTGACTTCGGTACGATAAAGTATGACATCATATCACTTCCGCGGCACTCCGAAAAACGTCAGAACGGCGAGGGAGGTGCGTCTGAGGAGGAGATCGTCGAGGTTCCAGCTTTGTCATGCAGGCAAGTGATAATGGTGGTGAAAGGGGTTTTTAATTCGAGACAGATTGTATTGCCCCTGGCGGAACCGGAAGTCTTGGATCACTCGAAAGCGGAACCACCGCTGGGGTCCATGGGTTGGCTGGACGTCAGACCGACTTTGCTCAAGAAGTTTTCGATGCCAGCCAAAAGGCTGGCTCTGGATGGGGTTTTCCCTTTGCACTTTTTTGCCCATAGGCGGCCGGGATGAACCACATCCCAGTCGGATTTCGCTTGTTCGTATCGCCCACTGCCTGGATCGTGGTTACCGAAACCGTCAAGAAAGCTGTTCCAAAGTGGTTTCTTCCACTTGTTTAATGATGCTAGGTCAAGCGTGCCGAATTAAGACAAGTACTGTTTCGACAGAGTTGCAAACCGGTATCCGTCAATCAGAACAATAGGGCGTTTTCCGTCCGCAGCGGACTCTCGAATTGCTGCCTTGGAAAAGTTGCCTGTCGTAACGACGGCACCGCATGCGAACGGCGCAAGGCTCCCGCGAAGGTTAGCTATGTCAGGGCGACCAACGGCATGAAGCCAGCGTTTCGCTTGTATTTGCAATTGAAGACTTCCTAATGGCCACATCGAAAAACCAGCAGTTGCGGTGACGTCTATTCCGCCATCACTTGAGTATTTGGTTACGCATACATCCCGAAATCCACTTGCGACAACTACGTCGCGGACAATTGCCTCAAAAGCTTGCGGGTGTAGCTCAAGGAGTCGTTTTCGTTCTCTTTCGACAATGGTCGGGTCAAGGGGATCAACAATTGATGATGCAATTTCACGATCATCAGCATCGGTTTCAACCGACATCACTGCCTCGTTCAGTACTTGATCGTTGGCGGGAAAAACCGGCACTTCGGGTCGGTGTACCCGGAGATCAAATTGCCAAACGGATCGCACCGCTCCCCGAACATCGATTTGTCTACTTGGGAAATATCGAAGGAACTGAAGAAGGCCAACAAATTCCCATCTCTTGGGGTCATCGCGACTGACTCGCCTGGAAGCAACGCTCGAAAAACAATATATTGGAAAACGATACTCAACCTGTTGGGAAATCCGGCGGTTTACGCCTGAAAGTGCTTGATCGCCTTCTTTGCCAGCAGCCGTATAAACCAACACGTCGCCTTCAATGCGGTCGGAATAAGGGTTTTCGTATGTCGCCTGCTGCGAATGCGATTGAGTCATCAACACCACACGACGGGGAGTGCGATCATCGTTCAACGACACACGGATCCCACCCGAATTGCCCACATTCAGTTGCGTGTAGACATCGCAATGTGAATAAAGATCGCCAACCCTAAAAGAAAACCCCTGTTTTGACACGATCAAGATTTCTCCAACTCGTTGTCAATCATATCAATCGTTTCTGCAAGTTTCGAACAGTCGGTTTTCAAGAGGTCGCGATAACGTCCACCAAACACATCGTAACCCACCAAATGTTCTATTGCGTCCGGACAGTCAAGAATTGCTTGGGCACGTGATCGCATCGTGTCGCATTCTTCGCGAAGTCGTTGCAGTAGTTTGATATTTGACACGAGAAGTAACTCCTTCGGATTCTCCGTCACTTCTCAAACAAGAACTGACAGACTGATTTTCACAATGACCAAAACCGATTTCCAATCCTATTCTGCTGATCGTTCATCCCTACGTGTTTGCCGCCAATTGAAAATGGCTGACACGGAGGGCCGCCAGACACCAGATCAATCTTTTCGGCATACTCGGTGAAACTGAAATGGCATATGTCGCCCTCGATGATTCGAGCACCGCTCAACTGAGCAACGCCGTCCGCCTGATTTTGGCGCAACGTTGCGCATGCATTTGGATTCCACTCTAAGACGGCCTTGTGGTGGAACCCAGCATTGGCGGTCGCCAGTGCCAATCCGCCCGCCCCGGCAAATAGCTCGATTGATTTCATGCTTCGAATTATAACCTTTTGGTTTATCTCTAGGGAATCAGCGGTCGGGATTTGCGGGTAGAAACGGCACTTCAAAAAACGTCAATGCGGCGAGGGAGGCCTGGCCGAGGAGGAGGTTTTGGGGGGACCAGTTTTTGTAATGCAGGTAGGAGATGGTCGTGGCGGTGCCCGTTATTTTTCAAGCGCACGAGCAGCGGAAAATTCTCGAGCGAAGCCGAGGCTGGCAGGTCGGCTCCCTCGGGAGTCGTGAGGATGAAGAGCGAGCCGCTGTGTTTCCAATCGGCATATTGGGCGAACGACGGGTTGCCGAGAGTCAAAACGAGAACCGCAAACAACCAATGACCGCATTTCATGAAACCGTTCCGGATTGTGGATGTAAATTACTTTGGGCTCGAAAGGAGATTGTCATCGAGGAATCGCGTCATCAAGCCATGCAGATGCCGCGTCGTGTTGGTTCCTTCGCTAATGGAATGGCTTCGGTTGGGGTAGGACATCATCGAGAAATCCTTGTTCAGCTCGATCAATCGATTTACCAGTTTGTTCATTCCCTGTTCATGGCAATTGTCATCGCCGCTGCCGTGGACGATCAGCAAATTGCCTTTCAGGCCGGCAGCGTGAGTGATGGGTGAGCCGTCCGCGTAGGCATCGGCATTGTCTTGCGGCAATCCCATGTACCGTTCCTGGTAGACAGTGTCGTAGAGACGCATGTTTGGCACGGAAGCTACCGCCACGCCGGTGTGATAAACGTCGGGGTAACGAAACATCAGGTTTAGCGTCATCGATCCCCCGCCGCTCCACCCCCAGACTCCGACGCGGCTTGCATCCAGCCAGGGTTGCTTGAGCAGCTCGCGCGTTGCGGCGACCTGATCCTCCGAAGCCAGCGTTCCGACCCGCTTGTAGGCCGCTTTTCGCCAGGCTCGACCGCGTGGACAGGGAGTCCCACGATTGTCGAAACAGGCCACCACGTAGCCATGTTGTGTGAGCATCCTGTGCCAGAGGTAGCGTTTCCCTCCCCAAAGATCTTTCACCGATTGGCTAGCCGGTTCACCGTAGACGTGGAGTACCAACGGATACTTCTTGGACGGATCAAAGCCTGGTGGTTTCATGAGCCAGCCATCCAGATTCACCCCGTCGCCGATATCGACTTGAATGAACTCGACTGGAGAAAGCTTCAACAACGTCACTGCTTCCCGGAGTTGGTCGTTGGCCGAAATTGAGTGGAGAACTTTGTGATCCGGGAGCGAGACGAGTTCGACCTGCGGTGGAGTATTCATCGTGGAGAAAGTATGGATCGCGAACGACCCATCAGGCGAAATATCATAGGCGTGTGTACCCGGCTGATCGGCTGGACTCAATCGCTTGGGCACGCCACTGCCCTCCAGCGAAACGGAATAGAGATACTGCTGGGCCGGATTCTCTGGCGAGGCGAGAAAGAAGACTCGTCCGGTCTTTTCATCGATGTGCAACACGCCGATCACGTCGAATTCGCCGCGGGTGACTTGGCGAATTGAGGTTCCGTCGCGTGCGGCGAGAAACAAGTGCCGCCAACCGTCTCGTTCGCTGATCCACGTAAATGAATTCCCGTTCTCGGTCCATTCAACCGCGTCGTCGTGGATATCGACCCAGGCTTCATCGCGTTCGGTCAACACGATCCGAACCGATCCAGTTGCTGCCTCGGCGAACATGACATCCACCGTATTTTGCACCCGATGAACGCGCTGGATCACCAGTTCGGACGAATTGCCCGTCCACTCCATCTTGGGGAGATAGAAGTCGGTGCGCGTGTCGCCGGGCACGTTGATCCAACGCGTCGCTCCACCAGCCGCAGAAACGACGCCAATCCGACAGGCCGAATTCTGTTCACCCGTTTTTGGGTAGGCGAAGGTCTTCAGGATCGGATAGGACTCCGTCGTGTAATCGATGAGCGTGAAAGTTTTCACTCCGCTCGTATTGAGTTGCCAATAGGCGATCTGCTGGCCGTCAGGGCTCCATCGCCACCCGTCCTGGCAACCGAATTCTTCTTCGTACACCCAATCAAAGGTGCCGTTGATTACCGCCTGTGAACCGTCATTCGTGAGCGCCGCTGCCTGGCCGCCGGCCACCGGTTCCACGAACAGGTTGTTCTCGCGGACGTAGCCGACTCGGGTACCTTCAGGGGACAACTTGGCAAACATCAGGGTCGACGGCTTGGCGTCTCCACCAAGTTGCGAGAGCTTTTGGGTGGAGCGACGAAACGTCCAGTAGTCGCCGCGGGTATTTTCGCGCCAGACTTTGACCGAATTGGTGTAAAGAAGCACGACGTCAAGGTCCTTCGAAAATTCAAAGCCCTCAACGACCAGGGGTTGATCCGCGTCTGGCGGCACGAGTCTCTCTGTGGGAACGAGCACTTCACGCTTTCCAGCAGCGTTCACCAGTACAAGGTCACTTGCATCTGGTTGGGTTATGGAGGGGTGGAGGGTAATGCAGGAGCCATTCTCAAGCCACTTCCGTGGAGGCAACGGTTCACCGCGGAATTCGTCGGAGGCGAAGATCCGGTCGAGTGTGAGCTGGTCCGAGTCAGGCAAGCGTGGTGCCGTCACGGTTGCACGATCGGCAGTCTCGCCCCAGAGTTCTTTCAACGCCTCGAACATGCCGGGGTCGAATTTGGCGAGTTGGTCGCGGGTGAACGGGAAGAAGTCATTCGTGGAAAAAAAGGCTTCGCTGCATTCGGCGAAATACTCTTGTGGATTGGTGATCGCATAGGCTCGGACGTTGGCCGAGCGCCCATCGCCGAAACGCTGTTCGACGTTTTCGTAAAGGCCCTCGGCTTCGGCCATCTTGAATGCGGCTTTGATTGCCTTGTTGCCAAATCCATCCGGCAAGACCCGGTCGTGGTAGGCGTGCGCCAGTTCGTGGAGCGCGAAGTTAGGCATGCGACGAGTTTCCTGCTCGAAGATGCGGACGTTGGTGATCTCGACTGCTTTTTCCATCGCCGGATCGCGATTGTTCTCACGCAGCCATCCCGCACCGCGATGATATTCGGCACTCGGGATCACGTTCGGATACTCGGGGGAAATCCAGAGCGGCACCTTGTGCAGTTCCGCGACGGCCACCGCGGGAACCACCTGGTTGATTTCCTGGAGCTGCTTGGTAAGTAATTCCAATGCCCGCTCGGTCGCGTCTTGGTTCTGTTCCAATAGTTGGTTGCTAACCAACACGGTCCAGCCTTCGATTTCCATCGCCGTGCGGCCAGAGATTGGCGGCGACTGAGCGCCGCTGTATGCATTAAGGCTGGCAAACAAAACCAGCCATGTCACGACAATGGAAGACTTCACGATTTTTTTCCTTAGCTACGGATGATGCGACGAATCAAGCGCCAGTCGGACATCGCAATAAGCCAATGCCGCGATACCGTTTGTGCCGCAGATTAGTTTGTCGGCTCGGCCGTCCCAATGCCGGCCCGAAATATACGCGACCGACGCCTTCGCCGACAGATCGGCTCCCTCGGATGTCGTAAGGATGAAGAGCGAACCGGAATGTTTCCAATCCGAATAGGCCGCGTAAGTTTGTGCCCCATGCGTTTTCGCCAAATGGGTCGGCGCGACCGTCGTGATCTTGCGAAGCGCGAGCTGTTCGAACTCTTGAGTTCAAGTAAAATTGATTCCCACACCGAGTAGCCCCATCGCACGCCCGGACGAGAAGCATGATCGGGGTCAATAACCGTCAAACACCCTTCATTTGAGCGCGAAGGAAGCTCGGGAAAATCGCCTTCGGATGGTTGCGTCAAGGGCGACGGGGGATCAAAATTCCTTTTAGTTATCACACCCTCACTCGCGATAGAAAATCGGTTGATTTCATGCGCGTGCGTGAAGGAGACTTGAGGTTTGTTTGCGTGCCTTGTGGAGTTTCGGAGCGATCGACATGCATCGCGTGACCAGCTTTGGCGTGCTGCTGTTGGCGAGCCTGTTGGCATTGGGCCACCGCTTGGCCTCGGGCGACGATCGCGAAGATTTCTTTGAGGCCAAGATTCGCCCCGTCTTGCTCGGGACGTGTTTTCGTTGCCACGGCGATACGAAGACTTCCGGAGCATTGCGAATTGATTCGCGCGAGGCCTTGCTCAAAGGGGGCAAGTCCGGGCCGGCAATTGTGCTAGGCAATCCGCAAGAGAGTTTGCTCGTCAAGGCGATTCAGCGGAAAGCGGATGTGTCGGCCATGCCGCCGGCGAAAGACAAAGCTCTGCGGTCCGATCAAGTAGCGGACTTCGTGGCATGGATTAAAGCGGGAGCGGTCTGGCCGGCGAAATCGGCGAAATTTGAGACGGCGAAGCATTGGTCCTTTGAGCCGATCCGCGATGTCGCGCCGCCGGACGTTCGAGACAAGGCTTGGGTGCAGACCAGCATCGATCCATTCATCCGATTCGGACAGGAAGTTGCGAGGGTTCGGCCCGCACCGGCTGCGGACAAGCTCGCGCTGATTCGTCGCGCGACGTTCGACCTCACCGGCTTGCCGCCGACGCCGGAGGAAGTCGAGGCGTTCGCGCAAGACGCCTCAGCAAGGGCTTTCGAGGCCGTCGTGGATCGGCTGCTCGCGTCGCCCGCGTATGGGGAGCGCTGGGGACGGCATTGGCTGGACGTTGTCCGCTATGCCGATACAGCGGGCGAGACGGCGGATTACCCGGTACCGCTGGCCTGGCGATACCGCAACTACGTCATCGATGCCTTCCAAGCCGACAAGCCCTACGACGAATTCCTCCGCGAGCAGGTCGCCGGAGACGTGCTCGCCTACCAGGGACCGCGCGAACGATATGCCGAGAGAGTCACTGCGACTGGGTATCTGGCAATCTCGCGCCGTTTCGGTTTCGATTCGGAAAATTATCAGCACCTCACGATTCAAGACACGATCGATACGTTGGGACAATCGGTGCTCGGATTGAGTCTTGGCTGCGCGCGGTGTCACGATCACAAGTTAGATGCGGTCTCGATGAACGACTACTACGCCCTCTACGGCATCTTCGACAGTAGCCGCTATGCATTCCCTGGCTCGGAGCAAAAGCAACAAGTGCGCACACTTGCGCCATTGCTACCCGTCAGCGAATCAAGAGCGAAGTGGCGCGAGTTCGATGCTCGTATGGCCGCGTGGTCCGGCAAGTTGGCGAACCAAAATCAATCCGTGTCAGCGGCGGTGCTGCGTACGCTCCACGATATCGACGGCGATTTCGAGATCCAGGCCCCAGCGGCTGGCGGGAGCAACGGCGTGCTTGTCCCACCATGGCGCTATGAGGGAAAGATCGCCGTGACCACCGCAGCGCAAAGTCCATTCAAGAATCTTTACGCCCGGGGAAGGCTCGGCGCGAGTGTGCCCGAAGATGCCGGTGCATATCGTATTGCGCAAGCACTTTACCCGGGCCGCACCAGTGAAAACTGCAACTCTCTGTATGTGAACCTCGACTTTCGAGTTGCCTCGCCAGAGGCCAGTGCGAACGGGGCGCATCGAATTGCATTGGGTGCCATTGGCGAAACGCCCGCTGTCGAGCTGTTCCTGTCGTTAGACACGGTTGGGTTGCGAGTGGGCGAACGAATCGAGAGCCTGTGCGCCATAAAGCCCAACCAATGGCACAACCTCCAGCTCGATCTCGATCTGCAAACCAGAACCGTTTCTGGGAGAGTCGGCGTGCCGGGCACGACGAACGAGTTTTCGAGCAGACCCTTTTTAGCTGAATCGTCCGGCGCGATGGACTTCTTGGTGCTGGACTCGCTCGACAAGACAGAGACAAAACTTCCGGCGATTGAGTACGACAACTTCGGCGTGCAAGAATCGCCCATCCCGCCAGTTTCGACGGGGCTGCCGAGCGTTACGGTCGCCGCTAACGAACCCAACCACGCCGCACTGATCGCGCGATTGCAGGCACTCGCGGGAATCGATGGCGATTTCGAATTGCAGATCAAGGACACAGCTCCCTCGAACCCGTGGAATCCTGGTCCCAATAGCCTGGTAAAGCTTTCGGGGATGTCACAGAGTCCCTACCGCAACCTGTTTCCGCAAGGAGAACTTGGAATTCACTTGCCGAATCGTGGTGAGTACGACGGTTTCGGACTGACGCTCGCGAGTGTGAAGCCTGACCCTGACGGTCGACTTTTCGTTGGCTTTGACTTCCGCTGCGCAAGTCGTGAGGCGGGCGGCAACGGTTCATGGCGCTATTATCTCGGGCACGGACCGGGCAGTTCAGCGGCGATCGAGCTGTTCTTCAACGGAAGTGAATTTTTTCGACGCAGTGCCGACGCGAAGGAAGCCGTCTGCCCGCTAGTCATTGGCGAGTGGTATCAAGTGCAATTGACGCTCGATTTGAAAGCGAAGACTTACACTGGCGTGCTGGCTTCTCGAACCGGCGAATCGAAATTCTCCGGCCAGTTGGCGACGGGCTGGGACGGGACGATCGATTACTCGTTCATCGATAGCTACGGACATATCGGCGGCGTGCGACCTTCGCTCGACACGGACAACTTTGTCATCGGCGACAAGCCCTTGCCGTCTATCGATGCGTCGCCGATTCCAGACGCAGTGGATTCGCGCCAGGCCTGTCACACGGAGATCGCCACGATTCGCCAACAGCTCGCAGCGCTCCAAACTAGCGCCGACAAAGAGAAACAGGAACTCAACACGCTTCTGGCCGATGGTCCGTTCGCGATGGCTTACGGAATGGCCGAGGGTACGCCGCACAATGTTCGACTGCAAATGCGCGGCGAGCCGGATCAGCTCGGCGCAGAAGTACCTCGCGGATTGATCCAAGTTTTGGGTGGCGGTCCGCTTGCTGCGGAGACATCGGGCAGCGGGCGACTGGAGTTGGCAGAATGGCTAGCTCGGCCGGAGAATCCGCTGACCGCGCGCGTCATGGCCAATCGTATCTGGCAATATCACTTTGGTCGTGGGCTCGTTAAGACGCCCAACGACTTCGGCGTTCGTGGACTGCCGCCGACTCAGCCGGAGTTGCTCGATCATCTGGCGACACAATTTATCCGCAGCGGGTGGTCGGTGAAAGCCATGCATCGTTTGATCATGCTGAGCGCGACTTATCAGCAGTCATCCATTTCTGCCGAAATGCAGCCGGTCGCCACACCAGCTATTGATTCGACGGATCTGTACGCTTCCTTTCGCCGCCGCCGGCTCAGTGCGGAGGAAATCCGCGATTCGATTCTCGCGGTGAGCGGCGAACTCGATCGGGCACCCGCGCGGGAACATCCTTTTCCGTCGCCGACCAGTTGGGGTTACACGCAACACAATCCTTTCAGTGCCGTTTACGACCACAATAAACGCAGCGTCTACCTCATGTCGCAACGACTCAAACGGCATCCATTCCTCGCGCTGTTCGATGGTGCGGACCCCAACGCAACCACGGCCGAACGCTTCGAGACAACCGTGCCGACCCAGGCGCTGTTCTTTCTCAACGACCCATTCGTTCATGCGAAAGCCGAACGATGGGCGGCTCGTCTCCTCGACGCCAGTTCTGACGAGACGCAGCGGATCGAACTTGCGTGGTATCGCGGGTTGGGGCGTTCGCCGACTGAGATAGAGCGGGCCGAAGCGAGAGATTTTCTGGCGGCCTACCGAGCTGAATTGTCGACGGCGAATGGAATCGACGGCGAAGACCAGTCGCTGGCCTCGTACCTCCGCGCGTTTTTCGGCAGTAATGAGTTCCTTCATGTAGATTGAGTAAACGGATGAAAGCCAACCAGACTTTTGACTTATCACGTCGCGGCGTATTGCGTTCGTTGATCGGCAGGTCGATGCTCCTGCCGGGAATCGTCTCGCAGTTGCTTGCGGAGGACGCAGCCCCGGCGATTGCGGCGGATCCATTGTCGCCGAGGCCATCGCATTTTCCGCCCAAGGCGAAACGCGTCATCTTTCTCTACATGAGCGGCGGTGTTTCGCACGTCGACACGTGGGATCATAAACCAAAACTTTTTGCAGATGCCGGCAAGACGGTCTCGGTCAACGAGTTTCAAGGCCGCAAAGGGGACTTCAACATGTTCCTCCAGCGACCGCAGTGGGGATTTACGCGGCACGGAAAATGCGGCACGGAAGTCAGCTCGCTCTTTCCGCACATGGCCGAATGCGTCGATGACCTTTGCGTGATTCGTTCGATGAGGTCCGATCACACGAATCATTATGAAGCGACGCTGGGCATCCATACCGGATCGTACACGTTCGCGCGACCGAGCATCGGCTCGTGGGTCAGCTACGGTCTCGGCACGGTGAATCGCAACTTGCCGTCGTTTGTCGTGATCGCACCGCAGTCTCCCTACGCAGGCGGTCAAGTGTGGGGGAGCGATTTCCTGCCCGGCTCCCATCAAGGCACGCTCGTTGTTCCAGGCCCCGAACCGGTCGCCAACATCCAGCGCCGCGCTGCCACTAGCCGATTACAAGAACTGGAACTGGATGTGATGTCCAAGATGAACCAACGCCATCTGGCAAACCACTCCGGCGACCCGATGCTGGCCGCTCGGATCAAATCGTTCGAAACGGCATTTGGGATGCAGGCGGAGATGCCCGAAGTGTTTGATCTCTCGAAGGAGAGTGATGCCACGCTGAAACTGTACGGCCTCGAACGTGGCAGCACCAAAGGCTTTGCATGGCAGTGCCTCATCGCACGACGGCTCGCCGAACGGGGCGTTCGATTCGTCGAACTGATCGACGTCGGCTCGTCGAACAATTGGGACGCGCACGGCGATATGCGCACTCACGAGCCACTCGCCCAGAATGTCGACCAGCCGGTCGCTGGCCTGCTGCGTGACTTGAAGCAACGTGGCATGTTGGAGGACACGCTGGTCGTTTGGACGACGGAGTTCGGCCGTACGCCCTTTAACGCGGCTGCCGATGCCAAGGGCCGCGAACATCATCACTGGGCCTACTCGTCATGGCTGGCCGGTGGCGGCGTGAAGCCAGGAATAACCTACGGCGAATCGGACGATTACGGAATCAACATCGGCAAAGACGAGGTCCACGTCCACGACTTCCACGCCACGATCCTTCACCTAATGGGCCTTGACCACACCCGCCTCACCTACCGCCACACCGGCCGCGACTACCGATTGACTGATGTCCATGGCAACGTCGTTACCTCGATATTGGCCTGAACGCTCTACTCGATTCCGTATTCCTTGAGCTTTTTGTGGAGGGTGTTTCGGTTCATGCCGAGTCGGTCGGCAGCTTTTTTCTGCACGTTGTTGCACGACTGCAGGACTTGGACGATGAGTTCTCGCTCGACTGGGTCGACGATCTGGGCGTGAAGATCGGTGGCGTCGCCGTTGGCGGTCGCGATGCCGTTGTGGACGAATTCCTCGATTAGCGATTTGGGATCGGAGCCGCGAAACGCGCCCATCTCAGACTTTTGCTGGCCGCTGACGACGCCGGGCAGTAGCTCGAGCGTCAGTTCATCGCCATCGGCCAACACCACCGCGCGCTCGATGTAGTTTTGCAGCTCGCGCACGTTGCCGGGCCAGCCGTATTGCTGCAAAGCGGTTAGCGCGGTGGTCGAAACGCGTGTGATCTTGCGGTCGTTGGCTTGGCTGTAGATTTTCAAAAAGTGCGTCACGAGCGGCGCGATGTCTTCGCGGCGGCGGCGAAGTGGCGGCATGATGATCGGGATGACGTTGAGCCGCCAGTACAAGTCTTCGCGGAAACGATTCCCACTGACTTCGGCGGTCAAGTCGCGAGTGGTGGCTGCGATCACTCGCACATCCACGGCCAGCGGTCTGGCATCGCCAATCAGTTCGTACTGCCGCTCTTGCAAGACGCGCAGCAATTTGACTTGCACGACCGACGATGCCGCGTGGATGTCGTGCAGAAAAATCGTGCCGGTGTGAGCTGACTCCAATCGGCCCACTCGTTGAATCTCCTCGCCGCCAGCCTCTCTAGCGTAGCCGAACAGTTCGCCTTCGAGCAATTCCGGGGCGAGCGCGCTACAGTTGACGCACACAAAAGGCCCACTGGCTCGCGCGCTCCATCGATGAATGGCCGCCGCAAGTTGCGCTTTCCCAGTCCCCGATTCCCCTTGCAGCAAGATCGACGCATTCGAGCCAGCCGCCCGGCGAGCAAATTCCAGTACACCGCGCAGCACCGAGCTTTCGCCAATGATTTCCGGCGACGAACCGAGAGAGCGATCAGACACTGGGAGCATTGTAGTGATTACGTGACATTTTCTTTTTGGACGCATTCAGTTTACCGCAATCCGCGTGTTATCAATACTCGCCCAGGACCGCAGGCCATAAGCTCTGCGCACGCTAGTGGCCGAAGTTCGACCGGTCATGGCCTGTGAAAACAGGGTCGGTTATTATCCGGACTGTCCGCGAAAAAGATTGAGTCGCAAGATCGCCTGGGTTAGAATTAGGCGGCCACAGAGACAATGTTCGTTTGCAACGCGCCGGTGGAACTGCAAATGGACCTGTGATGTCCCGTGAGGTTATTTCCCCGAAGTGGCTTATGGCAGCATCGTCAGATTCGACTAATTCTTCGAATCACGAATTCGACGAGGCGAAAAGACGCGATCAAACTCCTCCTTCCACCTCCGGCGACTTTAGTCTTCAGTTGCCAGAAAAAATCGGTCGGTTCGCAATAGAGATGCAACTGGGTCGCGGAGGATACGGCTGCGTTTACAAGGCCGTGGATACCCAATTGGGGCGCGTTGTCGCAATCAAGGTTCCCCGCTGGGATCGGCCCTTGCGCCCGAACGAATTCGAACGGTTTCTCAACGAAGGACGAGCGCTGGCCAAAGTCTTTCATCCATCCATCGTTTCCGTGTTCGACGTCGGACAAACCGAAAGCGGACTGCCTTATGTGGTGATGGAATTCGTTGACGGGCAATCGCTGCGCGATTTGATTCGCCTTGAGCCGCTCGAACTTCGCGAGTCGCTCGAATTGTTACGGCAGATTGGCGAAGCGCTGCAGGTCGCGCACTCGTTCTCACTCGTCCACCGCGATCTCAAGCCGGGGAACATCATCGTCAGCACCACCAATCAAATTAAACTTGTCGATTTCGGGTTGGCCCTGCACGACGACCTTTGCTGGTCTGACCTTTCGCCAGCCGTGGAAGGAACACTTCCCTACATGGCTCCCGAACAAATCCGCGGAGAGAATCACCGAATCGACGGCCAGACCGACATCTGGAGTTTTGGCGTGATCATGTACCGGCTGATAACCGGGAAGATGCCGTTTCGCGCGCAGGATCGCGCTGATCTGGCCCGGCAAATCGGCTACCGCCAGCCAACGCCCCCGCGCCAATTGAACGCAGGCGTTCCCTTGGAGTTGCAGCGGATTTGCTTGCGCTGCCTCGCCAAGCGGCTGGTGGACCGCTATCCCTCAATGGCCGACGTTTTGGACGAACTGAAAGCCGCCAAGCGAGAGATCTTTGACCTGCCGCCGACTGCAACGCAAGTGATTGCTGAGCCCACTACGGACTCGGCCTCGCATCCGCCAGATGCTTCCGGAAGCAACGTGAGCAACGCTGGCTCAAAATCCGGAACTGGTGGACAGACCGGTTCGTCCCTGCAGGCGTTGAACTCGGGACTGCGGATCGTCCCCAAGGGACTGCACTCGTTTTCCGAGATCGACAAAGATGAATTCTTGCACCTATTGCCTGGGCCACGCGACCGGCTGGGAATTCCTGAATCGATTCGCTTCTGGAGTTCGCGCCTCAGCTCGCGCGCCACGGACGATGGAGCCATCGGACTGATCTACGGCCCGTCGGGCTGTGGCAAAAGTTCCTTCATTAAAGCGGGCTTGCTCCCCCGATTACCGGCTAGCGTCCTGCCGGTGTACCTCGATTGCGCCGGGCGCGACACCGAACTCCGACTTGTCCGCCAGATTGGCCGCGTCGTCCAAAGTATCTCGCCAACGAATGACCTGGTCGCCACGATTCGCGAGCTGCGAACCGGTGATCATCTCCACTCCGGGGACAAGGTCCTTTTGGTGCTGGACCAATTCGAACAATGGCTTAGCGCCCACGGGCGTTATGCCGGTCAAACCCTTACCGAGGCGCTCCGCCAATGCGACGGCGATACGGTCGCTTGCCTCTTGTTGGTGCGCGACGATTTTTGGATGAGCGTCTGCGAGTTCTTGTCGGAGCTGGAAGTCGGTATCGCCGAGGGGCACAACGCGATGGCACTCCCGTTGTTCGACGAAGCTCATGCGCGAGACGTTTTGGCGGCATTCGGCCGGGCCTTTCATCGCTTGCCCGAGGATCACCGGCAATTGGAAAAGCAGCAGATGCAGTTCCTCAAGGACGCGGGTCGGATGCTCGCCAATAATGGCAAAGTCATCTGCGTTCACTTGTCGGTGTTTGCGGAAATGATGAAGGACCGAGAATGGACCGCTGCCGAACTGCGCCGAATGGGCGGTCTTGCGGGTGTTGGCGTCCGGTTTTTGGAAGACACGTTTTCCAGCTCCCTGGCTCGGCCGGAAGCGCGGCGCTGCGAGCCGATGGCCCGAAAAATTTTGGAGCAGTTGATTCCGGCGACGACCGCCACGATCAAGGGCCCGATTCGGACCGTGGACGAGCTGCGCGGCGGGCTTGGCTCCGGAGCGCGTCCCGAAGAGTTTCAGCGCGGGCTGCGATTCCTGGCCGACGACATAAAAGTCATCGCCGAAGTTGAATCATCTGCCGAGATGGACGCGGAGGCCCTTTCCGCTGAACCCGCCAACGACAATCGACAGCGGTACTACCAGTTGGCGCATGATTTTCTGGTCGAACCGATTCGCCAATGGCTGCACGACAAGAAGATGACCAATTGGCGCGGACGAGCCGAGTTGCAACTTCAGTCTTTGGGCGACCAGTGGAACGCGCGGAAGGACTCTCGTTTTTTCCCCGGCGCGGTCGATTTGGCCCAGATGCTCTGGTCCGTCGATTCGCGAAGCCGGGACAAATACCGAGAATACTTGGGGGCGGCCCGGCGGCGGTACTCGATTTATTTGGCTGCCGCGCTGATCTTGCTTGGAATTTCGCTCGGCCTATTTGGCTTGGCGCGCCGGCAAAGCGCTCGGAACGAAGCGGCCCAGTTGGCCGACAGATTTCTCCTGTCCAATCCGGCGGACGTTCCATCGGCGCTGGAGGACTTGCGGCCCTTCCAGCGGTATGCGGCCGAACATGTCAAGTCGCAACTTCAATCAGCCGACCAGCGTCAGCGATTGCACGCGCATTATTTTGCCGTGCTCGAGTCGCCCGATGGCGCCAGTTTCATTCCGGCGCTGTTGGATCTAGTTGCGAAGGATCGCTCGGAGGAGCTGCGCAACGTGATCGCCGTACTGCAAGCGCATCCCGCCGATGCATGCCGTGAATTGCGGCGGCGAATTGAGAATGGCGACGATCCGGAGATACAGAGTCGAATGGCGAATTTTCTCACGGAACTCGGCGACGCTTCGGGAATTGCACATGCGCTGCAATTGCGTCCCGATCCGACGCTGCGCACGACTTTCATGCATAGCTTTGCCGACTCGCCGCACGACCTAGTGTCATTGGTCCGCCAGCTAGATGGGGTCACAGACTACGACGTTCACAGCGGGATGATTTTGGCGTTGGGGCAATTTTCGCCCGACCAGCTTCGGAGCGACGAGCGCGATGCCTGCTTGAAGTATTTCGAACGGATGTTTCGATCGCCCGAAGCCAGTGGCGGCGCGCACTCCGCCGCCGAGTGGGTCCTGCTGCATTGGGGTCATGCCGACATAGTCGACAGCTTGGAAGGACCAACCGAACCAGGCGGACCTTGGTTTATTTTGCCGATCGAAGGGGAGATTTTGACTTTCGTACGCATACCAGGTGGGCTGGCCGAACTCGGAGTCAACGCTCCCGACGGCGTCCCCGCATCCTACACGGCGCCGGTCGAGACCCGTGAGTTCGACTCGTTTTACATGTCCAACACACCCATCAGCCTAAAGCTCGTCAATGTTTTTCGAGCAGCGGAAGGGACAGAATCCCCTGAGACCGGCAATGTGCCGCCGGAATCCGCTCTCGGCGATCGCTTGGGATCCGCTGAAATGCCGGACAACTCGACCGATTGGAATTTGTCGGTCCAGTTTTGCAATTGGCTTTCGGCACGCGCCGATTTGCGGGCAGCCTATGCCCGCACCTCAGATTCGTGGCTGCCTACCGACGGACCAGGCAAAGGGTTTCGACTGCCGACGTCGGCAGAATGGGAATACGCCTATCGCAATGGAACGACGACAGTGACACCGTTTGGCCGTGAACTTGAATTGGAAATACTGCGAAACTATTCCTGGTTTGGGCAGCCTCGCATTCAGCCCTTTAAAGGAAAAATGCCCACGGCTTGGGGGTTGTTTGACATGCCGGCAAACACGTGGGAATGGTGCCAAGATAGTTTTCGCGACGCCGAATCCGGAATCCGGATCATGCGCGGTGGAGACAACAATTCGGCCGCCTATAACTTGAGCGCTGCGTCGCAGTCTCGCTGTACCATAACTGCGGCTTCGGCGTTGCTACCTGTTGGATTCCGCGTGGTGATCTCCCAAGTGGATCTATCGGCGCCGAAATAGGCGACACCGTGGCCGGCTGGGTGGACAACAGGGTGCCGTTGGACAATTCGTGACGGAATAGCAACTTCGCATACCGCCGCACGATTGGCAGCACGTCGGAAAGCCAGGTCCCGTTCCACGATCTTCGCCATAAAGATAGGCGCACTGTGCTTGGCATTGGTCTAAATGATCCCGACTTCCACAGTAGCGATTAATACAGCATGCCAAGCAAGCCGCATAAGGATCAATAGTCAACCGTTGCATTTGCGGGCAACATGAATCTTGGGCGCAGCCCGCGCAAGTGCCGCAGGGCGCTGGGCACTTCGCGCATTGCGGCGTGCAGCACGAATCACATTGTGGGGCACAGCCGCGGTGGCAGCCACGGCGGCACAACTGAGCGGACGCTTCGTTGCACGCCGCCAGGCTGACCGCGCAACCGACCAATGCCAACGCCAAAAACTTTCGACTCATCATAGATGTCTCTCCTAGTTGAAGTACTCAGATTCTTTGCGTGACCGCCGCGCCGTCGCGGCCGGTCGGCTGGACCAACGATAATTAAGGCCCCATCCGCTGTCTATAATTTTTAAAGCTGACTTGGGTAAATTTCCAAGGAAAAAATGCCTCGGGAAAGCAGAAGCCTCGCAGGTTTGGGGTAGGCGAGGCCAAATCGGCCGAAATTAGGATGCTCCCCGGCTGATTCAATCGTTCCAGCGTTATCAGGGATCTGCGCTTTCCGCAGAACCAGCGCGTGCCATTCGCAGCTACCACGAACTGCCGCCGGACGGCTTTTCAATGGCGTCCAGGACCGACGAAAGAACTTGTCGCGTGTCTTCTGGCAAGCTCTCTGAGGTGTTGTAGCGATCGAATTGCAGACGAATCTGCTCAGTCGTTAGCAAGATGCCATGGCGCTCAAAGGCATGTTGCAACGCGGCGACGGCGGCTTGGCGGATTTCTAGCGGCAACTGATGTTGGCTGGCGACGTCGGCAAGTTGCCGCTGCGCGTGCGGTGTGCCGAGATTCCCAAGCGTCTGACAAGTGCTTGCGGAGAGCTGCGGCGTGTTGGCGACTTGTCCGATCGACTGATCGAATTGGCTCAGGTCCCAAAACGGATATCGCTCGGGCGATTTGGAGATTTGCGAAAGCCACTCCATCGCTTGTCCGGCGAAAAAACGGCGCTGACTGCCGCTGACTGGAATGGATGGAGAAATCTGAGTTAGCCGATCCATTTGCCGCGCGACGAGAATGCGATCCAGCGTCCAGGGCATGGCGACAGTTAGCGGGTCGTCCGATTCGATTCGTCTTGCCCGGTTGCCGGCGGTCGGGTCCGTGTAAGTTTCGATCAGGGAGTCTTCATTGGAAAGCAAATCGCTGACGCGGCTATACAAAAAGTCGATGTCGTCGATTTTGATGACGCTTCCGCCAGCGGATTGATCGATCAAACCTTCTGAGGCTGTCGAACGCTCTAGGCCCGTGTCGCTCGTGCGAACTACGTCGATCTGATTGGTGACAAGGTTGTCGTGAAGTTGCTTGGTCCATTTGGGCCACAGCACCCACTGGTTTGGGTCGAGGACGAGCAACGCACTCACGTCGACTTCAGTGCTGGAGACCGTGCGGGGCTCGATGACCAGCGTTACGGGAGACCGCGATAGACGAAATGCGTTGGCGACTTGTTCCGGCAAACCTTTCCAAACCGCCGTCTGGCGACCTTCGATCTCAACGAAGCGGACATCCGCATCGCGTGCGGCCCATCCGGCCGCGATATCCGTGTCACCCGGCTTAACGATTAACAACAATGGCATTTTCAAGCCTGCCAAGCCTCGCATGCGTCGTAGCCACTGGTCGTAGTTTTCGAATTGCCGCGTATCGACCACTAAGTAAACATCAACGATCGCGCGAGCGGCTCCGGCTCGCCAAGCGACGTCGATCACGTCGGTTCGAAATTGCAGGCCGATGGGAAGCCGATTGGTGCGCGGATGCGTTCGCAGGTGTTCGACTAGGTCTTGCGACATGGGCGCGCCGAGCGTGTCGGCCAGCAGCAAGTATTCGACATCCGGATCTTCGGCGGCGCGTTGCAACAAATCGTGGGCGGTATGGACCGCTTCAGAATCAAAGCCGAGCATTTTTACGATGGCCGCCAAATTTTGCGCGTCCGCCAAATCGTGATGGCCAACCAAGACTTTGGGCTGACCGCGCGACTGCGAAAGCGAAACGATTGCTTCGGCGACGGCGCTGCTGCCGGGAAACGTGGCAACCGGATTGATCGCCATGATGGCTTCGCAAGCGGCAAACTGAACGCGGCGGTCGGCGTGCGAAGCGGCTTGGACGAGCGGTCTGACCGACGCGCCGCTCAATAATTTCTGATCGCCGATCTGACCAAGGATTTCGCAAGCTCCCGCCGCTGCTCCGATCAAATCGCTCCGCAAGGCTTCGGCGAGGACTTGCTCCACGAATTCCGGGCCGGCTTGTCGCGCAAAGTTCATTTCGTCGGATGTGCCGACGTTGATTTCGAAACCGCGAACGTATTTTGTCGCTTCGAGTATCGCCGTCGTATAAAGTCGCAGATTGGCGGCGGAGTTTGGGCTGGTCTTGATCAAATCTTCGGCGCGCTCGGCTGCTTCGATTCGTTGCACGATGAGTTGCGGGCGCTTTAATTCCACTAGACGCATATTGCCTGGGTGGGTGCGCCAGATGCGTTGCGAGGTCAGGAACTGATCGCCACGTTGCGGCTTGTTTAGCAATCGCCGCTGGACGCTGCGCGACAATATGTCGTCGGCGTGGACAACATCTGGGATAAAGCCCAGCAAATGCTGAAGCGATTCGCTTGCCACCGCGCGAATTTCAGGCACAACGTCTTCGGCCAGCGCAGGGCGGAGTAACGCCGTGACGGCTTCGTCTGAATTCAAATGTTTCGCGGCGCGCACGCTGGCTTGGCGCAAGCGAGGATTTGCTGACAGAATGCCGCCAAGAATCGGTTGTTCGGCTGCCGGTCCACAGCGGCGGAGTGCTTCGAACAAAAGCCCTTGATCGGCGGCACGGGTCTCGTCCGCGAGGGCATTGAGCAACGCCGCCGCGCCGACTTCGCCGAGCGCTTGCAAATTTTCCAGGGCGTCGGTTCGAACGGCAATTTGCGAATCGGCGACTTGCCGCGTGAGTTCTTCAAGACGCACCGGATCATTAGCGTATCGATTCGCAGCCGACAAGATCTTTTCGGCCAATTCGCGGCCGACCGGTTGAACGCCGCCGTACATGGCCATCCGCATCACAAACGCACTGCCGTAATCTCGCATCAGCGCATAGCAACTGGCGTCGTCGATCGAAAGTTGATTCAGTTGGCCAATGTACTCTACCGCCAAATCGTCGCGAGAAATATCCAACATTAATTGGATAGCGCGAGCAAGTTGCTCAGGTGTACTGAGCCCTGATGCTTGTACCGACAAGACAATAGGATTCGTTTCGGTTTGAGGCGAGTCCTGTTTCGGAGTGGGCTGCGCAGCGGCGACCGGCGAGAGACTGATCGCGATCAACGCGGCGCAAATGCACAGCGCCGAATAGGAACGAAATATTGATTGCGTAAGATGCATCGAATTGGATATCGGAGTATGGCCAACCGAACCTTATTCCAGATTGTCTCGTAACGATTCTGAGGGCTGTGGGAACAATGAAGTTGCGCCCCCAGAATTTCCGAATAACGCCATTAGCCAATCGTGTAGATCGTAGCCCAGCAGCCATCGTAAACAGCCTAAAATTGCCTGTCAACGAAATAAACGCCGGGGAATCGGCCATCGGGCTTGGTTCGATCTTTTCAGGGCGATTTGAATCTGTTCAGATGATTTGAGCGGCTGTTGTTCTCAATGGAACGATTATTCGGGATGTTGTCCGATGATGTTAAAAGAAACCGCAAAGCGAGAGGGTCAGACCCCAATTTACTTCGAATCCGCCGCGGCGGACGCAAAGTGGCGTCAGACCCTGGCGGTTTCGTTGTTGACTCTAAGTATGCTGGCTTGGACGAGCTTGGTTGCAGCCGACGACCCCCCTTGGGAAAAAGTCGCGTTGGAAGGCTCCGGCGTCGAAGTCATGATGCCGGGCAAACCCAAAGTCACGTCGCGCAAAATCCAGCCGCTGCCGAAACTTGAAACCGAAGTCCATATGGCGGCGGTTTCGATCAAAGATGGCAAAGCTCGCTTTATGTTGGCGTATCACGATTTGGATTTCGATCCCGCCGACGAAACCAAGATTCGCGATGTGCTCGACGGCGGCATCAAAGGCTCGGTGCTCAATGCACTGGCCAAATTGACCAAACACGAACGCATCAAATTGGGCGAATATCCTGGCCGCCATTTTGAGTATTCAGGAAAACGCTTTGAGCAAGCGATCCAAGGGACTAGCCGCATTTATCTGGTCGGTCGGCGGATGTACCAAATTACCGTGCTCCGCGCTCCGGGAGTCGACGTGAGCGCCGAGACCACCAAGTTTTTTGAGTCGTTCAAGATCGCGACAGTGGTCGACGCAGCACCACCGGCCGATCCTTTCTCAACCGACGAAAAAAAGCCCGCTCCGCCCGCTGCCGCGACCAAGACCGACGGCGGGAAACAATAGCTTGTTGTGTAATTGCTATCGAATCGCGTACACTTATCGCAATCGAAGTCCGCGAAAATGCCAACGCTCAAAATCAAGGCTAGGGCGTTTGGTTATTTAGATTGTTGTGTCAGCCCTACCGATTCGCGTCGGTAGCTTGCTTCCTTCAAGCCTGTCGCCTCACGCCTGTTGCCGCTTCACGGAGTAACGAGTGCCTCGACGCAACGACATCCACAAGATCATGTTGATAGGTTCCGGTCCGATCATCATCGGCCAAGCTTGCGAGTTCGATTATTCCGGAACCCAAGCCTGCAAAGCCTTGCGCGAAGAAGGCTATGAAGTCGTTTTGGTGAATTCCAATCCCGCGACCATTATGACCGATCCGGCCACTGCCGATCGGACTTACATCGAGCCGCTGACTTGGGAGATTTTGTCCAAGATCATTGAGCTAGAGCGGCCCGACGCATTATTGCCAACACTCGGTGGCCAGACCGCGCTTAATCTGGCGATGGAATTGGAAAAGCACGGAGTTCTGGAACGCTTTGGCTGCGAGATGATCGGGGCGAATGCCGAAGTGATCGCCAAGGCCGAGGAGCGTGAAAAATTCAAAGCCGCGATGGACAAGATCGGCTTGGAAGTTTGTCGCGGGCGCACGATCCGCAAGATCGATGACGCGCGGGACGTTTTGGACGAGATTGGTTTGCCCTGCGTCCTGCGACCAAGCTTTACGATGGGGGGCAGTGGCAGTGCGATCGCTTACAACAGAGACGAGTTCGATCTGCTCGTGCGCCGCGGTTTGGATCAATCGCCGGTCAGCGAAATCCTCATCGAGGAATCGATCATCGGCTGGAAAGAATATGAAATGGAAGTGATGCGCGATCTGGATGACAACGTCGTCATCATTTGCAGCATCGAGAATTTTGATCCGATGGGCGTTCACACAGGCGACTCGATCACGGTCGCCCCGGCCCAAACGCTAACCGACAAAGAATATCAGCGCCTCCGCGACGCGAGCATCGCTGTGATCCGCGAAATCGGCGTCGAAACTGGCGGGTCGAATATCCAATTCGCGATCGAACCGAAGACTGGACGGATGATCGTGATCGAAATGAATCCGCGCGTCAGCCGCTCCAGTGCGCTGGCTTCCAAAGCAACCGGCTTTCCCATCGCCAAGATCGCGGCGAAACTGGCGGTCGGCTATCGCTTGTGGGAATTGCCCAACGACATCACGCGCAAGACGATGGCTTGCTTTGAGCCGACGATCGATTACGTCGTCACCAAGATTCCGCGGTTTGCATTTGAAAAGTTCCCCGACGCCGATGCGACTTTGACCACTCAAATGAAAAGCGTCGGCGAGACGATGGCGATCGGTCGCACTTTCAAAGAGTCTTTTCAAAAAGCGCTCCGCGGCTTGGAAGTCGGTTCCTTCGGACTCGGCTGCGACCAAAAAGACCTGTGGGGAACGGATGCCCAGCCCGACCAAGACGCGATTCGCGCAAAACTATCGGTGCCCAACGAGCAGCGGCCTTGGTACATCCGCTACGCAATCAAATCCGGAATGTCCGTCGAGCAAATTTACGCTCTGACGAAAATCGACCCTTGGTTCCTCGACCAGATGCTGGAATTGGTCGAAATGGAAAACGAGTTGCGACAGTTGAACTTGGCGACCGTCGATCGTCGTATCTTTCGACGCGCAAAACAGTTTGGCTTTTCCGACCGGCAATTGGCGACGATGTGGGAGTCGACCGAAATGATCGTACGCCAACGTCGCAAAGAACTTGGCATCATCGCGACATTCAAATCGGTCGACACGTGCGCGGCGGAATTCGTGGCCGAAACACCTTATTTCTATTCGACCTACGAGGAAGAAGACGAACTCCCCACGCCCGAACCGGGCCAAAAGCGGATCATGATCCTCGGCGGTGGACCGAACCGCATCGGCCAAGGCATCGAGTTCGACTATTGCTGCTGCCACGCAAGTTACGCACTGCGCGAAATGGGCATCCAGTCCATCATGGTCAACTCGAATCCAGAAACAGTTAGTACCGATTACGACACGAGCGATTTGTTGTTTTTTGAGCCGCTGACCATCGAAGACGTGCTCAACATCTGCGACCGCGTGCAACCCGATGGCGTGATCGTTCAGTTCGGCGGCCAAACGCCACTTAACCTGGCTCGAGCACTGGCTTCGGCTGGCGTGCCGATCATCGGAACGAGCGTCGACACGATTGACGCGGCGGAAGATCGCGAGTTGTTCAAGAACTTTCTCAAGACCTTGGGGCTGCGCCAACCGCCTAGCGGAATCGCCCGAACGATGGACCAAGCCCGTTTGGTGCTCAACGAAGTCGGCTTTCCCGCGCTCGTGCGACCAAGTTTCGTACTCGGCGGTCGAGCGATGGAAATTTGTTACGACCGCGCTCAGTTCGAACGGTTTGTCGCCGAGGCCTTTATCGTCGCCCAAGGCAAACCAGTTCTCATAGACCAATTCCTCGAAGACGCCACCGAAGTCGACGTCGACTGCATCGCCGACGGTCACGATGCGGTTGTCGCGGGCGTGATGGAGCACATCGAGCAAGCTGGCATCCACTCCGGCGACTCCGCCAGCGTTATCCCGCCGTACAGTTTGCCGCTGATGGTGATTGACGAGATTCGCACTGCGACGATCACGATGGCCCTCGCGATGAACGTGATCGGCTTGATGAACGTGCAGTTCGCGGTCAAGAAAGAAAATGGTGTGCCGGTTGTTTACGTTTTGGAAGTCAATCCGCGCGCCAGCCGCACGGTTCCGTTTGTCGCCAAAGCGACCGGCGTTCCAATCGCTAAAATCGCCGCCCAAATCATGGCGGGCAAGACGCTGGCCGAACTGGGCATCACGAGCATTCCGACTCCGCGTTATGTCTCGATCAAGGAAAGCGTTTTCCCGTTTCGCAAGTTCGCCGGCGTCGATACGGCCCTCGGTCCTGAAATGCGCAGCACGGGCGAAGTCATGGGAGTCAGCCCACGATTTTCTCTGGCGTTCGCCAAATGTTTACTTTCGGTCGGCGTTCGCTTACCGGTGAAAGGGCGCATTTTCATGAGCGTCAGTGCGCAACACAAAGACCAAATCGCGGCCTTGGCTCGCCGAATTCACAACTTGGGTCACGAAATCATGGCCACCGAAGGAACCGCAAAATGCATTTCTGACGCCGGTATTCCGGTCGAGGTCGTAAAGAAGCTGATCGAAGGCCATCCGAACTTGATCGACCATTTGAAAAACGGCCGCGTCGATTTGATTTTCAACACTCCCAGCGGCAAAGGTGCCCGAACCGACGAAGGCAAAATCCGCGCCAACGCTGTACAACACGGAGTCCCCTGCATCACCACCATCCAAGCCGCCGAAGCCGCCGTTATGGCCATGGAATCGCTGCTGCACGAAGAACTGACGGTGCAAGCTTTGCAAGATCGATTCAACGATTCCCTTGTGCCGGCCGGATAGTTAATTTAATAAATTCCATAATTTTCATCATTCGCATTGCTCCCATAATTCCCACGCAGCACAAGGGACACAAGCGACGAAGGGGACATAACATGGCTGACCAAATCAACAGAGCTTTGGGAAAGACCATGTCACGATTGCCAACATCCCGACTCCTCTTTCTTTTTATTCTCCAACTCTCGTTTCCCGTTTTTGCGCAAGAGCCCGTCGCCCAAGCCCACGACGATCGAATGGTTTTGGTACGCGTTAATGACCAACTCGGATCGCCAATTTCTGGTGCCAAAGTGCAATTGTATTGCCGAACGGAATTCGACTTCGTGAACCCCACCTTCGAATCGGACGACGCGGGAATTGCGATCGTCAGTTTTCCACAAGCCGGACACCATGCCTCGATCACTGTCCATAAATCTGGCTTAGTTCCCCACACTCGTCGTTGGCAAATGGCGGGCGACGAAGTTCCGGACGAATGTACGATCACGCTTTCGCCCGCGACGGACATCGGCGGCTTTGTCAAAAACAAACGAGGCGAGCCGGTCGATGGCGCTCGCGTCGCGTTGACCATTACTGAAACGTCGACTTCCATTTTCAGTGACGCAGGACAAGCAAACATGTTGGTCATCTCGGATCAACTAGCGCCGATCACTGACTCTGCGGGGCGTTGGACTTACGGGTCCGCGCCGTTGGATGGGAACATTCGATTGCAGATCACCCATGCGGATTATGTTGGCATTTCCGAAGACGCTGGCTCCACGAAACAGGAATACACGCAGAGCGAAATCCGCAAAGGTGAAGCTGTGGCTGTCTTGTCCGACGGTGTGCGAATCGACGGAACTGTCCTCTCGGAAAACGGGCGAGGCGTGTCCAAGCCACGTTTGGTAATGAAATTGGTCGCCGAAGGTTATCATCCTCCGGTGGATGCGCTCGGTGACGAGCAAGGGCGGTTTCGCATGCCAGCGGTCGCAGACGGCAAATACCGGATCGGTTGCTTCGGCGAAGGCTTCGCGCCCAAGCTACTCACGATCAATACCAAGACCGATCGGAGCCCGTTTTCAATCAAACTTCAACCGGGAAGAACCGTTCGAATTCGAGTAGCCGACCCAGACGACCAACCGCTAAAGGCCAGTGTGACGCTTATGCAAGTGCAGAATGATGATTTGTCATTCGTATATTCATCTCAGGTAAAGCCGTCGTTCCCAACCTTTACTGACTCCGCTGGACGTTTCGAATGGACGTGTGCGCCTGAGGCCAAGTTGAAATTTAATGTGCGCTCCGCAGGATTTGGTCCTACCGAAGTGGAACTTTCCGACGACGAGCAAGGCGATGAGAAATTGGTCCAGCTTGAACGTGAGGGCGTCCTCGTCGGTCAAGTCATCGACCGGCTCACGCGCGAGCCGATCGATCGTTTTTTGTTGATCCCATTCGATGTCGGCACGAGCATTTTCCGTCCAATGGGCGTCGTCGGACGCAAGGGCAAGTTCGAACTGCCGCTGGACAATCTCGCAAGCAGGTTTCCGAAATTCCATTTGATGATTGAACACTCCGGGCACAAAACCATTTTGACCGACGAGGCGTTCGGCAAATCCAAATCTGCCAAGGATGTTTTGTTCGAGATGGAAGCCGCAGAAGCGAGTTTCGGCATCATCGTCGATGCCGAAGGAAAGCCGATCCGCGATGCTGTCGTTGTCCTCTCGGAGCGATCGACTGGATTGTTCAAAACTCCTTCGATGGAGTTGGGGCGGGTGTTGACCAGTTCCGAAGGCAATTTCAGCTTTCCTGCGCCGCCAGGTGATTTTTCCATTTCGGCCACCAGCAGTGAAGGTTTTCTTAGCGAGAATTTTGACGACCATCAAAACGATTTGGGCAAACTGTCGTTGAAAAAGTGGAGCAGTGTCAAAGGTCGCGTTCTCGACCGCGACGGCAATCCTTGTGAAAATTGCACAGTAATCATTGTTCCTCGCAGGAATTCCGCAGCCAAATTGCCACGTTCGCAAACTACGTCAGACCGGGACGGACGATTTCAGTTTGACCGAGTTCCCTCGGTTCCTTGTGAACTGTGGGCTTATACCCGGCCAAACGACAAAGGTGTTTCAGAAAATGCAGCCACCAAGAAAATCGAAATTCCCCCCGGCGAGCAAATCACAGTGGACGTCAAACTCGATTGAGCGGCAGAATCAATCTCCCCAAGATTGAGGTAGGGAAGCCGCAATGAATTGCGGCTCCCCTCCCACCGAACCGGACTGGCGGATTTCCCGCATCCGGCTCTCCAGTTGATTGTTACTTGTCACAAGATCGGCTTTCGCAAGCATGGACCATTGCCAGACTA
>JANNYC010000152.1:0-86553 GCA_031409895.1 Planctomycetota bacterium
AGATGTTTGAACCGTGCATGGATAACTGAGGGAACGCAGCCTGTTGCAGAACGGGCACCCCAGAGTGAAAAGCGTTCGCACCTCGAATAGTCGCTTAATCAACCATCCTTGACTGAAGTCGCTGGAATTCGATCGAACGAATCGCTCCCTCGAAGCTCACCAACAAAGGCACCGGTGCACTTCATCTGCGCCACTTGTCGGTCGCCATTCGCTCCGTTCGAAGACTCACTTCGCCGTGGTGAGCGACCGACAAGCGGCTCCGACGAAGGCACCTGCCGGGAACTTCTATCATGTAAAAGCAAAATCCCCACAAAAGTAACCGCCCCACTCCCCAAACCCACGACTTCATAGTCGCTGGCGATCACCCTGCCCGCGCATGAACGATTCCATTTCAAAACGCACGCAAGGCGGGCTTGGGTGCAACGGTTTGTTCTGGTTTCTTCTCGTACTCGTACTCAGCGTCGCGGTACTCGTACTCGTACTCGATCGATCCTTCCGAAACCGTTTCGGTCCGTTGAATCAATCGAGTCAACATCGATACGATCCGTTTCAAGTCCGATTTGCCTCGCCGATTTGTTTCCGAGTCGCTCGCATTGCAAATCAAGAGTATATCGTGAATCGCAGCGCATTCCAAAGCCGATCCGCGAGCTATCTCGAAGAATCGATTCTTGTCCTTGAGGCTCTGTTTCCCGTTTCCTTCAGCAATGTTCAACGGGATCGATTGAGCCGCACGAAGCCATTGATCGCGAGCATGACGATTCGAACCCGTAAGTTCTTTTGCGATTTGGAACGAGAATGCGACGTAGTCGATCGACAGCCGATAAACGTCGAGTTTCTCATGATCGAAGGTTGGTTCAGTCATCACAGTCCAATCGAGTACGAGTACCGTTTCACTGAGTACGAGTAAGAGACAACGTCAAGAACGTCATGCTTTTGAAGCCATAACAAGATGTATACCGCGGGAAAATTATTGTTGGCGGCTTTACATGTCGCTCGCATTTTGGAGATTCTGAAAAATGATGTCAATAGACCGAGGAAATCGTTTTTTTCGACCGTGTTATGCAGAGGTAATTCGGAAATATACAGAAGGGTATTATACCGAATCAGAAATTGGCTGAACGACGAAAACAGGATAGATACAATTGCTCAGCGGGTGGGTTGGATTTCGGCGAGGCTTTTGCCTACTTCGACTAGGCCGAGTTGGCCGTCTAGTTCTAATTTGATTGAGTCGTTTTGGATTTCTTTCACGATGACTTCGACGGAATCGATCTGGGCTGTGTCGCCCGCTTTGAGAAAAAGCGTTTTGGCGTCGGTGCCTAACGAAATCCATGCTTCGAAGATTCCTTGACGGTCGGATGTGACGGCGGTGAGGCGCGCGGCGCGAATTCCGGCTGAAATTGTGCCTTCGCCAAACAAGTTTCGTTTGACGATCGATGAGTAATCGGCCACGTTGTCGAACCGGAGTCGGTTCGAGGTCAACGCGGACAAGCCTGCATCATTTTGTGAACGACGCAACGACAGGGCTTCGACAGAAATTTGAATTTCGAGATGATCGCCGCTGCCGGTGGGAGTTAAGGAAATCGTTCGAATCTTGTGGAGACTGCCCGACCGGTAGAATTCGAACAGCAACTGTGTGAGCTGCTTCAGATTCGATTTGCCTCGAATGTTGAATTGCAGTCGCGTGACTTCGCTATCGGAAACGGGGCTTGTCGAATCGACAGTTGGATTGCTGAGTCCCAATGAAGAAACGAGATTGATCAGCCAAGTCTGATAGGACGAAGTGGCCAATTCGAGTTCAGCCGGAAGCGCACGGATTTCCAGTTCGTCGCGACGAGGCAATTTCGCTGACAAGCGTTTGACCTTAAGTCGAGTCTCTGAAATTCGCTTGCCCAAGGTTGCGTTCAAACGTGCTTCAACATCCATCGGCTGAAAGTAATATCGGTCCAACAGCACGTTGACGAAATATCCGCCGACCACCAGTCCAAGCACCACCAGCAGAATCGGGCGTCGTCCGACTTTCATTGGTTACTCCTTGCATTAGGAGGTTCGATCGACTGGTTTGCGGGCTGGTTGGGCGCGGGGGGCGTCGTGGCATCAAGGGGCGTTGGGATATATTCCGCGCGATCGCGGCGTTTCACCAGAACGGTAGCACCGAACTGCCACGGAAATTCCTTGTCGGATTCGTTTTGGCTGAGCTGGTTAATTCGGATTTGGTGCGATTCGTCGCGCACATTTTGCTCGAGCAGTGCGATGGCCGAATTGTCTTTGGCACGCAAGTTCATCGCGACGATCCCATCGCTAGAAGTTCCGGCGGAAAGGGTCATAGATTTGACTTGAATTTTGGACCGCTCGGGAAAATCCTGGCTAAGCTCACGCAATTCGTCCAACCAACTGACGTCGTCTTTGATCCACTGGTCGTAATAATCCACGACGCTCAGTTTTGCTTGAATGTCGTCGTATTGTTTTTCAATCTTGGTTAAGTCTTTTTTTCGCGCCGCATTGCTTTGGCGGGCCTCGGAAAGATTTTTGGAGGCCCATCCGATTCCCAAACACAACAAGATTGCGGCTGCAGAGCCATATACGATTGCCCGCGTTCGCCAGGCAGGTGCTTTTCGCGCACATTTGGGCGTGTGTAAATCAATCGTTTGCGCCCGAGGTTGATCCAGCAATGAGCCCAACAGCCCGGCGAACTGATGAACATGGTCGGGCAGCTTGCGACGCGAGATCGCAAACGGAACGAGCGGGTCCAATAACTCGACGTGAAAGTTGAGGGCTTGGGCCAGTTGTTCTCGCAATGTTTCTTGTTCGTCAGGGCGACCGAATAAGAACACTTTCGCTTGGCCAAGTTCGTCGGCGTGGTCGGGCTTGGTCGTGATCATCAAGCTGCGTTGAATTTCAACAGACAACTTTTCCACGAGCAAACCGGAATCCAGTTCATTGGAAAGGTGAATGGTCCGAACCAACGCGATTTGATCTTGCTCCAAGATCACCAAGTCCGCGTCAGTACGACTGAGGCTGAGGAGGATGCTGCGTTTTTGGGTGGACAAGTCCAGCAACTTACCGAGCAGCCATGTCGTCGCCACATGCCGCAACTGAATACTCGCAAGTCTCCATGATTGGCCGTTGCAGTGTTCGACGAATTGATTGTGGCGTTCTTGCGGTAGAACGACGATGGAAACTTGGCGAGTCTGATCGGGGTTTTGTTCGATCGTCAAGAAGTCGATTTGGGCGTCTTCCGCCACAGCCGGATAGTGTTTGTGAGCTTCGTTAGCCACGAGGAACCCAAGTTCATCGTCGGCGGCTGGCGGTAGCGTTGCTTCAAACTCGTCGATGTCCGAGCGAGAGAGGCACACGATGACTTTGGCTTTTTTTATCCCTAGGTGACTCTTTAACTCTTGCAAGAGCGCTTCGGTTTGGACGATATTGTCCGATGATTCTTCGGCGGCGATGCGACCCATCGCTCGAATGACGGGCCGCCGAGACGTACGATTCGCCCAAACGTACCGCAATTCGGTACGATCCCATTCAATCGCTAGTACGCTACTACCGTTGGGAATCATCGGGTTAGTTGGAAGGCGAGGGGATGAAATTTGCAGTTTAGAATCAATTTTCAACCGCGATCGCCGTGAACCAAGATAATTCGATGTGGCAATTGCGAAATTGAAAGTCGTGTTACAGAGCGAGCACTATTTTCATTTTGCCGACAGGTACAACGCCGTCAATGGAAAAGTTAACGGCTGATCCCGCAGGTCTTTCCAGTATAACTGACGTGGTTCGGTCGCGGTCCCGTCAACGGCAACCAAATTCCTTACAAACAAGGGACGGTCGGCGAAATAAGCAAAAATCTCGGCTTGAAAAACGTCTCCGCTTGTCGTCACGTACGGCGCGATGGCCCGCATCCTCTTCAAATCAACGAAGCCTTGTTCGAGCAACCACGTCGCATGAACGTGCTCGGATTCTCCGAATGCCAAAAGCAATCGCGTTGCAAGAATTCGGTCGACGGTTGCGGGATCCATTTCGGGAATCGACATCAGGACTTCGCGGCTTGCCACTTCAATATTGATGCGGCCGAGAATGCTTGGCTGATTTTGAACGGTGACGCGATCCATGACACGACTTAATTGGCCCGCCCAGCCCGTTCGATTCGCGGAGAGCGGACTTGAAAGAAGAACGGCCGACTTCCCGGACTGGGCAATCGCGACTTTTGTTCCAACTAAATCCAATTCTGAACGGAAATCAAATTTGGGTGGAATTGCGAAATTCGGTTCCAAAGAAGCTGCGGCAATGCCTCGCGGATTTCGAGCTGGCCCAAACTGTCGATAACCTACGACAAAATTGGCCCAATCCAAACTCAGACTGGCTTGCAAATCGTGGTGTAACTGTGCCAAATCTGGCGAATTGAGGAAGATTCGCTTTTGGCCGTCAAACGCTTCGTTTCGCTCGCCGCTTTGAACGGTCAAAAACTGCGACCAAGGCTGATGAGTGGGCGAATCTGCGCGCTCTGTTTGCGGCGCGTCACCGAACAAGTCAACTCGGGTGACGCCGGGAATTAACAGCAATTCGTCCAAGGACTTTGGAACCGCATTGTGCGGAGAATACGACAACCGCAGTGATGAGTACTTGTCCTGTTCGGCACCCAACATGCGAGGGATGGAATCCGCATCGATCCAATCCAATATTTTTTCCGCCACACTTGCCGTCATCCCAGGCAATTGCAGCAACGCGCGAGCACCTGATCCGGGCAATTTTTTGTCCCAGTCCAAAAGCGATTGCAGATGCAACTTGGCTGACTCGTTCGTGAACCCGTATTTGATATCGAATTCGTCACTTGATGGCACAGACGCGGGCAAAACGGCGAAACGGGGCGCGTCGGAATCAGTCGTCGCCGCGATCAAAGTTTGGTGCCGAAAAATGCCTCCCGTTTCGGTAGGTCGCAAAGCCGTCGCGCGGTGTTGTCGGGGCTGTTGTGCAAGTGCCGCCAACCATTCGCTGGCCGAGGCAGCCGTATTTTCCAAAATCAGTTCGTCGCCGCGCATGCGAGAGGCTTTGTGTTCCGTTTGCATCAAAGCAATCGACCCCAGCGCGGCCAAACTCATTAGCGCCAACAAGATTGTTACAACGATCAACACTAGTCCGCGCCTCAGGTGGCAGCGCGTGCAAATGCCGGTGTGAACGATTGCAAATTTAGCGGTTGCACGGTTCATTAATCAGCCCGCTGCGTGGAATCGAATCGTGAAACTTCGGAGGATTTCGTTGGTTTGGAATTGCGTGAAACTATCAACGTAAACTGGTGCTCGAATTGGTTGAGAGAGTCAGTCCTTTCAGATCGCGAATCGCTGGTCGGCGATTCGGACAATTCGCGACCGAATCGTGAGGAGGGACGAGCAATTTTTTCGATTCGCAAATTGAATGAGACGCGAATCGCGGCTGGCAACGAGCCGGTTTCCCGACTATCCCAGCTCTCGCGCCAGTCGCTCCCGTCGAAATACTCGAACGCCGCATCGGAAAATTCGGTTACCGTTTCTTCGCAGATCAATTGTTCTTCGGTCGGTTCGGCAGCTTGCTGCGAAATCCCGGAAGTACCCAGTTGAAAACCAAATCCCGCCGCGCTGCCGGGCTTGTGGCTGTCGCGTTTAACCTCTGAGCTTGGTTCGCTACGTGAGGCGTAAAATGTCTCGCGGCGAGATAACCCGGATTTGCCGGCCAAATTTCCAGGTAACGAAAGCGACTTCGCGTGTGCCGACCGCATTTCTGTCTGTGCGATTGCTGGCTCCCAACGATAAACGATTGACCTGAACGGCCAATCGACGCTTGCGGATCGGGAAGCAGAAAAACCTTTTGCGGATTCAATCGATTCGTCCGAGGGTTCGGTTGCGACGCCATCGACGAATACTAATATCTGCATTTGTCTGTCGCTGCCAACAAACGATCCGACTTCGTCGCTGGCCGAACCGAGCAAATCGATGCCAAAAGGAATGGGCAATGAAAAAGGAGAAACAGCACTGGTCGCGCGATCGCTTGTCGCGCCGCGCGTAATCGAGCCGGAATTTTGGGGAACAATGTTGGCCATGTCACGAGACAAGAGCTGATGCAAGCCTCGAATCAACTGCGATCTTTCGGTTTGTATTCGATCGACCTCCTGCCGCTTGGTAAAAATGTTGAACATGGTCCAAATCGCGGACATCAACACCAAACCTATCGTCATCGTGACCACAAGTTCCAAGACCGAAAAGCCTGTGCGCGACGCCGCAGTTGTTGAACTTGGTCTAAAAATCATTCGGGCACTTGATCTTTTTCGTGGTCGGGCGGAATGACTTCGGTTGTGACCAAGTCGGCGGATTGAGCGCGAATCAGTCGGGCCAAGCGAAATTCGCGAGGCGGTCGCTGTTCCGAATTAGCGCTCGCGATGGCTTCATTCGATTTTTGCCCAGAACGGGTGGCCGACTCGGATCGACGGACTGCGACTTCTACAAGTAGCAGGCCGGATGGCGCGTGCGGCTCTGAACTGATTGAGAATTCATATTCCGAATTTTGTTCGCAGGTTTCTAGAGTAACCGGGGTCCAGCCGCGCGTGCCAACACAAATTTCATTGAGAATGTTTTGGCAAATGATTTGTTCTTCGGCTAGTTCAACCGAGCGTTGAGCATAACGCTGCGCCAAAGATGTCATTTGCAAAAGCAGGGTCAATCCGAACAAACAAATAGACATGGCGACCATGACTTCGATTAGAGAAAAACCTTGTCGTTGAATTCGCATGGGGTGTTCCTATCTGCGGATCGCGGAAATTTTGATTCGGCCCGCCAGACCTTGAACGTCAACGTCGGCAAAGTAACCTTGTTCGCTGGTAAGCGGGATGCTCGCCGGATTGCAGCGGCCGCTGGGATAGAAGCGAATTGGTGCGGACCACGGTGCGAGTTCGCTATCGATAGGCTCGCCGGTTTTTGGAACGATTTTCGCGATTTTTCCCGATTTCCAATCTGTCGTCGGAGAGATTTCGTCCTCGCTTGTGGGCGAAGTCGCGGCAAACGAAGTTCCGAAAGGCAGCTCCTTCAAGGATTCATCGCCCACGACGTCGATTACATCGTGCTCTCCAAATTGCGAACTCGACCTGGCGGATTTGTGTTGAAACATCTCGCTCGACGACCGCGAATCTTCACGTGCCGGAATCTTAGACTCGGCGCCTCGTTGATCGGTGGTTCCGACGTAATAAGTGGATGTCCCTGGTCGAAATTGGAAAACTAAAACCCTGCCGGTGTCGACGGCTTGCAAACGAGCCGACCCTAAATCTCGCCGAAGCTGTTGGGCCGCATCTTGTACGATGCTCTTATTCAGCGGGCGGCGAAGCATTGGCCAACTTACCAAAATCATTACCGATAATATGGCAATGACGACGAACAATTCCATCAGCGAGAACCCGGCGCGCTGGATGCGAGCCGAATCGATTCGCCGGATGAGTTTTCGGTCGGTCGCCGAGCGTTTCATGGTCGATTCTTACTTGTGGACTTGGCGTTGTTCGACGTTGACGTGTCGTTCGACGATTTGCCCTCACCGGTTGTTTTCCAATTGACGATGTCGTCGTCTGTGTCTTCTTCGCCATCGGGGCCGAACGACCAGATGTCAGGCAAATCTCGTTTGCCATGCGTTGGCGGATATTCGTAACTGAATTCGTTGCCCCACGGATCGGCGGGCAATTCTTCGCCATCCAGATATGGCTCATCCCAGTTTTTGGCTCGCTTTTCGTCAGCGGGCTTTTCTAAAAGAGCGGCCAATCCTTCCTCGGTATTCGGAAATGTTCGATTGTCGACAGCGTAACTTTTCAACGCTTCCTCCAGATTCGAAATTTGCAGTCTCGTTGCTTTGATGTCGGCTTTCTTCTGCGAGCCGAGAATTCGCGGTGCGATAATCGCGATCAGAACTGCCAAGATCGACAGCACGATCAAAATTTCCAACAAAGTCATACCTGAACGCTTCATAATTTCACCTTTCGGGTTAACAAACAAAAAACATAAACGCAACAAGTGGCTACTTAATGGAGTTGCTCATATCGTAAACGGGCAGCAACAGACCCAGTAGAATAAAAAGCACAGCGGCTGCGATCAACAGCAGCATCACCGGCTCGATCATCCGGACAAGGATGTCCAAACGTCGCTCGATTTTCTTGTCGATTCCATCCGCGATTTTTAGCAGCACGCGATCCAAACTATTGGATTCTTCGGCGATGCGGATCATTGCCATTGTGGCGGCGGGAATAAGACCGCTTTCCGCCAGTGGCTTGGACAGCGTTTCGCCAGAGGAGACGTTTTGTGCGGCGCTCGCGACGGCTTGTTCCAATAATTTATTGCCGATGGACTTGCCGCTGATTTCCAACGAACGCAACAGCGGCACACCATTGGTCAGCAGCGTTCCGAGAATTCGGCAGAACCGCGACACGGAACTTTGCCGAACGATGTCACCGAGCATTGGCACTTTCAAAATCCAGCGATCGGCCCACTGCCGTCCCCAATTCGACGTGAGTGCTTTGCGAATTAAAATTCCCACCCCAACTAAGCCGAGCAGGATCAGCCAGCCTTGGTTCATCAAGATCAAACGAATCGTCAGCAGAATCTGCGTAATCATCGGCAAACCGGCGCCGGACTCGATGAGTCGATCAAACAACGTCTGAAATCGCGGCACGATAAACAACATCAAAAAAATCGTCACGATCACGCCTGCAACGATGAGAAAAGCAGGGTAAGCAAGCGCTGACGAAATTCGGCCACGCAATTCGGCCTGACGTTCCAAATAATCCGAAACCTTGCGCAGGGCGGCTTCCATGAAGCCACCTTCGGCACCAGCACGAACGACACTCACCGAAACTTGGGGAAAAAGCTGCGGGTATTTGGCCAATGAATCTTCGAGCGTCGTTCCTTCCGCGACCATGTTGCGGACTTCGCCAAATGTTTTGCCCAACAACGGATGAGTCGATTCCTTGGCGATCACGTCCAATGACTCCAGCAATGAAACGCCGTTTTCCAACAGGTCTGCCAATTGCGTTAAGTGACTGGCGAGGACGTCAGCGTTGACGGATTTTCGCTGGAATATTTCCAGAAAAACGTTGGGCGTGCCGTCGGCACTCTTTAGCGTGATCGGAAACAAAGAGCGCTGCCGCAATTCGCTGATGGCCTCATGGCGCGTCGACGCGGAGATCGACCCTTGGGTCGTCTTTCCGTCAAGCGATCGAGCAACATAAGCGAATTGAGGCATTGATAATTCTCGCGAATCGTTTGGCTGACCGTTCAACTAAATTAAAATGAAAAACCCCTCACCCAAACCCTCTCCCCGGAGTACCGGGGCGAGGGAACTGAATGGGGGTTCTCAAGTATGGTCCACTTTGGTTACGCGAATGACTTCTTCGATTGTGGTTTGTCCAAGTAATACTTTTTGCCAACCGTCTTGTCGCAGAGTTCGCATGCCAGCTCGCGCGGCGGCTTTTTGAATTTCAATCGTGGTTTCGCGTTCGTTGGCCAAGCGGCGAATTTCGTTATTGACCAGTAACAATTCGAAAATGCCTTTTCGCCCGCGGTAACCAACGCCGCGACAAGCACGACAGCCAGCCGAGCGATAAATCGTCGCGCCCGATCGAGTGAATTCTTCCCATGGAAAGTCCGCTGGAATTTCATCTCGAATCGGTTGATAAGGTTCCCGGCATTCTGCACAGACGATACGGACCAATCGCTGAGCGAGGACACCTTCGAGCGTGCTGGACACCAAAAACGGTTCGACCCCCATATCGGCCAAACGCATGAAAGCACTCGCGGCATCGTTTGTGTGCAAGGTGCTGAAAACCATGTGCCCGGTCAACGATGCTTGGGTCGCGTTTTCAGCGGTTTCCAAGTCTCGAATTTCGCCGACAAGTATGACGTCTGGGTCGTGGCGCAAAATACTTCTCAAGCTGGCGGCAAACGTCAAGCCGACTTTCGTGTTGACTTGAATCTGGTTGATTCCGTCGAGATGATATTCGATCGGGTCTTCGGTCGTGATGATTTTCGTATCTTCGCTGCGTATCTCGTTGAGCGCGCTGTAGAGCGTCGTCGTTTTTCCCGAACCGGTCGGCCCGGTGACGAGCAAGATTCCGTGCGGGAGCCGGATGATCTTTTTGAAATGCTCATACAAGTCTTCGGGCATTCCAATGCCGCGCAGCGAGAACTCCATTTTGTTCTTGTCGAGAATACGCATCACCACGCCTTCGCCGAACAGCATGGGGATCACCGAAACGCGCACGTCGACTTCGCGACCCCCGACGCGCAGCTTGATGCGTCCGTCTTGGGGAACGCGTTTCTCGGCGATGTTCATCTTCGAGAGAATTTTTAGTCGGCTGATAATCGCGTTGCGGAAGCGATCGATTTCGGGAGGCGTCGGTTGCTTTTGCAGCACGCCGTCGATTCGATAGCGAAGTTTGATTCCACCTTCGTGAATCTCGATGTGGACATCGCTGGCTCGCGCCTCGACTGCTTCGGAAAGAATTTCGTTGACGAGGCGAACGACGGAAGCTTGTTTGGCTTGCTCGGCTGCTTCCGATCCGTCGTCGGCGATCTCTTCCAGCAATTCGACATCGTTGGATTGCTCGGTTTGAAGCGCAATCAAGCCTTCGATGGTTTCCGCACCGAGCCCCAAATGCGTTTTGATCAGCTTGGAAAGTTCGTCGGGAAATACGACCACTGGAATGACGGGCTTTTCGAAGGCTGCACCAGCCGCGTCGATGGCCTGCAAGTCGAACGGGTTTGAGGTCGCAACGACGACGGAATTCCCTTCTTTATAAAGCGGGAAAATATTGTGTCGATGAATGATCTTGGCCGGAAACCCTTCCAAGCAACTCAAATCCAGCGTGATTTTCGCAGGGTCGACGATCGCGATTCCCAGGGTCGCCGCCACCGCGCACAACGCGTCCTCGGACGAGTCGAAACCCCCTTCGATCGCAAAGCGATCCAAGCGTCCATCGCGGTTTTGAATCGTCCGGGCCAATTGCAGTAGGCCCGCGTCCAAAGTCATTGAGGCAGCGTTGTCATTCATCGTGGATTTGCCGCGTGACGCCAACTAACGAGTTAGCTGGTTCAAGCGGCGTCGGAATACAAGGATTTGAACTCGACAATTTTGGCGAGCCCAGCAAATCCAGGGGAAGTGTAAAGGTTTGGGTTCGAGGGAACCCGCAACGACTATTGTTTTCGCAACAAGTTGCGATTTGATTTTACTGCTGGTTTCCGAATAGCGTAGTTTTTGGATGGGAGTGAAAATTCTAAGACAGTTTGGGTTGAGTGTCAACCTGACTCACTCGTGAACTTCGCGCTCGCATTAGTATTTATTTTTTGGCCTTGAACAAATTATCAAGCGCTCGCTGGATGCGCGCAGGACTTGTTTTTTTCAATTGTATGATTTGAATTTCTTCCCCGGGTTCTGTTTCCACCGCGCGATCGAGTTGTCCAATCGTCGCTTTGACTTGATCGCGAAGTTGCGGCGGCGCGAGAACGATGATCGCATTCGTCACGGTGTCGACGCCCAAAGTGAGCAACGGTCCGGACGTCGCCACATTGACTTGCTGCAAAAGCGACGCGACTTCTACGGGCAAGCCAGGCGGAATGGGAACTTGCTTGCGTCCGCCGCCGGTGGATAATTGGGATCGAAAAACGCTATTGAGAATCGTTAGTATCCGGTCGGCATCGGTATTGCGCACCGTCACGATGATCGGTTGATTAATCGACAACGCATCGGTGATATCGGGTGAGTCGAGAACTTGAATCAAGCTGGCAATAGTCTCTCGGTCCGATCGGCTGCCGTAAACGACCACCATATTCAAGCGTTCATCGGACGCGACAAGCAAAGGTGTCGTCGACGATGTCGTCGACGTGCCCGTCGAATTGCGTTGCCGCGTCGACGGCAATTTTTCGAATAGCTCTTTGAGAATCGAAGTCACTTGTTGGGCTCCGGCGTTGCGCAACAAAAACGTCTGGAAATTGCCCATGTTTTGGCCCGTGCCACCAGGCCCAAGGATCGCTCGCAACACTTGTTCCAATTGATCCAGAGCTTCGGAGTCCGCCGACGCAAACGTAATCTGTCGGTTGCCCGGGATCACCAAGATCGGGGCTTTATCGGTCTGTTGCGGAGTGGCCAATTCGTCTTGGAACGGCGAATTGGTGAGGGCGGCCGAATCGTCTAAAAATGCTCGCGCCGAAGAAACGCTAACTTGATATTGGTTGACCCCTCGGTCGTTCAAAGTCGGAATGGGACTGGACGACGACGAATCTTTTTTGGCTGGATCCGGCTTGTCAGGCACAGCGTTCGGCTCCGAGTGTTCGGGCCGCAGCACGCGCAATTCATTTCCACGGATCTTGGGCCAAATCCGTTCGAGCTGTTCAAGTACTGACTCGATGTCCGCGTTGACTGGTATGACTCGTAACAAATTCTTGTTCTGCGTGTCTCCCGCAAGACCAATTTCCGTTTCGCCCAACTTGAGTAAGAGCGCGCGGATCTTGATCAACTGGTCTGGCGTCGCGTGAATCAATAACGTGCCGTTGTCGTAATCAAGATTGATGGAGGGTGCGGATTTTCTTGGCTCGCCCTGGAATAAACCTTCAATGGCCGACTGCGCCGTAAGTGGATCAAGCGTGCGTAAATGAAATAGTTCGAAATCTTGCGCTTCAGTTCGCATTTGTGACAACGTCGAACGAATTTGTTCATGCTGCTTCGCCGTCGCGAGCGTCAATAGTTGCTGGGCACCAGAATCAAAACTGATTTGCGGCTTCGGCTTCGCGTTCTCAAATAGTTTGTTCATTGCGTCGGCGAATGTTTTGCCATCGGCATTAGGAAGAGGGTAAATTTCCATTGTTTCGGCCAAACTGGTGGTCCCCGCCGTTGCCTCCGTCGCGGAAATAAGGCCTGCAATCATCTCATGTTGGTGGGGGCGGGCCACCGCGATCAGCGTATTCGATGACTTGTCCGCGACGACACTGACTTGCGCGTCTGCCTTGAACAAGTTCTGTAATGCCGTGGTGAGTGAATCGACCGACGCCTGTGTCAGGGCATAACTACGAAGCTCGGCTGGGCCGGAGTCTCGTCCCGCGCCATCCAACTCCAAAACTGTCTGGGCGATGAGCTGATGCTGTTCCTGAGTGGCTGTCGCGGCAATCGAGCGAGTGGAAGAATCGACCGCGAATGTCGCACCCGGCAAAAGTTTTTGCAACACGGTCACCGCCGCTTGTGGTTCTCCCGTCTTCAAGGTGTAAACTTTAGGCGACAGAGCCCTGCTTGGATCTTGGCTCCACTGATCGACAGTTTTCTTGATCAGTGCTTGTTCTTCGACCGTGGCCAGAACGAGCAGCGATTTTCCGGTGGTGTCGGCGACGTAAGTAGCACTAGGGACCAAACCTTTCAGTGCCGTGGCCAACGCGGCGCCGTCGCCACTGTTGACGGAGTAAATCGCCGAGACTGCGACGTTGGGCGCATTCAAGTCAATTTGCTGGATCGTATCGGCGACCGTCGTCTGATCTTGTTCATTGGCGACCACGATCAAGCTGCGCGACGTCTTGTCGATCGAGACTTTGACATTCGGCAGCAAAGCCGTAATTGCGTCGGATGCAGTTTGCACATCGGCTTTGCTCAAACGATAAGCCCGCGCCGATTTGCCGATCGTCACCGTGTTGCGAAACTCATCCATTAGCGCTTGGATCGTGGTGTGAACACTGGGTCGAGCGACTATGACCAAGCTGCCGGAATCGGAATCGGTTGCCATTGTGGCAGTCGGAGCGAGTTGCGTCAAAATCGTTTGCCAGTCTTTAGGCGAAACTCCGTTCAGTGAATAAATTTGCGAAATCGGCTTGTCGATCTTTGGAAGTTTGGCTTGGAGTTCGGCGATGACAGGACGTAATGCGGCGTGGACCGTTTCGGTCGCGGAAACGATTAGTGTTTCGGTCGCCGCATCAGCTTTTACGGTGGCTTGGCTGGCCAAATCTTTGGGCAGCATGGTGACTAGTAAATCGAGCGGCACGCCCGGCAACGGAAAAGACTCTACTGTAGTGGACTGTCGAGTAATCACGGCCGACTGCAGTTCGTCCAGCAGGCTCGCGACGCCTTCGTGTTCGTCGGGCGAAGCCAAGACGTATAGCGCCCGGTCATCAGCCATTTCAACGAACGCGAGTTGGCTGAGTCGTGTTTGTAACGCCAATTTTGCTTGGGCCGCTGTGACGTTTTGCAGTTCGTACGACTTGATCGATTTGGGAGATGCGACCAGTTTCGATTCGGACTCTTGGATTAAGGTCTCGATGCGCTGATTTTCTTCTTCGCTGGCCCACACGGCGATCAACGACGGATCGGTGCCGACGAATTTAAGCGCGGGGAACGCGGCCAGCAGCAAGGGCTTCACTTGCGTGGCCAGGTCTTGGCGCAAATGAAAGACTCGCAATTTCAAGCCGGTTGTTTCGGGTTGATCAGTTTCCAGCGCATCAACCGTCTCCTTGATTTTCGCATGCTCAAGTTCGTTTGCGACGGCGATCATCTGTTGCGTATTCGTGCCGGCCAATAATTTGGCTCGGGGTACGACGGGAGTGATCGCAGCAATCGCGGCAGTGCTGCCCGATCGTTCAACTCGGTAAACAGCGACAGCCGGAGGACCTCCTGCAGTGACGAAGCCGCTCATTTGATCGAGCGATTGTTGGACTAGCTTGTGCTGATCCGCCCGAGCCAAAACGGCCAGCAGAGCTGAGTCAGCATTGGGGACGACGATTGCGTCGGGCAGGACCTTACCAATCACCGCAGCGCAAATTAGGGCATCCATTTTTCCTGTCGGATATAACTTGACCAACGAAGCCTTCGGGTCGTCAGGTTGACCGATTTGTTCTACGGCCGCCTTGAGTCGCTGGTGGTCGAGTTCTCGGCCCCAAGCCAACAAAACCGTTTGTTCATCGTTGGCGACCAACTGCATTTTCGGGACGAGTTGTTGCAGCATCGTCGTCACGGTGGACGGTTTTAAGTTGATCAATTTGTAGGACTTAAGTGACTGCGGATTGGTTCGCGTCGTCGGCTGGCCACGTGAGAATTCTTCCAGCGCCTTTTGGATTTGTTGATGCGTGGACGCTTGTGCCCAAACAAGCAATCGTCCGCTGGTTTCGTCAGGCGTCAGCTTGGCGGCGGGAAACAATTGCTGTAGGAATTCCACGGTGAGCTTGGGATCGGCTTCATTCAATGCGTAAGCCGTGAGAGTGAATGGTTCGGCACCTTCCACAGGGCGCGATAACTGTTCGATGATTTCACGGATCAAGGCGTGTTGAGATGGTCTGGCCATGACGGCAAGTTCGCCAGGTCGTTTATCATCAACGACTCGGACGTCGGCTAGTTCCGTCGTCAGTGTTGTCAGCACGGCGTCAAATCGAGCTCGCAAATCGGGCTGAATTGGATACACGACAAGCGTTCCTTTTTCGCTGGGAACTAGAAACGGCTTGATTTCTTCCAAGGCTTTTGCGACTCGAATTTGATCACGCTCCGACGCAACGACCGACAGTTGGCCGGTTCCCGCATCCCATTTCACTTTTGCTGCCGGAACGATTTCGGTGAGAATTGCAATCGCCGTGGTCGAGAGTCGCAAGTCCATTGGATAGAACTTCGCGCTGATTTGGTTTGGGTTGGCTGGTCCCTGCTGCAGTTGTTCAAGGACGTTTTTCACCGAGGCGTGTGCCGTATCGGTCGCGACGACAATTAGTTGGTTTGCCGCGTCGGCAGTGACTTGCGCTTGGGGAACCAGTGACTTGATTAGAGTTAGCGCGGTTGCCGAATCCGTTGAGACCAGCGGATAGATTTTAAGCGTGGCGTCGTTCTTGATTTGCTCGAGGATTGCATTCACTTGTGCCACTTGTTGGGGACTGGCCCACAGCGACAAACGATCGGGTGCTTCGTCGGCGACAACTTGTACCGAAGCCAATTCGCCTGGCCAGGATTGCAGGATCGCCAGAAATTGAGTCTTTTGCGCTGGCGTCACCACGAACGTGTTGAGTTTGGCGTCGACGGCGCCTTGTCGCGTCGTTTGATATTGGGTGATCAGCGATTCCAGTTTTTGTTGGTCTTCAGGCGACCCAATCACCAACAGCTTCTTCGACGCACTGTCGATTTGAATCTTGGCCTTGGGCGCAAGGGTCTGCAGCGTGGCCATAAAATCCGCCGGAAGTGTTTGGCCGATTTGATAAGACTTGATCGCAAAGCTTTCTTCGGGATGAGCTTGGCCCTCGAGTTGGTCAATCATCTGACGAATGATTTCCATTTCTTCATTGCGGGCTCGAACGAGCAAAGTGCCGCTGGTTTCGTCGGGCGTCGCGGTTGCTTTGGGCGAGATCGCCATGACCATGCTGGCCGCCGTAGTGGGTTTAGCCCGCTTTAAGCTGAAGAGCTGAACTTGATTGCCGGGCTCGCCGTACGTGATCACGTCCATTGTGATTAGCGCATCGGCGATCAATTTCTGTTGGGAATCCGTGGCGAAAACCATGAGCCGTTTGCCGGTCGCATCGACGGCGATTTTGGCCTGAGGTGCCAGCAACGCGATCTGTTCCTGTAACACCTTTGGATCGAATGGACCTTCCAGCGAGTAAATTTGCAGTCGCGCTAGCATGTCAGCAGGTGCCGCACCCGAATTCAGTTGCTCAAGTATTGACTTGATCAGGGAGTGTTGAGGTGCGCTTGCATAGACGATGAATTTTTGCGCTGCTTCGCCACCGGCGATTATCGCAGTGGGCGCGATTAGTTTCAGGTTTTCGACGGTGGTCGCGAAATTGAGTTGGCCCAGAGGATAGGACTCCAGCACCATCGGTTCGGGGGGAGCGGGTTGGGCAGGCGTCGGCGTTACGGGCGCGGCGGGAATGGATTGAATGAGCAAGTCCATCGCTTTGAGCTTACCGACGGTTTCGGTCACGATCAGTTGTTTCGATTGCGGCAGCAAGACGATCTTGCCGTAGCTGCCAAGCATCGGTTTTATTTCGGCCATGACCGTGTCGGCCGGTTTGTCACCTAAAGGAAATGTGACTTTGACGACTTCAAACGAACCCCGCTTGTCCAACTCGGCCATGGTCAGCTTCGGGAGAATTTCGTCCGGAATGCCCTCGTTGACTTCGACCAGGATGAGAAGCTTGTCGCGGCGGACAAGCGTGAAGCCTTTGGTCAGCAAAATGCTGTTCAGCAAGTTGATGGCCTGGGCCGGCGTGTATTCATTCGAGTCCGCATAGTTAAAGGCACCGCGCGGCGGGGTTCCCATAACAAGCGACAGATCGGCTTGTTTGGCGAACCAGCGGAGCATCTCGCCCCAGTCTTGCTGCGCTCCGAAGTTAAACCGGAGCTTTCGAAAATCGGGTAACTGTGCAAGCCGCACGTTTTGATCTGGCGTCAACAAGGCCAACAATTTTTGGTCGTATTCGCCAGCTACCGTCTTTCGTTGATCTTCGGTAGCGGCCGCTACCTTCTCAGCTCGCTCGGCCACAAGTCGCGACATCTCCGTTCGCTGGGTGTCATTGAGTTCCAGGAATTCAGCAACATCTGGGTGGGCCAAGCGAAGGTAATCAAAATCCGCTGGCAGCTCCTGAGCCAAAACTTGGGATGCGGATAATCCGACCAAGCAAATGCCGACAACCGCAATCGCCCTAAATATGTAATAAGCCACAAATCACCCCAAAAAATCCAAAATCGGTCTCGCTTCGGCTAACAGCCTCGTCGATGGTTTCCGAGGGGAAGCGCAGCGAGAACCTGGGTCTTAAGCGGCATTCATTATAGTCCAACGGCCAGAGCCAACTTGGCCCGCGCTCGAGATTTTGGGGGTGCGGATTAGCACACTCCGACGCGAAAACTCAAAAGGGTCTGACGCGAATTTGCGTAGTCCTCGGAGTAAATTGGGGTCTGACCCTCTCGCATTGAGGCAAGATAAAGAATTCAACTTGCCGCGTCGAAAGCTTTTTTGATCCAGCCGATCAGTTCTTTGTCGACTTGTTTTGCGTCCGTTACTTTCACTCGATATTGGCACATGCCGCCTGCGGGAAGTTCCTCGAGCCGCTCCGTTCCCGCGACCCCTTTCATATTCAAGCCGACTTCGACGCGAGTTTGCGTTGCAGGTCCGATCGTCGCGAACTGCTTTTTGCGGCGCAAGCTCATATACGCCTTCTTCGGCGCGATCTCAAACTCACCGAATTTTTCAATCGCAGCCATTAGTTTTTCGTGGATCGGTCGTAGAGATTCCTTGGGACCGGAATAGATCTCGGCCAACGCATCGCCCGCTGCGGCAGGTTTTGCTTTGCCAGCTTTTTCAGTGCCCGGGTTCATAAAACAATGGACGACCGTGTTCGCGTCACCGTGTCCCATTCCAAGTTCGGCCTTGAGCATGTCGCGAATCTCACCGTGTTTGACGAGTCCGCTTTTTTTGATCAGCGCAAACAACTGCGCGAGCGTTTTGCCGGATCGCTTCTGCAAGTTGGCAATTTGTGTCTCAAGTGCTTTGTCGACGCTGCTCATTTCCGTTTCCTTTATCGATAAAGTGATTTGGGCTTCTTGCCTGGCTGCTGAAATCGAGGCAGAGCCTCGGGCGCAGTGCGTTCCCAGGCGGGAGCCTGGGAACGAGCTATCCTTTATCTTTCTGTCCGTAATTTTTCTGTCAATTCCCGTCTCCGTTCGGCGCGGGTGGAATCGCGACTGTCTTGATGCGTCGCTTCCAAGTTCCGCCGCGACTAAATTGTTCCCAACCTCGTCGAAGCCAGCGGATCAATGACGATGCCAACCACAATGCCCACAGCAGCATCAGCAATCTAAAATACCAAACCGAAACCGAGACAAAATAAGGTTCTGGCAGCGTTTGACTTATGCGAGGTTGAAACCATTGTAGCGACGTTCGGGTGGAGCCGTTTCCAACGATAAACATTTCAGGGCTTCCCAACAGCCCTTGGCCTACCACCACGACCAAAATCCCGAGTGCGATTGCGGTCAGTACGATGATTTCGAGCTGCAATAAATTGAATCGCCAATTTGGCATCGCATCTGAGTTTTGCTTTTCGCGCCATGCCAGAGCGAACAGCCAACCCACGACGAACATCGCCGCGATCAAGTGAACTTGTGTCAGACCGATCGTAAGCAACATCCATTCAAAACGGCGCAGCGGTGAAAGCGCCATCGATCCCAAAATCAACGCAGCTAAAATCGCGACGACCAGGATGACCCAAAATCGGACCGCTGGCCCGCGCAATGGCCCGTCAGCCCAAAGGATCCATCGATTTTCCGGCACGTTCACGATCGAGATGACATTGGCCGCTTCAACAGGAAGCGAAATGCGGTCGGCTCGGACAAGCGGCTTGAGAGGTTCTGTGGTTTGCCATGCGATCATTACCGTCTGCCGTCCGCGTCGCACGGGGATTATCAACACCGATTGATCGCGTCGAACGGGCGTTGCTTCGTTTTGAATCTTGAGCGAAGTAATTTCCGCATCAGGATTCAGATCAAGTGCAAAATCCCCGCCGAGGCTACTTTCCACGTCGAGCGTAAGTTCGGTTGTGCGCAGGCGATCGCCGATCGAGGTTGAATGCTGCGCGTGGCGCACCGTGACCGAGGCTCCGCTCACGGCCTTGGGTTGGCTAAGCGCAAGCGACACGCTTTCGCCCGGCCAAGGATTCCAAGTCGGAATGAGCTTCTGTTCATCCGGTTCATAAATTGGGGACAATTTATCTTTTTCAAAGGAAACATTCCAAACTGGAGAAGTCACCAAAAGCCAACGCTCGACCCATTGTTCAGTCTGAGCAGCATTCAATTCAATCTTTTCCGTGATCGGCAATTCGCTTTCCCAAAGAAACGTAGTCTCTCCGGCGGCCAGACGCACTTCGACCATTCCACCTGCGACTACCGCATTTGACGAAAGCACATTTTCGCCTGGCAAAAGCGGAATTTTGAGCGACACTGCTTTGCCCGTAGCGGACAATCGCGTGGCGACGTTATGGACCTTCCAAACGAGCCCGACCTCCAAAGTCCGTTCCACCGCGACAACTGCGTTGAAAAGTTTCTGATCGTAAGCTGCCGTCCCTTCGGCAAGTTTCTGTGCCCTTGAAAAAATAATTTGCTGCTCGGGAACGCCGTTGGGACGGACACCGGTAAACGTCCAACCGGGCGCTTCAATCGAAACTAGACGAGGCTTTAGCAACGAGCCCCACTGCCACTCGGTAACGTCGGGCAACATTCCCTCAACCATTACTTTGTGAACGCCCTTGGGAATGTTGACCCAAAGATAGCCATTGATGCGACAGACAATTGCATCGGCGGCGTCGTCGAGCTTGACCGAAATCGGGGACCAATCGGGGAGTCGACCGGGAAGCGGAACGGCCACATCGATGGCCGCGTGAATTTCCGCTTCCATCGAAACTTTGCCTTCATTTAACTTCAAGGTCACCGCGGCAATCTCGGCCGCTTGAGGATAAGCGTCGGATCGTTCTAGCAAACGTTGCCGCAGCGTCTCCAATATTTCTTTGTCGGGAATCTGCGCGGACGCGATTGCCGGCACGAAAACGCAAAGCAACAGCGTAACCGCCGACGCAACGCGAGGCCGCGCGAATGGCTTCCAAAGTTTGCGAACGCCGAGAATGATCGCGACGAGCAACAACAAGAATGCCAATCTCACAACCGTGATAATGCGGTTCTGCGAAAGCGAAATGAAAATCGGTCGGATCTTATGCTCGGCGGCAACCGGACCGCTCCAATCGCAGGTCACTTGATTCCAATCCCACTCCGGCGCGGCCGGACCAGTTTGAATTATGACATCGGATTTATTGAACATATTTTCCGAACGATCGATGGATTTGCCGCCTTTCGGCAGTCGGCCTTGTAAGTCAGCGCCGCTAACTTCTGATTCCCCTGCCGTAACTGCTTCGACAGTATCTGTTAAATCGGAAACTCCACTTGGCGGCACCCGCATAAATGCATCGTGGAAATTATGCTCCTCAATTGCTCTCTGTCTCGTTGCGTCCATATAATTACCGTTTATCCGCAGATCGAAAAATGGGTACTTGCCATACGTCATGCCCGCAGCTTCCAACTGTGGGTAGATCGCGGATTGGATTTGACGCGCAATGAACGGAACAAGAATCAGCAGCAGCGCAACGATGGCGACATTTTTCCAAAGAGTGATCAATTTTTTCGCGGCACCCTCGGGCACGACTCGCAGAAGTGCCAATGGGATCAGCAGGAACAACCATGATAACTGCGGTGCCCCAAGTTCTTGATACGACAAGCCAACGGCGATAAACGCAACGACGGCTGCCGGAAAACCCCAAAGTCGCAACACCGCCAGCGAAAAGACCAGCAATATAAAAAGGTCCAACAACGTCCAAGACGTAAGCCAATCGCCATCGACGCGATCCGCTCCGAACAATGCAAAGACTCTCCAACCCGGCGGGAGCGTCAACGTCATGTTCAATGAATCCGCATCTGATTTCCAACCGATCGCCGAAAGCTCGGACGTACGATTCAACCGGCCTATCGCCTCCATGTTGAGATTGCGACTGCGGATTTCAACTCCATGTGCTTGGGTTCGCGGATTGGCTGTGATCAATTGAGGTTCGCCATCGATGCGAACTGCGCCAAGTTCTTGTGTTGAGCCAACATCCAGTCGCCAGACTTGTTGCATTCGGCCACTGAATCCATCGCGATAAATAAAACCGCTTCCGTCCTCGTCCAACCAAAGCTGGCGCGTCAGGTGCAAACCCTCAGGTCGCTGCAATCCCATGCCGCGCATCTTTTCGACCAACCGAAACGTCGCACTCGTGTCCCACTGAAATACCGGAAATCCACGCCATTTTTCGGGAAAAGTCGTTTGGGAAACATCCACCATTTGCAGGCCGTCGATCTCCGCAACTCGCAGCGCGGGATTCGATTTGAACCCGATCAATTCGGATTTAGAAACGGGAACCGCGTCCGTCGCGAATTGAAACTCTTTTGCGTCCGTCGAACGAAACGAATCGATCGCAACGGTCCACTTGCCCGCGCGAACTTGGGCCATGAGTCGACCTTGCTCATCGATCGCAACCGGGATTGGGCTATCGACTGTTGAGACCATCCAGCCTTGCGGAATGATCGATCCCAATTGTTCTTCGCGACTCTTGCCAGAAACAGTCAGTTCAATTTCGGTACGCAACCAGAGAGGGATGCCATCTTCGATCACCCGATAGACTTGTGCGGTCACTAAATCCTTGTCGGTCTCTTCGGCGCGAAGTCGTTTGAGCCAGATACTTCCGTCGGCATCCCAGTTCGGGGTCGGAACTGCAGCACCATCAACCGTCAAAGACAAAATGCCGATTTGTTTCGGAATCGCAATGCGTTGTGGCATTTCTTGCCAGCGAAATTCACCGGCAAGCCGATGTAGGCCCGGCGACAATTGAACGCACGGAATTCCATCCCGCTCCACTACTGGAACCGAGTCGCCGTTTGCTTGTACTTTTTGCGGCCAGTGTTCGCTGCTACCGGGTAGCGGAACCCAAGTTTTCTCAAACACGTTGACGACAATCTTCCAAGTGCCAGTTTGCTGATCCGTAATCAGCGTCAACTGCGACGGCCAAAAACACAAATGGTCCTTGGCACCGTTGTAAGGAGTGGGGCAATTCAAATGCTCGTCGTCCCAAGTCACCCATTTCGTCCAAGGCTTCAATGCCTCAGGGATTTCCTTTTCTTGCGCAATTGAAATTGACGTAGCCAACCCTATTGTGGTGAATACGAAAATGAAAATTGCTGTTACCGAGGTCTTCATGGTCGAACGTCCTTTTTACGGCTTATTATAGTTGCCGCGGATTCTCGCAATGTACTAGACTCCAAGCCCCGCTTTTAGTTTCGAGTATTCCGATCTATTCTGCAGATCACAAAGAGCGTGTCGTGCGAAAACGCCCGCATGTCGATTCTAAGTTCCGACAATCCGGAGGGAAATCCAAAATGATTCGACTCGTGGTCCTCGTAGGATTAGTACTTGCCAACGTATTCACAGCGAGCAATGGAACTTGCGCCGCGGCGATTCAGGAACAAGCCAAGAAGCTGATCGAGTTTGGCTGGGACGAGCCGGACACGCAGTTTATCCGTGGGCACATTTCGGAAATGCAACGCACGCCGTTCGATGGCTGCGTGTTCCACGTGAACTTCATCGAGGCCAAGGACGTCAGCGATCAATCGCTTTGGAGTCACGGCGGTTCAGGAAATTTCAGTTGGGCCGCTTGGAGCGAGCGAGCGTTCTCGGATGTTGAACTGAGTCGCGCGGTGGCCGACCTTCAAGCTACAGATTTTGGGCGGTTCAGCCAAAACTTTGTCCGGCTGAACGTGACTCCTGGAAAAGTCGATTGGTTTGACGATTTTTCTGCAATCGTAAACAACTGCCGACTGGCTGGCCGCGTCGCTCACGATGGGAAATGCAAGGGCATTCTGTTCGACACGGAACAATATGAAGGCCAACTGTTTAACTACCGAAAACAACGCGATGCCGCGACCAAGAATTGGGATGCGTACGCTGGCCAATCGCGCTTGCGCGGCGCTGAGGTGATGACGGCCTTTCAGGAAGCCTATCCGAACGTGACCGTGTTATTGACCTTTGGCTACAGTCTGCCCTGGTACGAATCCAACGCCGGTGCCATTCCACTTGCGGACTGCGAAAACGGATTGCTGGCGCCGTTTTTGGACGGCATGGTCCAGGCAGCCAACGGCCAATCCAAGATTGTCGACGGACACGAGCCTTCCTATGGCTATCGCGAGCCAGAAAAATTTGCGACCGCCTACAAGGCAATCAAAACGGACTTGTTGCCGATTGTCGCTGACCCAAAAAAATACTCCCAAGTCGTTTCGTGTGGGTTTGGGATTTGGATGGATTACCGATGGCGGAGCCTTGGCTGGGATACCGCTGACTTTGCCAAGAACCATTTCACTCCTGAAGCCTTCGCCGCGAGCGTCGACATTGCGCTAAAGAAAAGTGACGAGTTCGTTTGGGTTTATTCGGAGAAGCCACGTTGGTGGACCGCAGAAGGTGGCGCAGCAAATCTACCGAAAGCTTACGCCGACGCGTTGCAAGAAGCCGCGGCACCGAAGCCGCCAAATTACTTGCCGGCCAAAGCGTATTACGTCTTGCCAGAGTCGCACAACAATCAGTCGGGTTATTTTTCACTTTGCGAAGGACTGGATGGAAATATGTATATCGGCACCGCACGATACGGAGAAAATTCTCATCTCGTTGAGTTCGATCCTCGGCGCGAGACCCAGCGCATCGTTCTCGACACGAACAAACTCTGCAAACTGGACGCAAAAGGATACGCGGCCCAAGCGAAAATTCACACGCGCAACTTTGTGGGGCCTTCGGGCAAGGTCTACGTCGGCAGCAAGCAAGGTTATCGACTCGACGAAAAAGACACGTCCGAGTACCCGGGCGGTTACGTCATGACTTACGATCCGCGCGTTGGCACCGCCGAAAATCTGGGAATGCCGTTTGCCGGACAAGGTATCGCAGACGTCGTCGCCGACGAATCGCGCGGCTTGATCTATGTTGTGACGTGCGAAGATCAACATTGGATGGTGAGTGACCTTGCCGGTACGAAATGGCGCGAGTTGGGACCGCTGCTCACGCCTTACGCGATGACTTTGGTTGCGGCGGATGGACGAGCTTATGCCATTACCAAGGATTTTCAGTTGGCCAGTTACGACCCCGCTGCCGGCACCGTGCAGGTTCGTCCGATTGAAGTTAACGGCGTTGTATGGACCCGCGCGAACGCGAGTGCGATTCCAACTTGGGTGCTGGCCGCGGATCGAAAACACGCATACCTCATTTTGTTGAACGATCCGATGCTGCTTGAAATCGAGTTGGTTGAAAACACTCCTGCAGCTAGGGCAGTTAGCCATGGCAAGATGATCGACGGGAGAACTCCGGACTGTCGCTGCGGAATGGACTTGGGCCCGGATGGCAATGTTTACGCGGTCGTGCGAATCGATAACCAAACGGGATTTGGCACAGGTTACTTGCACCATCTCACGCGATTTAATCCCAGTTCCAAATCGATCGAGGACTTGGGAGTCATCACCGTTCAGAATCCTGACTTTTTTGATTGGAATGCGCTCGGTTCCGATGGCAAGCCTCTGCCGTGGACGCACGGATTTCATCGATTGCCCGATGGGACGTTGACGCCTCTGCATTCTCACATGGCACTCAAAGTTGCTGCCGACAACACGATCTACGTGACGATCATTTATCCGTTCACGCTGCTAAAGCTGGAGCAGTTTCAGTTGAACAAGCCGCCGAGCCCTGCCGGGCAATACATTGATTGGGTTCTGAGCGATGTCGATCGAGCCCAAAGCGAAATGTCCCGATACACGGCCGCCGCGGAAGTCATTGCCGACCGACATATTCGCGGCGGACTAATTGGCTTTCCCATCGAATGGCAAGCTCTTGCGCAGGATTTGTGGGGTCGTAGCGGCGGCATGATGCATCTGGGCTTTTCTCGACCTTGGAAATCGGATCGAACTGCTGACGAACAAGCGAACGACGTCGGGATTGTTGGATACGAAGCGGCTCCTGGCGCGGGCGATTTGGAAGTTTTGCAGAAACTAAAGAACCGCGGCGTGTACTTGGTCGGGTTTGGGCCACGACAACGTGCCGGGCTACACGAGACTGTGGCGGTCTGCGACGTTTGGTTCGATACGGGCTTGGGCGACGATGATCGAGTTGTCGATCTGGGTGCCGGAAAGCGTGCTGGGCATGCAAACATTACCGCGAACGCAATTCGCGGAGGGACGCTGATTGCCGAAGTTGTCGGCGCGCTGACTCGCCGCGGGAAGATGCCCGTCATGTGGAAGGGATACGCCTTTTCAGATGGCCACGCCTGGAGCGACAAATACTTTGGCAAGCTCCAGTTTCATGATGACTACCAAGTTCCATCACTGACTGCGGGCGAACTAGGTGAGCATTTTCTCACGCAGATTCGCTACCCGATTCGCCGTTTGCGTGGGCAAGCTGATCAACTTCGTCAGGCTGCATCGTTATTGTCCGATGAGATTGCCGCAGGCCGAAAAATTTCCGTCGTCTGGCAAGGACATATGCCGCCGACTTACATCGGCAAGCACGAAGACGATCAATGGGCCACTGCAGTCACGTTGCATCCGTCAATTCCACAACAAGTCGATGAGTTCCGCAAGTTAGTTCCTGACGGTGCGTTTGTTTTGAATTTGGGTTACCACGGATTGGATCCCGTCGAAGGCGCTTTGCGGCGCGAGAAACATCTGCGCGTCATTCACCTGTCGGGCCATCACCCCGACCCTGCGTGGCAACCCGGCGACGACTCGCTTTTGCGAATTGATTTGGGGTTTGCCTTCGGTGATGCTTGCGTGTCGATCGATGGCTATCCGATTCGATTGTTTGCTCCCAGTGGCATCGCCCAAGTCGTTGCCTACGAGGCAATTAAAACCGAGCTTGTGAAATGAGTGACTTCACCGCCGAAATTTGCATAGGTGCAAATGAAAGGCGATGGGCTTATTCGAGACCCCGACTAATCGGGTCGTGCATGAAATACATGCCTAAAAAAATCCATTCCCCGCCCAACCAAATTGACAAAACACTCAATTCGAATATTTAATATCGAGTCGCCTATTGACCAAAACCAAGACCGTCGCTGACAACTTTATTTCGCTCGACCTTCAATCGGATAATACCGACCATGGCTTGTTCCTTGGCTGGTGTCGTGATAACTCAAACCTATGTTCATGCAATACTCTTTTTCTAGACCAATTTCTCAACTCGCTTCGCAGTTCGCGTGGACCCTTTTTAGGCAAACACGTTTGGACTGTGCGAGAATTGATCGAACGAACGGCCAATTTATGATTCTCTGGAGTCAGTCATGTTCCGCTTAACGATCCGGGAATTAATGCTGGTAATAATCGCTGTCGCATTTGCAATTGCATGGTTTATTGACCATCGGAGATTGACAGCCAGATTTGAAGAGGCGATATATAGTGAAGCAGCATGGATTCAAGACTACGGGGCTAATCTGAAGCAATTAGATTCATTGATGCGGCAGATTGAGAAACTCGGTTACGACGTAAAAATGCAAAAAGACGGCATGCCAATAATTTCCAAAGCCTCCGATTAGCAACACTTAGTAACTATCTCAAAACGGAATCTGTCTTGTCGGGGTGCAGTCGGGCTGGCAATGTACTTCACATTTTTCGCGACTTTTTGCTTCCCAATGAAATCGCTGTATCAACAAGCAATGGACGAAGTTATTAAGGACAACGTTGACTTGTCTTCGGTGGCGGATTTACTAAATGAGTCCATGAACGAAGAAAATAATCCAGTTGCAGCATACATATTGGCAATCTGGTTCATTCATGGGAAGTTCTTTGTGTGCGACTACGAATCTGCAGTCGCTCATTTGAAAGTCGCGGTAGATGGCGGTGTAATAGAGGCTTTCGCAGACTTAGGTGTGTGTTACGAAAATGGACTCGGTGTGGAAGCGAACTCGAGGACGGCCTACCTATTTTACTTACAAGGTGCTCTGTCCGGCGCGACGGATTGCTTCTTCGAGATCGGACGGTGTCACTTCCATGGCATTGGCGTGTCTGAAGATCGAACGGTGGCGGATTTGTGGCTAAAGCGCGCGAAGAAGAACGGAATAGAATACATTGGACCCGATTATTGGGTAGACAACGGGCCGATTAGGAGCACTCCAGAGTTCAAGATTTTTAGGCCTTGGTTCTAAGGTTAAAGTGAAAATGAAAAGGTCACGCATAATTGGTGTGTAAGACTTGATTAACGGAAGGGCTTGGCGTCGGTTACCTCGGAAAAATCTGACGAATTCCTGGGAAGTTGCGGTTCTTGATCTTGTCTTCAGGTTCCGTTTTGTAACTTTTTTCAGTGAATGCTCGTTTGGCGCTTTGGCTGGGGCCGAAAGGAACAGAGTGCTGCGGCCGATGTTTCACGGCAACCGTCAATAAAGCAATGGGATAGATCTTAATAACTTTTTTGTTGCAAAAACGATAGGGTTCTTGTCGGGGACTTCGTCAGACTGATTTATTCGAATGTTGGATACGAACCAATCGAAAACCTGATTCTCTTGACTCAAGTGTGTCAATCCAAAATGCGTCTTGCCAACGATATCGAATTTGTATCCGCTTGATCTCGCCCTGTAGCAACCAACCACGGGCAGCGCCCATTTGTGTCGCGACGAGGGACTGCGATGAGGCCTTCATGGAACCACCCGGTCGCTGCATTAAATGGATGTCGGTGGCCAGTTTTTCAATGTCGTCAAACAAAACCCCCACTTGCTCGGGCGACAATTCCGCTTCCCGCATCGGCGGCAACTGGCTTAGGTCCAAACCGACATGGTTTTCTGGATGCGGAATGGGTTTCAACCCATTATCATTCTTCGACGAAAGTGTTGAAACGGGCGAGTCGTCCAGCGGAACGGCCGAAGAAACTCCCTTTTCAACTTGGGCCTCGAGATTTGGTTCGTCGAGCACCTGATTCGAATGTGGAACGCGTAATCGAAACCAATCGCGTCGGGTAATTTGATTTGGATTGGCTGTCATGATTGAACTCAGGAATGAAGTGACGTTTACTCACTGCCCATTGGTGATACTCAATGTTCGCGTTTGCCATCGGATATGACTCGCGGCGGTGGCAAGAAACGTGGAGTGCTGTCAACCCGTGCCTGCTCCCTTTCCAGGGACGGCGTATGACATTGCTGACAATTCTGTCGCCACGGATGAGTCGTCTGCAAGCCCGTGTGTCCGGTAAATCCATGACAGCTCAGACAGTCTTCACGCATCCAAGTCGCGTGAGGCATTTGCGGAGGCGCCCCCGGATAGGCCCGTGGCCCTCCTGTCGGCGCTGGCAACCCGACGAACGCTGTTTCCCGAAACACAACCGGAACCGTTTGTTGTGGCAATCTTTCTACATGACACTGCGTGCAATTCGTCAAGAACGGATGGGACATTTTCGAGATCCTCAGTGATTCGGTCTTCGCTCCATTGATATGGCACGCATTACACGAAATCGTACCCAACTGTTCGATCGGATGAGGGATGGTGGGAGGAGCTCCGTTGAATGCCCGGTTCTTGGCTCGCGCTTCAAGAGCAAGGGCTTTTTGTTCCGGCGTAATTGTAATTACACTTTCAGGATCAAAAGTCTTGGGTGGAGCCGGCAACATTGCCAGGCTGGTGTGCCAATCCTTGTTTGCCCCCCAATGAAGCTGCCCCAACTCGGAATAATACGGCGCACGGATCACATCCTGATCGTCGTCCACGAAAGCATCGATAGCGCGCGGTAGAGCCGGTCGATTTCCAGGGAGATCTGCCCGTTCACCTGGATTCATGGGCGACTGCAGACCAACAAAATAGCCGACGACGGCGATCGAAATGACGACGAAAACGAACAGTCGGAAAAAACTGACGCGTCGGCTTTTATTCATTGCTGGTTACACCTTCCGGATTCGAACCGCACTCTTCTTGTAGTCCGGCTGCTTGGAAAATGGATCGATCGCATCCAGCGTCAAGTCGTTGACCATCACGGATTCATCAAAAAACGGAATGAACACGGTGCCTCGAGGCGGTTTGCCCCGACCTTCAATCCAAGCCTGGATTTCAATCGACCCACGTCGCGATTCGATGATGACGCGATCACCATTTCGAACACTGGCCGCTGCAGCATCTGCGGCGTTCAACTCGACATAGGCCGACGGCATCGCGCGGCTGAGTTCGGGAACTCGGCGGGTCATGGTTCCCGAATGCCAGTGCTCCAATACACGCCCCGTACACAACATCAAAGGATACTCATCGTCTGGAATTTCAGCCGGTGGTATCCAGGGATGAAACCAAATCTGCGCTCGATCGTCGTTGGTCGTGGAATGGTAAAACTGAATCTTCCTTCCAGCTACAACGTACGGATCAAATCCTTCGGCGAAACGCAAACGCGTCTCGTGCCATTGGCCATCTTTTTCAACCACGGGCCAGCGCAAACCACGTGCTTTGACATACTCCGAGTATGGTGCCAGGTCCTTGTGTTTCAATCGCGTGAACTGGCGGTACTCGTCAAACAAATGTTGGTCGACATTGGTGGCGTAATAATGCTCCCACTGCCAATGGGGAATTGCGTTTCCAGTATTCTTGTCCAGGATTTCGAACAGGAATCGGCCTTCACGGTCCTTCATCCCTTCCATCCCTCGTTCGAACAGTCGCCGAGCCACAGCGATGGTCTGCCAACAATCGTCTCTAGCTTCGCCTGGGGGCTCGACCATTTTGAACCATTGCTGGGTCCGCCTTTCGGAATTGCCGAATAAGCCGTTTTTCTCAACCCACATTGCCGATGGTAAAATCAAGTCAGCCAACCGCGTGGTGGCTGTTGGGTACACGTCGGAAACGATCAGAAACTTGTCCTCCAACCTTTCCTTGGGGTTGAATAACTTGTTGAGATTCGGCAGCGTCTGCCCAGGATTCGTAACTTGTACCCAGATGGTGTCAATCTTTCCGCCCTGGTCGCGCGGCGTACAGAACGACTCCCACATTTGCACCGTGTGAAATCCGGGTTCCGGATTGATTCGTCCTGGGGGCAGGTTCCAAAATTCTTCGGCTTGTTGGCGATGTTCGGCATTGGCCACAACTCGTCCGCCTGGCAAGGCATGAGACAGCGTTCCAACCTCGCGAACAGTTCCGCATGCCGACGGCTGTCCCGTCAAGCTGGTCGGAGCGTCACCGAGGCGTCCGAAATGTCCGCTGAGCAAATGGACTCCGTGAACCAGTGTGTTGATGGCAGTGCCTCGCGTGTGCTGGTTCATTCCCATGCACCACAGCGACGTGATCTTTAAGTCTGGATTGCCGAAGAGGTCGGCGAGCATTCGAATTTCTTGGGCCGGCACGCCCGACACTTGCTCGACGTATTCGGGCGTGTATGGATTCAACAGCTGGACGAATTCGTCAAACGAAATGGACTTACCGTTTAGATTCGGTTTTGCGTCGTCCGGTGCCTTGAAGTTGCAATACGACTCAACGAATTCCCGGTTGTACGTCTTATTTTGGATCAACAGATGAGCGATGCCGTTGGCGATCGCCAGATCACCATGTCCTTTCATTTCCAAGTAGTGTTGGCAATGATCGGTCGTTCGCGTCCGCCGTGTCCCAATGTCGATCAATGTAATTTTCTCGCCGCGACTCCTGCGATCGACCACCCGTGAAAACAAAACCGGATGCATCTCGGCCGGATTGTTCCCCCACATGATCAAGACATCACACGCGTCCAAGTCGTCGTAACAACCGGCAGGTTCATCGACGCCGTAAGTCGCGAGAAATCCCGTTACGGCCGAAGCCATGCACAATCGCGCGTTCGGCTCGATATGGTTGTTTGCCAATCCTCCTTTCATAAACTTTTGAGCAGCATATCCTTCGGGAATCGTCCATTGGCCAGAGCCGTAGAAAGCGAATCGATCGGGAGCCGCCTCAATTCGATCGGCGATGATCTCGATCGCCGCCGACCAGGAGATTTCCTGATACTCGTCGCCGCGTCGATGAAGCGGTTTGGTCAATCGATCTTCGCCATACAGAATTGCGCCGACATGGTAACCCTTGACGCACAGCAGACCTTTGTTGACTTCGGCGTTCTTATCACCGGCGATGGCGACGACTTTGCCCGATTGCACACCCACTTGAACATGGCACCCCGTGCCACAGAATCGGCAAGGGGCCTTGTTCCAGGCTACGTCGTCTAAGATGGGGTCGCCGTTCGAAAAAATCGGTAGCGCGAATCCCGTGGTGGCACCAGCCGCGCTGGTTGCGGCTGCCATTGCGATAGATTTAATAAATTGCCGCCTGCTATCACTTGCCTCAGAAGTTCCCTGGCAATTCATATCCCTAAGCCTCAAAAGAGCTATTCGTAGTGAACAAATACAACATCTATGTGCACGATTCCTTTTAGATTCTGCAACCAATTCGTCACTGACTCCAGCCCCTGGGCATCGCCGGCTTCGATCGTCATTGGAAGTCGCGAGCATGTCGCCTCTCCCAACTCCACGTCAGGATGGGCCTCGATCGCCGATATCGTTTGATCGAAACCGGCAACAGCCTTGTCGAACGTCGCTACCAAGCCTGCTGTCATGATGTTTTCCGATTCGCGTGGCACACGAAATTTGCGGTAGAAATCTCCGGAATTGCGATTTGACGAAGCTGGACAAGCCCAGAAGATTCTAGCGAAAAAATCACGTCGCTATTACGCAAATGACGATCCGCGAAACATTCGATTATAAAAAAGGACAAAGATGTCCACAATTCCTGTTTCGTGCAACGTTTCGTCACCAACGTGTTATCAGCTTTGCCTTTTTTCCTGTCACTTGCAACAGTGACACTCCCATCAAAGGCCCACCTCCCTCGCACGGCCGGTCGATTCCAGCTAAAAATTATGGTGGCTTGGTTCAAATGTAGATGTCATTGTCTGGAAATATTGGTTTTGGTACGATCTGACCGACGGTAAAGTTTTCTCTTCGTGCGGTTGTTTTCATTGCCAGCCAGGACGAACCGTTTACCAAGCGAGCCACGATCGCGTCAGCAACGAAAGTGGCTTCGAAATACTTGTTAATGGTGTTCGATAGTTGGGAGTCGGCAGGGATTGTTCAGTAGAAACGTCGACCTAACGGCGGTTCCTCGCTGATAAAGTCACCGGCCAAGCTGACCGTTTTTGGAATTGTAATTGCATTGGACTCCATTCCGCGAATCCAGAATTGTCCGCTAGGAATTGCAGTCCACAAACGGCTGTGCGCATTGGATCGGTTGCTCGACGATGCCAGTGTGAAAATTGAAGAAGCATTTCAAAATACGACTGTTCAGGCGTTGATCCCAGGAAAACCGACGTCGACCACATGTGAGTTTCCAGGTCGGCAATAAATTTCGTTCTCTGGATGTTGCCACCATATCCATGACGCATCAACACAATGGCTCGGCCGGCATTTCGACTCTCCTCGTTGTATTGACCACGCTTACGTTCATTGGAATGGGATTGTGGTTCAATCGATCGTTCTCAACGGAAACGCAATCCGCGCTCCGCCTGACTGATGATTCCATCGCAGTCGATGACGATGCTCCTTTACAAGCGAATTCTCCTTCATCAACGACAAAACACGCGGTCGTTATTTCCAGACCGCTTTCGGCACCGCGCGTCGATACTGGCTTGAAGGATTCGTTTGGAAACTCCGTTACCGCGTCCTGTGCGACTTGCCACAAAACACGAGTTGCCAATTTTGACAACAAATTGCCTATCGATTTGAACGAGTTTCATGGCGACATGGCTTTTGCACATGGGACCGTCAGTTGTCTATCGTGTCACAATCCGATGGACTACGATTCGCTTAAATTGGCGGACGGAACTCGATTGGATTATCCCGATGTTATGACCTTGTGCTCACAATGTCATGGAACTCAGCGTCGCGACTTCGATCACGGAGCCCACGGCGGTATGAATGGGTATTGGGATTTGAATCGCGGACCTCGAACCCGCAATAACTGCGTTGACTGCCATGACCCGCACCTTCCCAAGTACCCTCGAATGCAGCCAACGTTTAAGCCCCATGATCGTTTTCTAAATCCGACCAAACTGAATTAAAACAAAGCGGATAGTCATGCGTAAACACAGCGACGCCTCTGAAACCAAAACCAAATCGGGTAATACGCTGTTACCGGTCCTGAACAACTCGTCGACTCGGCGGACTGCCCTCAAGGGGGCTGCGGTCGCGTTGGGATTGGCTGCGTTTGGCAAAGCAGTCTCGCCGCTGATTTCGATTCCAGAAAATGTTTCGGTCGACGAGTTTCTGCAACAGCACTACAAACAACTCACAGACGACGACAAGAAAGCAATCTTTGCACGACTGCAACGCGAGACCAAGGAAGACTACGGTGCCGACGTCGTAATCACAGATCCTCGCCCCATTCCTGGCGTCAAGTTCGTATACGCGATCAACCTGAGCAAATGCAACGGCAACGGAAAATGCATGGAAGCATGCAATGAGGAAAACAATCACCATCGAGGGACCAACCAATCGTATATTCGCGTTCTCGAAATGACCAAGGGATCGATGGACATGGGGAAAGGGACCACGGACTTCAACCACACTGTCCCGCAGGACGACAAGTTCTACATGCCGGTTCAATGCCAACAATGTGACAATCCACCCTGCGTTACCGTGTGTCCGGTGGAGGCCACTTGGAAAGAAGAGGATGGCATCGTCGTCGTGGATTACAACTGGTGCATTGGCTGCCGCTATTGCGAAGCAGCCTGTCCCTACCACGCCCGCCGGTTTAATTGGGAGCCGCCGGAAATTCCCAGTGAGGAAATCAATCCAAACCAAGGCTATTTGTCCAATCGCATTCGCCCACAAGGCACAGTGGAAAAATGTCATTTCTGTTTGCATCGAACGCGTGAAGGCCGCTTGCCAGCTTGTTTGGAAGCATGTCCGACGGGTGCCAGGGTGTTTGGAGATATCAACGATCCGAATTCGGACATCAATTGGATATTGAAAAACAAGAGCGTTTTTGTCCTCAAGGAAGAATTGGACACTCGGCCCAACTTCTTTTATTTCTTTGATTCCTGATTCCCAATTGAACATGTCAACCATCGAAACAAGCAAGCCCGTTGACGCGGCTACCCCGAATTATGCTCGCAGCTATCTTCGGTTTCTGTGGTGGGCACTTGGCGAAGCAACCAATGGAAACTGGAAGTTTTACCTCTGGATGTTTGTCTTAACCGCCATCTTTCTGGTCGGTGCAAACGCCTGGGCCTATCAAGTCGCGCACGGAATGATCGTGACGAACATGACGGACCATGTCAGTTGGGGCCTCTATATCGCCAACTTCACGTTCATGGTCGGCGTTGCGGCCGGTGGAGTAATGATGGTGATTCCGGCTTACCTGTACCACGACAAAAAGATGCACGACATCGTGATCCTCGGCGAATTGCTCGCCATATCAGCCATTGTTATGTGTTTGATGTTTGTTATGGCGGACCTCGGAAAACCGGAACGCTTTTGGCATCTCATACCGTTCGTTGGACGATTCAATTGGCCGATGTCGATGTTGACTTGGGATGTGATCGTATTAAACGGCTACCTGTTGTTGAACCTGCACATTTGCGGATACTTGATGTACATGCGTTATTTGGGGCTACGGCCGAACCCAAATTGGTACGTCCCGTTCGTGATGCTCTCAATATTTTGGGCGATTTCCATTCACACAGTGACTGCGTTTTTATATTGCGGATTGGGAGGCAGGCCGTTTTGGAATTCCGCATTGCTTGCTCCTAGGTTTTTGGTAAGTGCGTTTGTTTCGGGGCCTGCATTTATCCTGCTAACTTTGGTTATCCTAAGAAAAATTGTTGGACTGCCACTCGATGAGTCGCCCAGCCGGGTATTGATCAAAATTGTTCGCGTGACAATCCTCGTAAACTTGGTGATGATGATTTCGGAGGTGTTCACTGAGTTCTACACGGGTGGCAGCCATACGGCATCGGCGCGTTATCTGTTTCTAGGATTGCACGGTCACACCGGGCTAGTCGTGTGGATCTGGACAGCGATAGGCTTCAATTTGGTGGCAACCGCGCTGTTCCTTTCACCCTGGATTTTTTCTCGCAATGTCGTGTTGGTTTCCGCATGCGTACTTTCATTCGTGGGGGCCTGGATCGAAAAGGGGATGGGGCTAATTATCCCAGGCTTCATTCCAAGCACGCTGCATGAAATTGTCGAATATTCGCCAAGTCTGATTGAATGGAAAGTCACCGCCGGTATTTGGGCCGGTGGTCTGATGATCTTCACGGTGTTGTTGAAAATGGCGATCACCGTTTTCTCGAGGCGGTCATCGGTCAACTGAAGATGTCGAACAAAATGATGCTCAAACAAGTCTCCGGATGCGAAGTCGCCCATCGTCCCGGCCGACTCGAACCCAAGGTGATCAAGCGCCGACGACATCATTACAAGTTAATGCAAAAACCAAGAAGCCTGCTCCAAGCCGATTTACGAAGACACTGCACCTGAACCAACTCACAGCTCGACAATGCCATTCAACCCAGATGCCGTTTGATCGTCGAAAGAAAAAACGACAGGTATTTTCATATAGGCGAACCTGTAAACTGGAAAAATCTGACGAATTTCTGGAAAGTTGCGGTTCTTAATCTTGTCTTCAGGTTCCGTTTTGTAACTTTACTCAGTCAATGCTCGTTTGACGCTTCGGCTGGGGCCGAAAGGAACAGAGTGCTGCGGCCCTTGTTGGAATGCAACCGTCAAGCGAACGATTGGGTAGATGTGTATCACTTAATTACGTAACGGGAGAAGGAGAAAAACGCATGAAGAAGTTTTTGTTGACGCTCGCGATGTGTGGAATCGCGGGCATGGCTACGGTTCTGGCACAAGGACCTGGAGGTCAAGGCGGACCACCTGATGGACAAGGTCGCGGTGGGCCAGGGGGTCAAGGCGAAGGACGACGCCCGCCCCCCGATCCGATCCTCGGTGCGCTCGACGCGGATCACGATCACGTAATCTCTGCGGAAGAAATTCAAAACGCGGTCGTCGCGCTGAAATCCTTAGACGCGAATTCAGATGGTCAATTGAGCGAGGAAGAATTTCATCCGGGACCACCGCCGGGTGGGCAGGGTGGCGGACCCCCGAATTTTGGTTCGGACGAAGGGCCTCGAGGACGCGGACAAAACGCTCGACGACCCGATTCGGCTGACGGCCGCCAAGGGGCACGCGGTCAAGGCGGACCTGATAATCAACGCGGACCTCGTGGACCAGGCGGGCGCGGCCGAGAGGGCGGGCCCAACGAAGACGGACCACCCCCTCCACCAAATCCAGAACAGTTCGTGGCGCATGCAATGGAATTCGATGCGGACGGCGATGGAAAACTTAGCCGCGACGAACTCCTGAAGTTTGCCGAGGAAATGCCCCCACCGCCTCCACCTCCAGGGCCTGGTGGTCCCGGCGGACCGGAAGGTCCAGGCGGGCGAGGCGGACGACCTGATCAACCACCGCGCGACGATGATCGACCTAGTCGTCCAAGACGGCCGGAATAGTCGATCATTGTTCAAGCGACCACAGACGGTCCAACAGCAGTAATAATGACAATTGGCGAGCGATCGCAGAAATGGGTCGCTCGCCTCTTTTAGCGGCGGCCCAATTGACACCGGAATTCGCAACGGACTTTCGAGATACACTGTGCGAGTATTGATCGTAGAAGACGAAGTTGACTTGCGACGTGCTTTGGTTCAGTCGCTGTGCGAGGCCGGGTATGCGGTCGATCAATCGCCGGACGGAAATGACGGGCTCGTGAAGGCGACCAGTTGGGACTACGACGTCATCATCTTGGACATCATGTTACCGGGTCGCAACGGCTGGGACGTGCTGGAAAAATTGCGGCGCGAAAAGCAGACTCCAGTTCTTATATTGACCGCTCGCGATGCGGTCCCAGATCGGATTCGCGGCTTGGATGGTGGTGCGGATGATTACTTGGTGAAACCTTTTTCGTTTGTCGAGCTTCACGCTCGGCTGCGGGCACTGATTCGGCGTTCGGCTGGGCAAGCAAGTTCGATCATCGACGTTGGAGACATCGTAGTTAACACTGCGAATCGAACGGTGACCAAGAATGGCGAATCGGTGACCTTAACGGCTCGCGAATACGCTTTGGTTGAGTTGCTAATCCTGAATCGAGGCAAATTGATTTCGCGCACAATGATTTACGATCATATCTTTGGCGAAGACGACGCAACGCTTTCCAATTTGGTCGACGTCCACGTTTCGAATATTCGCAAGAAGTTAGGCGCGGAATTCATTTGCACGCGGCGCGGCCAGGGGTACATTATCGATGGCTAAGTCGCTGCGCTGGCGGTTGCAAATTTGGCACGCCGCGATATTGAGTCTGGTCGTCGGAGGTTTCGCAGCCGTCGTCTACTTTCAATTTCGACGCAGTCTGCTGGATGAAGTCGATGCGGAGCTTCTGAGCGGAGCCCGCATTCTGGAAGGCGCATTGCGAACGATGCCCGGTGAAATTTTGGAACACGGTTTTGGAAACCCGCCACCGAACTCTTTCGACAATCGCCCTGACCGTCCGGAACGATCTCCGAACCCTCGTCGACTGCCGCCTGCGCCGATGCGTCGCCCACCCGAACCGTGGGAGCAGGCGCTTCGGTTGCCGCCGCCGATGATTGATCCGCGCGGCCCGCGCGACCAGCCCGCGTACTTTGCGGTATTTTCTGGAAATGGTCAGTTGCTGAAGGCCGTTCCAGCCGATTTCAAATCGCCACGTTATTCAACGCGCCAACCGATCGAATTCCGCGTTGTCGAATTTCGCCGCGAGCTTGTCTTGCAGGGGCCACGCGGCACGACAATCGTGGTCGGCAAGGACGTTCGTCCGCACTTTGATGGATTGAATTGGTTGGCCGTTCAGCTGGCCGCCACCGGATTTTGTGTCTTGGGCGTTGGATTGATTGGCGGATGGTGGCTTTCCGGGCGTGCGATTCGACCGATTCAACAAATCCACGAAACTGCGGCCCGAATCGACGCGTCCAATTTGTCTGAGCGTATCGATACCGAGTCGATGGATCGAGAACTGAAGGACTTGGGGTCCATCTTGAATTCAATGTTGGCCCGATTGCAACAGGCTTTTGAGCAACAAGTCCGATTCACGGCCGATGCGTCGCACGAACTGAGAACGCCGATCTCGGTTTTGATTGCGCATACGGAATTGGCGCTGGCGCGGTCGAGATCGACCAGCGATTATCAAGCGACAATAGCCACATGTCACCGAGCCGGCGAAAGAATGAAGTCGTTGGTCGAGGACTTATTGATCTTAGCCCGGGCCGACGCTGGCAAGTTAGAGCTTCGTTTGCTTCCGGTAGATTTGAGCAAGATTGCCGAAGAAGCGAGGCAAATGCTCCGTCCGATCGCCGAGCAACGGAGCGTGGAACTAATCCTCGATTGTCTGCCGGCCGAGTGCCTCGGCGATGCCGACCGCTTGTTGCAAGTCGCCACAAATTTGATCTCCAACGCGATTCAGTACAATCGTTCTGGCGGACAGGTCCACGTGACGACGTTGGTTTCTGGACCGCATGCCGTGATGCAAGTGCGCGATACGGGCGTAGGCATTGCGCCTTCGAATTTGCCCCATCTGTTCGAGCGATTTTATCGGGTGGACGAAGCTCGTTCGCGCGACTCTGGCGGTAGTGGCTTGGGGTTGGCGATTTGCCATAGCATCGTCGAGGCACACCACGGAACCATCACGGCCGCCAGCGAAATCGACGTTGGTAGCGTTTTCGAACTACGTATTCCACGCTGCCGAAGTCAAGTGTTTTTAATTAGCAGTGCATCGAATTTTGGCCAGAAGGATGTTTCAGCTGTTTGATCCAGCCTTGGGTGCTAGAATTGCTGGTCGATTGAATATTCCGCAATTTCTGAGGTCTATTTCGATCGCAATTGGTGAAACAATCAAGCCTTGAAAAGCAAACATTTCTATGATTAATCGCTGGAGTCGCAAGCTGCATCGGTGGGGTGCGGTCTTGATCGCGTTGCCGCTGCTTTTGGTAATCGGAAGCGGCATTTTATTGCAATTGAAAAAACAAGTCGCTTGGGTTCAGCCCCCGACTCTGCGCGGTAGCGGCGAGCGGCCGGAAGTTTCGCTTGAACAAATTCTTGCGATCGCCGCGAGTCATCAGCCTTGCGGCGTTTCGAAATGGAGCGACATCGACCGGTTGGACATCCAGCCCGGCCGTTCAATTGTCAAAGTGCAATGCAAGAACCGCTGGGAGATTCAAGTCGACTTGAAGTCAGGTGAAATCTTGTCATCAGCTTATCGGCGCTCGGATTTCATCGAGAGCCTACACGACGGTTCGTTTTTCGGTTCTTCCGCGAAACTGGCGGTTTTCCTTCCCAGCGGCGTGATCCTGCTGTGCCTCTGGCTCACTGGCGTCTACCTCTGGTTCCTGCCGATCATCGTCAGACGCCGCAAAGCAAGACAACGTAGCGCCCAATCCAAGCAACTTGTCGGATAGTCGACGAGAAAACGACCTTTATTCCGTGACGAAATCGAACATAATTTCTGTCGTTTGCGTTTAATCGATCTGCGTCGTCCGCCAATCGGCCATTTTCATTAGGCCTACAATTGCCTCCATAAAGTCGAAAAAACTCGCCACGTCCTCGGCCTCATTCGAGTCCGCCAAATCGGACGAGGAAAGAGCTTCGGTGAAGAGTTTGGCCGGACAATTGAACAAAAATCCGACTGACTTTCCACTGACCTTGCCTGCGGAAATTAGTTGTACATTTTCCGGGTTGTGCAATTGCAACGTGTTTCGCTGGAAAGTGATAATTCGTTGGCTCAAAACAGGGGACGTCGAGGCGATGAAGTAACCGTCTTTGACAAGATAATGGAGACGAAAATCGCCCCGGATTTCAATTTCAACGAGTGACGATTGGTTCAGCCATTGCAGCGAAAATTCGGTAGCCCCAACGCCCAGGTCGAGTTCCACAGGTACCGCATTCGTAAGCTTGGTGGAATTTTCCACTTCGGAGGTCTTGATGATTCCGTCGACCAATCCAAGCATAGCGCACATCGCAAAGGCTACAATTGCTCGGCGAACTGAAAATCGCCCGATGGCCCGTGTGATGTACATTCCCCAAAATTGCGAATCGAAATTGGAAATAACGCAAAATGATGTTCCCCAACTAATTTTACAGCGCGACACCCGTATCTTGGTGGCGATTAGGCGGATGACAGCGTATGCTGCTAGGAGCTGAAAGGCTCTCGCGATGCTTTTGAAAAACATAATTTGGTGTCTTGCAAATTGGTATCGCGGGGTCCGCGCGGCGGAAATGATTATTGTCGCGATTTCAATCGTCGCGATCGTTGGCGGCAATCCAGTTGCATGGGGGCAAGACGCTCCGGCAACTGCGGCTGTAATAACGGGAACGACCGACTTTGCACGTGATGTTTGGCCAATTCTATCGGCGAAATGCTTGCGATGTCATGGACCGGATGAGCAAGAAAGCGGATACCGATTGGATCTGATGGACGTTGCATTGACCGGGGGCCTTGAGCACGCGCCGAATATCTTGCCGGGAAAAGGTGCCGAAAGCAACCTGATACAATTCGTTAGCGGCAAAGTCGAAGGGATGGAAATGCCACCCGAAGGCGAACCGCTTTCGGCGAAACAAATCGAAGTCCTGCGGGCTTGGATCGATCAAGGAGCCATTTGGGCCGATGGGTCCGAATCGACTGGCGACAGTCGCTTGAATTGGTGGTCGTTAAACCCACTCGTTTCACCGCCCGTTCCTGCCGAACGCGCTGATTGCCGCAATGAACTTGATGTTTTCGTCCGCGCCAAGTTGTCGGCGTTGAGCATCGAGCCTTCTGGCGAAGCCGATCGGCGAACCTTGATTCGTCGCGTGCATTTCGATTTGATTGGCCTACCGCCTACACCGGAAGAAGTCGACGCATTCGTCATCTGTAAAGACCCGGATGCTTACGAACGGCTGGTCGATCGGCTATTGGATTCGCCGCGATACGGCGAACGCTGGGCGCGGCATTGGATGGACGCGGCGCATTTTGCCGAAACCCACGGACACGACCAAGATCGGATTCGCGAAAACGCTTGGCCCTATCGCGATTATTTGATCGTTGCATTCAATTCCGACAAACCATTCGACCGGTTTGTGCAAGAACAAATCGCTGGCGACGTGCTGTTTCCAGATGACCCTCAAGCGACCGTCGCGTTGGGCTTCCTCGCTGCGGGGCCGTGGGACGAAAGTTCTTTGCGAGACATTCGCGAGGACACGATCGACCGGCAGATCGGTCGTTACCTGGACCGAGACGACATCATTTCGAACGTGATGAACAATTTTGTCAGCGCGACAGTACAGTGTGCTCGCTGCCACGACCACAAATTCGATCCGATCCCGCAAGCCGACTATTACTCGCTGCAAGCCGTTTTTTCTGGCGTCGAACGTGCGAATCGCGTTTTTGATGCCGCCCCCGATGTTCATAAACGTCGCCAATCGATTCTGGCTCGAAAAAGGGCGATCGAAAAAGATGGTGAGACTGGCGGCGCTGATTTATTGTCGAGCGAAACTCAAAACGAAGTCGCGGCGTGGGAAAAAGAATTGGCTCAAGCTCGCGCGGCCTGGAAAAATCTTGTGCCCGAAGCCGCAATCTCGGCAGGCGAGGCCACGCTGACGACACTCGACGACGGCTCGGTACTATCAACCGGTACGAATCCAGAGCAAGACACTTACACTATCACGATTTCGCCGCCGTCGGGCGAGTTCACCGCGCTGCGGCTAGAACTGCTGACCGATGACAGTTTTCCGCATCGCGGACCGGGTCGACAAGACAACGGGAACTTGCACTTGTCGGAGCTGGAGGTTTTTTCGGGCGGAACAGACGGCGAACAAATTGCCATTGCACATGCGACCGCCGACTTTGAGCAAGTCGACTGGGGAATCGCAAAAGCGATCGACGGAAATCCGCAAACTGCGTGGGGCATTTTTCCCAAAGTCGGCCAAGCTCATGAAGCCGTTTTTGAATTCAAACAAAGACAATCGTTTGGAACGGCGGAAAAACTGACCGTCGTTCTCAAGCAACTTCACGGCGGTCGACATTTGATCGGTCGGCTCAGGCTTTCCATTTCCGATTCGCCAACTTATATCGCCTGGATTCCGCCTGCCAACATCGCCGCCGTTCTGGCCGAACCTGCTGAACGTCGATCGTCCGAGCAGCGGCTTGCGCTGACGCTTTATCAGCAACGAGCGAAAATCGCCGCCGAATTGGCGTTACTGCCCGAGCCTTCGTTTATCTACGCCGCCGCAAGCGACTTTGAACCGGATGGCGGATTGAAGCCTCCGCCGGGTCCGCGACCGATTCAAATCCTCAAGCGCGGCGACATCGCGCAACCTATTGCCGATGCCGCGCCGGGTTCGCTTACTTGTGTCGCTGCGATTCCGTCGCGTTTCGACGTGAGTGACACGACGCCCGAAGCTGAACGCAGAGCCTCGCTTGCTCGCTGGTTGACGGCTCGCGAAAACACGCTGACTTGGCGATCCATCGTCAACCGCGTTTGGCAATATCATTTCGGACGCGGCCTAGTTGCGACACCGAATGACTTTGGGCGGATGGGGGCCATGCCTTCGAATCCAGAACTACTCGACTGGTTGGCCGTTTGGTTTCGCGACAACGGGCAATCGGTCAAGCAACTGCATCGCCTGATCGTAACAAGTGCAACGTATCGACAGTCATCAGCGGGCCGTGCGGCAAACAGCATCGCGAATACTTTGGATGCCGACAACCAATTCCTGTGGCGAATGAATCGAACGCGTTTGGATGCAGAGTGCATTCGCGACACCGTTTTGGTCGTGGCCGGCAAACTCGACCTGCACATGGGCGGCCCGAGCGACCGGCAATTTGATTTGAAGCCCGGTTCGCACGTTACTCCAATCATCGATTACGGCAAATTTGACCTCGACAGCCCGTCGGGATGTCGGCGGAGCATTTACCGTTTTCTGTTTCGCACGCTTCCCGATCCGTTCATGGAATCGCTCGATTGTCCCGCGGGAGACACGATTACCCCGGGACGCGAAAACTCGGTCACCGTTCAACAAGCCCTTGCGATGTGGAACGACGCTTTCATCGCCCGGCAAAGCGAACATTTTGCGGAGCGGTTGCGAGCAATGGGAAGCAACACCAAGGCGCACGTCCACAACGCTTTTCGTTTGACGCTCAGCCGCGACCCAAGTCCCGACGAACTACGGGACTTCGTTGCATACGCCGACGAACATGGCCTAGATAATTTCTGCCGCGTGATCTTCAATCTAAATGAGTTTGTTTTCGTGAATTGATAAAAGAAAGGGAGGCCAAGGTCGTGAACTTGCGAACGAACATTTCCCGCCGCGAATTGCTTTCACATGCGTCCGGCGGATTGTGCGGGATCGCCCTGGCCCAAGTCTTGTCGCGCGATGGCTTGCTCGCCAACTCGACAACCGACGATGGACTGATTGGATTGCATCACCCGGCCAAAGCCCGACAAGTGATTCAGTTGTTTATGAACGGCGGTGCCAGCCCGATGGACTTGTTCGATTACAAGCCCGATTTGGAAAAGCGGCACGGCCAGAAATTCGATCCTGGTACCAGCGAGCGAGTCGAAGCCGCGACCAGCGAAGTCGGCAATGTTTTGGCTTCGCCTTTTAAATTTCAACAGTACGGCCAGAGTGGTCGCTGGGTCAGCGAACAACTTCCTCGTTTGGCGAAACACGTCGACAAGATGGCGTTTCTCATGGCGATGACGTCGCGGACCAATGTTCACGGCCCGGCAAGCTATTTAATGAACACGGGGTTCTTGCTCCCTGGTTTCCCATCGATGGGGGCTTGGATCGGATATGGCTTGGGGAATTTATGCGACAACTTGCCGACATTTGTGGTTTTGCCGGACGCTCGCGGATTACCTTACAACCAACGCGGAAATTTCAGTGCAGGCTTTCTGCCGGTCATGCATCAAGGCACGATCATTCGCGCCAACACGCCGGAGTTGTTGCCAGACCTGAGCGCCCCGGCTTCTGCAAAGTTCATTACGGCAGATTCCAACGGCGACGGATTGGCTTTGTTGGACAAGTTCAATGCGCAGCATCTGGCGCAAAACGAAAATGATTCCCGATTGCACTCTCGCATCCGGGCTTACGAACTTGCCGCCAAAATGCAAGTCAGTGCTCCTCAAGCGTTCGACCTCAAAGACGAATCCGAAGACACCGTCAAAGGCTACGGGCTCGACAATCCGGTCACCGAAGATTTCGGACGCCGCTGTTTGCTGGCCCGCCGACTGGTTGAGCGGGGCGTTCGCTTCGTTCAAGTCTGGAGCGGCGCGAACGGGCCGACCGGAAATTGGGACAACCACGCGAGCATCGCTAAGGAACTTCCACCGATAGCCGCTTCCATCGATCAACCGATTGCCGCGCTGCTCGGCGATTTGGAAGCCCGCGGAATGTTGGAAGACACGCTCGTACTATGGAATACGGAGTTTGGCCGGATGCCCTTTTCGCAAAGCAGTGAAGGCCGCGACCATAATGGCGGCGCATTCGTCGGCTGGATGGCCGGTGCCGGAGTCAAACCGGGCGTTGCATACGGTCAAACCGATCCGTGGGCTTGGCGCGCCCTAGAAAACGCGACGAGTACTTATGACTTCCACGCAACCGTGTTGCACTTATTGGGAGTCGATCACGAAAAGCTGACCGTCCGCCATGACGGTGCCGACCGCCGCTTGACCGACGTGCATGGCCGTGTGATTACCTCGATTTTGACGTAGGCGCAACCGAAGAATACATCGAGTTGCCAAACCGGCTCCCATCGGCACAAGTCCGTTGGGGACGGTGCATCGTTCAACACTCAACCCCGGAAAAGAATCAGTGGGCTAACACCCACCGCTCGCCAACTGAATACTGAACACTGACCTCTAGCTAAAACTCTAGCCGGACGCTGTCTTGGAAGAATTTTCGTTGGCGGTCGCGGCTTATTTTGTCGGTGAGCGCGTCCCATTGTTGCGCGGCGGAATCGAGGGCGGCTTGGGGCGTAGATTGTCCGCTTAGCGCGGCGCGGATAGCGTCGGAGAGAATGCGAAGATACGAGGCGCGCCCGGGAATGCGCAAGTTGTATAGCACTAACGAATGTTCGTGATCCGACCGGAGCACATCGGCCATTTGCTGGGCTGCTTCGCGTGGGAGCTGCTCGTTGACCCAAGCAAACGGGCTGGACAACTGAGCCGTTTGAGTGAAAAGGGTGTCGGGGAACTCGGCGGAGAATTCGCGGTTGGCGTCGGCGGTCATCAACCAAGCCACAAATCGCTGCGCGGTCTTCAGTCGGCGAGCTTTGGACGTGATCGAAGCAATTCGCCCGGCGACAGGCACCAAAGGCGTCGAACGAATGTCCTCGATCGGAGTCGATTTCCACATTTGATCTCGATAGTCGTACAAACGCGAGGCGCCCGGGAGCGCTGCAACGCCAATTGGAAGTGCTTCGCTGACGGAATCGAGGGTCGGTTGAGAGGAAGGCCAAGTGATCGCGAGCGCGGCGTTTCCTTTTGCGATCGCCGCATAGCAATCTGCCGGTGTCATTTCAGCGCGAGCTTGAAGCGAATGTTCAGCCACGATCTGTTCGAGCGCGTCGACAAACGGCGGCGTATTGATAAGTGACTTCATCGATTCAACGTCGAAGTACGACGACAACCTGCCTTGGCGGACCAACGATCCGGCCGCGCGGGCAAAGAAATAATCCGCGAGCCACGTCCCGGCGATTGGCTCGCAGGTTTGGGTGGGGAGCGATTTGCCCTCAGGGTTTTTGAGTTCACCGGCGGAATTGAGAGCCTCTTGCACCGCGCGATACTGCGTCCAAGTTTTTGGAACGTCAAGCTTGAGTTTTTCCAGCACATCGCCGCGATACAGCAGCATTAGCATCGGTGTTCCCAGCGACGCACCGTAGATGGACTTGCCGCATTGAACTGCGGTTGTTCGATCGTGTCGGAGCAACGCCCGCCGATCCGCGCCGAATTCGCGCAGCACGTTCGCGTCGAGCGGTTGAATGGCGTCACGGGCAAGCAACTCACTTAGTAGAACATTGGGATAGATCATCACGTCGCATACTGGAATCGTGCCGGAAGCATCGGAAAAAAGTTTTTCCGAATCCGCGTAAGTGATTTCAACTTCGCCGGTCGATTGTGCCTTCCAGACTTGGGCAATGCGAGCCGCGAGTTGCTGAGGATCGTCGAGCGAAAGCAGCCGAATGGTTTGCGGTTTTTCGTTGGCTTGAGTCTGTGTCGCCGCGGGAGAATCGTCGTCGTCAGCAGGTTGGCAACCGATGGCAATCGCGACGAATGCAACTCCCCACGCGAAGACGAATTTACGAAACGAACTTGAACGCATAATGTACACTTTGATTGGTCAATGGCCGACGAAACGGTCGCCACTATTCTAATGCGCAAACGCTTGATACGATGATCCCTCGCGCCTAGGACATGGACCCAAAACCCCTCACCCTAACCCTCTCCCCGGATTACCGGGGAGAGGGAACAGTTGAAGCCGCTCTCCAAGACTACCGGGGAGCGGGAACTGCGGAGGAGAGGGAACGGTTACAAAAACGGCTTGAGACCTATGAGCTATTTTTTGGGAATTGATGTCGGGACCAGCGGCACGAAAACGCTGCTCATCGACCCATCTGGAAAGGTCTTGGCGGAGGCGAACGCCAAATATCCGCTTTACCATCCCAAGCCGCTTTGGAGCGAGCAAAACCCGGACGATTGGTGGGTCGCCTCGGTGAAAACCGTTCGCGCGGTCGTGCGTCAAGCGAAAGTCAAACCGGCGTCGGTCGCGGCGATCGGCTTGTCCGGCCAGATGCACGGATCAGTGTTTTTGGACAAGAGCGATAAAGTCCTGCGACCAGCGATCTTGTGGAACGATCAGCGGACGGCGGCTGAGTGCGACGAGATTGAGCGACTCGCCGGTGGTCGAGCCGCACTGATCAAAATGGTCGCCAATCCGGCGATGACTGGATTTACGGCACCGAAAATTTTGTGGCTGCGAAATAACGAGCCAAAGAAATTCGAGCGGACCAAGAAGATTCTATTGCCGAAGGACGAAATCCGACGCCGCATGACGGGTGATTACGCGACCGACGTCAGCGACGCCAGCGGAATGCTGTTGCTTGATGTAGCGAAGCGCCAATGGTCGCGCGAATTGCTAAAGCGGCTGGAGTTGGATATTGATTTGTTCGCGCAATGTTACGAGTCGCAGCAAATCACCGGTCGACTTACAGCGAGTTCGGCAAAAGAACTTGGATTAACAACGGACTGCCGTGTTGTCGGCGGCGCCGGTGACTGCGCGGCGAATGCGGTTGGAACTGGCGTTGTGGGTAGCGGCGTGTTGTCGACATCGATTGGTACTTCGGGAATTATGTTTGTCCACAGCGACGAACCCAAAATCGATCCTCAAGGCCGTCTTCATACGTTTTGCCATGCGGTGGACGGCAAGTGGCACATGATGGGAGTTAGCTTGACCGGCGGCGGCGCGATGCAGTGGTTCGTCGATCGGCTTTGCACGGAATTAGCTCGGCGCGGAAAAGACCCTTATGCGATCTTGAATGAAGAAGCTCGCGCGGTGCCCAGCGGCTCCGAGGGATTGTTCTTTCTGCCGTACCTAGCGGGCGAGCGGACGCCACATGCCGATCCGGACGCGCGAGGATGCTTTGTCGGTTTGACTTTGAAACACACGCGCGGCCACATGGCCCGATCGATCATGGAAGGAGTCACGTATGCTATGCGCGACAGTTTGCAGATCATTCAAGAGCTGAAAGTCCCAGTTCGCCAAGTTCGCGTCTCCGGTGGCGGATCGAAGAGCCAGTTCTGGCGACAATTGCAGGCCGATATGTTTGGCCATCCCGCGTCGGTGATCAATTGCGAGCAGGGACCAGCGTACGGAGTTGCGTTGTTAGCCGCCGTCGGAGCTGGCGAATTCGCCAACATTGCGGACGCTTGTGAAGCGACGATCAAAATCGTTTCGCACACCAAAGTCGATCGGAAGGCTTGCGATTTTTATCATCGAGGCCACCCGATCTATCAGCAGCTTTATCGCTCACTGAAGCAAGATTTCAAGAGCATCTCGTCGTTGAGTTGACGCCTACCAAAGTAGCAGGCACATTCCATGTGCCGTGGCTCAAATCAGACGGGCGCGGACGGCACATGGAATGTGCCTGCTACTTTGCCGCTTCGATTACCATGGCCACGGCATTGCCTCCGCCGAGGCATAGGCTGGCGACACCGCGTTTGAGATTTTGACGCCGAAGCGCGTACATCAGTGTGACTAATACGCGGGCACCGCTTGCACCGATGGGATGACCGAGCGAAATACCGCCACCGTAAATGTTGACACGGCTTTCGTCCAGTTTTAGTTCGCGGACACAAGCGACCATCTGGCTGGCAAAAGCTTCGTTGATCTCGAACAAATCAATTTGCGCCGAGGTTAAGCCAGCTTTTTTCAGTGCGCCTTCGATCGCGGCAACGGGCGCGATAAACAAGTCTTTAGGCTCGGTTCCCGAAGTGAAACTTGCCAGGATTTTAAATCGCCACGGAGCTTGGGCGGCGACCAATTCGTTGGCGACGACGACTGCGGCGGCTCCATCGCTAATGATCGAGGCATTACCAGCCGTGACCGTGCCGTCTTTTTCGAAAACGGGGCGCAATCCGGAGAGTGCTTCGAGAGTGGTTTGCGGACGCGGCCCCTCGTCCAGGTCGACGACACGTTCGGATTTTTTTTCCTTGATGGTGACCGGAACGATTTCGTCCTTGAACATGCCCAACGCAATCGCGGCGGCCGCGCGCTGCTGACTGCGAAGCGCGAACTGATCTTGGTCGGCGCGAGTCACGTTGTACTTTCGCGCGATGTGTTCAGCATGGTTCCCCATCGGGCACGACTCGAAAGCACAAGTCAATCCATCGAGCATCATCGCGTCTTGCATTTTGAAGTCGCCGAATTTGATGCCGGCGCGAACTCCGTGGGCAATGTGCGGGCCGAGCGTCATGTTTTCCATGCCGCCCGCGACAATCGCACGTGCGTCGCCGCAGCGAATAGCTTGGCTAGCGATCATTGCGGCTTTCAATCCCGAACCGCAGACTTTGTTGACAGTGACGGCGGCGATGGTTGGTGGGAGGCCGGCTTTGAGCGCGGCTTGGCGAGCGGGCGCTTGGCCCAAACCAGCAGAGATGACGTTGCCCATGATGACTTCGTCAATGTCTGCGGGTTTCAGCCCGCTACGTTCGATGGCTTTGGCAATGGCAATCCCGCCCAAATCGGTCGCCGTCAACGATTGAAAAGCACCCATGAAAGAACCGATTGGCGTGCGGGCTCCAGCAATTAGATATGCGGCAGACATTGGGCAAAATCCTTGAATAAGACGTGTTGCAAAAGGTCAATGGCGACGAGTTAAGTAGTTGCGTTCGCCAACTGTTTAGAGATAATCAAGAATTGCGGCAGCACGCCAAATGGACGCGATTCGATTCCGCTCCAATTCTCCCTTATAGCTCCTTTATTGATCATCGCCAACAAGGGTTACCCCAACATGTCAGCGACACTTACCGATCTCCAGAAGAAACAAATCGCGCAAGCCGAGGAGATTCTGTTTTCCGGGCCCGATAAAGAAGGGTTTGCCAAGGATTTGTTTTTCGGTCGGTTTCGCGCTGCATCCGTCATGCCGTTTCCAGAATTATCCGCAGAAGCCCGCGCGATCGGCGACCAAGCAGTTGAAGATGTCAAACAATTTTGTCTCGAACACATCGATCCGGTGGCGATCGATCGAGAGTCGCACATTCCGGATTCGGTCATTCGTGGCTTGGGCGATATTGGCGTTTTGGGGTTTACGATTTCGACGTCGCTTGGTGGACGTGGTTTGTCGCAGATGAATTATTGCCGCGTGATGGAAATCATTGGCGGCCATTGTGCGGCGACTGCGGTCTTCGTCAACGCTCACCATTCCATTGGCTTGCGAGCGTTGCAGTTATTCGGAACGCCGGAACAGCGAGATCGATGGATGAAGCCGCTTGCGGAAGGGCGCGCGATCGCGGCGTTTGCGTTGACCGAGCCTGAAGCCGGTTCGGACGCAGGCAATGTTCAAACCACCGCCACGCCAACCCCCGACGGTAAAGGCTATACGTTGAACGGGCTCAAACGATGGATTACCAACGGCGGAATAGCCGACGTGCTGACCGTGATGGCGCGGACTCCCGATGCAAACGACCCCGAAGGCAAAATCACCGCGTTCCTCGTTACGCCCGACATGAAGGGTTTTGAAGTTCTCGAAAAGCGAATGGACAAAGTCGGGATTCGCGGCACAGCAACCGGACGCCTCAAGTTCACGAACATGTACGTTCCCAAGGAAAACATTTTGGGCCCGCTCGGAAAAGGCTTGCGAGTCGCGCTAACCGTACTCGATTTTGGCCGCACGACGTTTGGCGCTTGTTGCACGGGCTCTGCCAAATATTGCATCGAACGAATGGTGGCCCGCGCGAAAAACCGCCGACAGTTTGGCCAGTCCCTCGGCAGTTTCCAACTTGTGCAATCCAAAATCGCCGAGGCTGTCGCAGACACGTATGCGATGGAGAGTGCGACGCTTCATACTGCCGCGCTGATCGACAGCGGTGCCGAGGACTTTATGATGGAGACGGCCATGCTGAAAGTTTTTTCCAGCGATCAGCTTTGGCGAATCGTGAATGACACGTTGCAGATTTGGGGCGGTAAAGGCTTTTTCACGGACCAGCCGTTCGAGCGGATGATGCGTGACGCACGACTGAATTTGATTGGCGAAGGAGCCAACGACGTGCTGCGATGCTTTATCGCGGCAGTCGGCTTGCGGCACTTGGGCAAGGACATGGAAAAAATATTGAAAGCACCGTGGACGGCTTATAAATTAATGCGGACTTCTCCCAAAATCCCAGTCAAGCACGATCACCTAACTTATTACGCCAGGTCGCTTTCGAAACAAATCGCAAAATTCGCTTGGGCCTGTGAGCTTTCGCTGATCAAATATCGCGAAAAAATTATCGATCAGCAGTTCATCCAAGCCCGTTTAGGCGATATCGCCAGCGAACTGTTCATGTCAAGTTGCGTTTACTCGCGGCTCTCGTCGCTAATCGTCAACGACGCGATTCCCGAAGCCACGAAACAACGCGAACTTAAAACGGGCATGCTCTATCTGAAGTATGCCAAACTTCGCAACGCGCGAAGATTCGACGAATTGAAAGCGAACTTCGATTCGTCCGTCGTTGAACTTGCCAAAGTCTGGTTGGATTACGACTTCGAATCGGATTGGGTGTTGAAACCGGAAAAAGAAAAGCACGAGCAATAACCGCCAGTCCATGCGTTAGCGTTCGCGTCCGTTCGCTTTTCCTCTACGAATTCGGAACTCTTCATGAATTGGCCGACCCTCGTCCAGCAATTTCAAGCCCAAACCAAACAGATCGAAATGGGCGGCGGCGTCAGCGCGATTCAACGCCAACATGAAAAGGGACGTCTGACCGCGCGCGAACGGATTGCCAAAATGCTCGACATGGATTCTCGCTGGCTTGAAGTTGGTTTGTGGGCCGGTTGGGAAATGTATCGCGAGTGGGGCGGATCTCCCTCTGCCAGTGTTGTATGCGGCATCGGCAAGATCGCCGGACGACACGCAATGATTATCGCGAATGACGCGACGACCAAGGCCGGCGCGTTCTTCCCGATGACTTGCAAAAAAGTTCTCAGGTCGCAGCGAATTGCAATGTTCAACCATTTGCCGCTTGTGTACTTGGTCGATTCGGCTGGCGTGTTCTTGCCGTTGCAAGACGAAATCTTTCCCGACGAAGATGATTTTGGTCGGATCTTTCGTAACAATTCCGTGATCTCGGCGATGGGCATTTCGCAGATCGCGGCGATCATGGGAAGCTGCGTCGCGGGCGGCGGTTATCTCCCGGTCCTTTGCGACAAGCTCATCATGACCGAGGGATCGGGACTCTATTTGGCAGGACCTGCGCTCGTGAAAAGCGCCATTGGCCAAGAAGCGTCGAGTGAAGAATTAGGCGGCGCGGAAATGCACGCAAGTATTAGCGGCACGATCGACTTCCGCGAGCCCGATGATGCCGCCGCAATTGCGAGAATTCGTTCGCTGATGGGAATGTTGCCCGAAGACTGCCGCTTTGCAAAATTTCGCCGCAGCTCTTGGAGCGAGCCCGACGTCGATCAAAGCCAAATCGAAAGCGTCGTGCCGTTGGATCCGCAACAACGATACGACGTCCGCGATCTGATTCGCTTCTTGGTCGATCCAGATTCGTTTAACGAATACAAGTCTGAATATGGCCAAACAATCGTCTGCGGCTACGCCAAAATCGGCGGCCATCAGTGCGGCATCGTGGCCAATCAGCGAACCGCCGTGATGACCAAAAAAGACGGGATGCAGTTCGGCGGCGTGATCTATCACGACAGCGCCGACAAGGAAGCACGCTTTATCATGGACTGCAATCAGACTTGGTCGCCGATCATTTTTTTGCAAGACGTGATGGGCTTTATGGTTGGGCGCGACAGCGAACAAGCCGGCATCATTCGAGCCGGTGCCAAAGTCGTCAACGTGATTTCAAATAGTCGCGTCCCCAAAATTACCGTCATCACCGGCGGCAGCTACGGCGCAGGCAACTACGCCATGTGCGGCAAAGCATTCGATCCGCGATTCATTTATGCTTGGCCAAATGCTCGCTACGCCGTCATGGGTTCGCGCCAAGCCGCGTCCACGATCTTGGATATCAACATCGCGGCGATGAAACGCGCTGGGCGCAAAGTCGACGCGGAAGAAATGGAAGCCTTGCGCGTAAAGGTCTCCGACGCCTACGAAAATTCCACGGATATTCGTTACGCTGCAGCGCGTCTTTGGGTGGACGGCGTTATCTTTCCCTCCGACACACGAGCTACGCTAATTAACTCGCTTGACATCGCCACACGCCACGCCGAAGACGAACCCTTCCGCACCGGCGTTCTCCAGGTTTGAGGCTTGAGGCGACAGGCTTGAGGGAAAAAATCAGGCAACGGACGTAAGTCGGTAGTTCTGACACAACTAGCTAGGCACGTCCAACCTTTGACTCTTGTTCCCTCTCCCTTCGTTAGGGAGAGGGCCAGGGTGAGGGTTTGTTTTTGTTTTAACGAGGAGGCGGCAGACCATCATCCCGTCCCCGTGGCACGTCGTCCGGATTTCGTCGACGGCGCGATTCATTATTTCCAACGTCCGGCGGCGGACCGTCACCGCGTGGGGGAGCACCGAAATCATCTCCGCGCCGAGGTGGTGGCGCATCCGGTCGCTGTGGCCGCTGTACTTGATTGCCACCGCGATCCGGCGGGGATTCGCGGCGCGCCCGAGGCACATCGTCAGGCGGCGGTGGCCTTCGATCATTGGGTCCGTCGTTGTTTACTTGACGGCGATTGTTTGCTTCGGGTTGGCTTTGGGACGGTCGAGGTTTTCGGTCTGATCGCACGTTATTTGGTGGTGATTCCCGATGGCCCAATCGTTCGAGAATTGCGTCAAGCTTTCGTTCAATGTTACTCAATCGATCTTCCAACACATGCAACCGCCTAGTTATTTCAACCGGGCCGGGACCGTCGGCAAAAACATTTCGCGGCAACTCCAAGCGGTCACCGTCCGGAATACTTCGCGAATTTCCTTGGGCCATCGGTGGTTCGTTTTGATTAATGATCCGCCGCTCTCGCGCTTGATTTTGCGAACCAGGTTGCTGTGCGCGGCGTTTGTCCTTGCCGCCTCCGATCAACGCTTGTTCGTCGGCAACTTTTGACCGCTGCAATTTCGCTTCCGTTGCTTCAAGTCTGGCTCGCGCCTCCGATTTTTCAGCCCGAACCTTGTCACCATTTGCATTCTTATTTTTCGACGAGGACATCGATTTCGCGGCCTGTCGCAATTCGCCCGCTTGACTTTTGATCCGCTCCATGTTGGCGGTCAAAGCGACGACTTCGCTGGACTCCTTCCCTTTCGATTTTGCAAGTTCGGTCCGTTTTTTTGCAAGTTCCTGCATCGCGTTTTGCAGAGACTGAATTTTTTCTTGTTGATTCGAAAGTTTTTTCTGGGCTTGTTGCTTCGCCTTCTGAATCTGGGCTCCGGCTGGTTTTTGAGCGCGCTCGGAATTTTCTTGAGCATTTCCGAATTCGCTGGCCAAAAAGCCAACTGTGGTCCAAGCGGCCAACAGTACCCATTGTTTACTTCGTTTCTTCGTTTTTCTCCAATCGATTTGTCAATCTGGGAAAATTATCGGCCAACGGCGTCCAATAAAATCGCCGCACGCCGATTCGACCAAATTGCAGCCGAGCCGTTTTCAGTAACGTAAATCTAACGGCGCGGCGCTATTCTTGGCCAGCACGCCACAAGGTAAAACGTATATACAAGCCAAAGGTTCCGCGAGAAACGGCAAGTTTGGCAAACACTATCCTTTATTGCGAAGAAAGTTTTCCCAAGCAATCGGATGCGAACCCTAATTCATAACGCAACCATTTTTTCTGGCCAAGGCCGACGGCTCGTGTCCGTGCTGCTGGACGGCGCGATAATCGGCGACATCGATCCGGCAGGCCACACCCAAGCCGATGAAATCATCGACGGCCGCGGACTATGGGTCTTACCGGGCGTGATCGACGACCAAGTTCATTTTCGCGAGCCAGGTCTGACGCACAAAGAAGATTTTGCTCATGCAACGCGCGCCTGCGCAAAAGGGGGCGTGACGACGTTTTTGGAAATGCCCAACACAAATCCAACGACCACCGATCAAATCCGTTTGCTTGAAAAACTAAAGCTCGCATCGCAAAAATGTCTGGTCAATTACGGGTTCTACATCGGTGCAACGACTAACAACTTGGACGAATTGAAGTCGGCCCAGCGCTCACCCGGAATTAAAATCTTCATCGGTTCAAGCACGGGCGATCTGCTCGTTGACGATCAAGATTGCTTGGAACGGATTTTTGCGGAGACTCGATTGCCGATTTGCGCACATTGCGAAGACGAGACGATCGTGCGCGAAAATGCGGCTCAGTTTGCAGGGTCAACGAACATCGCCGACCACAGCCGAGTGCGCGATCATCGAGCTGCCGTCGTCGCCACACGCCGCGCAATGGACTTGGCCCGGCGGCATCGGCATTTTTTTCACGTCGTGCACGTCTCCACCGCCGACGAAATCGAATTGCTGCGCGATCACAGCGACTTGATCACCAGCGAAGTCTGTCCGCATCATCTTTGGTTCAATGTCGACGATTACGCGAGGCTTGGGTCGCTGATCAAGATGAATCCGTCGATCAAAACTCGCGCCGACAACGAAGCACTTTGGAGAGCGCTTGCCGACGGAACGATTCCCGTTATCGCTACCGATCATTCGCCGCACACGCTTGCCGAAAAGCAATTGCCGTTTCCCCAATGCCCGTCGGGTTTGCCTGCGGTTGAAAACTCACTGTCGCTCATGCTTACCGCAGTGCAGCAAGGCCGACTTTCCGTCGAGCAAGTCGTTCATTCGATGTGCGAAGCACCCGCAATGGTCTGGAACATTCGCAGCAAAGGCCGCATCGAACGCGGCTACGACGCCGATGTCGTCTTAGTCGACCCTCAGCAGCGGCGGACGATTCTTGATTCCGAGCAGCAAACGAAATGTGGTTGGAGTCCCTGGCACGGCACTGAAATCATCGGCGTCCCCGTGCGCACTTGGGTCCGTGGCCAAACCGTCTTCCGCCGCGAAAACGGCGTCGATTGGTTCGCCGATACCGCTTGTGGCAGCGAAGCTCAATTCGACATTCAACTCGGCGGCTATTGGTCGCAGCTAAATTCTCTTACGCGATGTCGCTGACTCGAGTGCGAAGGTAGTAAACCACAAGTTCGTCATACGCGAATTGCGATTCCAAATTGAAATCATTACGGAGAGTGGGCTGTGCAAGGCTTGCTTGCACACGCACCGAATTGATTTCTTGACCAGTTCCCCGTTTAACCGGCGAAGCCGCTGTTCCCGGCGGATCGGTGACATCGATTACCCTCGGCGCGAGAGACTGCCGAGGTGGCTCGAATACGAAACCAGGCACAGCGCTACTCACCGTCAATATTCCAGCGGACGATGGCGCAGTGATTGCTTGCAAGCCGCCAGGTGCCAGGGGATTCGAAAGCGTCCACAGTTCAGTGCCGCTTGCCCCGTCGCTGGCAGCAAAGAACAGCGTGGTGACGGAAGGACTAATGAACGTCGGATTTGAACTGCCAATACCAGGGTTGATGTTCGCGGCGAGCAACGTACCGGCTCCAAACGACGTGCTCTTCCACAACTCGCGACCGTTGACACCATCGTCGGCTGAAAAGAATAGCGTACTGTTGTGATTGAAAAAATTGGCAGGAGCCGAATTTAAGGCACCGACGCGAACGTCCTTCACGAGAGCGGTTCCAACTGCTTGACCGTTGGAGCGCGCCGGTCGTTCCATTGTTAGCCGTTAGCACAAGCGTGCCGTTTAGATTCAACACAAGCCCGTTGGCAGGGAACCGGCTGTGCCGGCGCGAATGTCTTTTATCAAAACGGTTCCAGCCAACAGCGGGTGAATTGATGAAGCATCGGTCCCGCGGCGTAGATTGTGCTGCGTGACGCACAAGAACCGGCATGGGCTTCCGATTGCGGGAAGAGTGATTGCGTGTAGCGACCGCTCGAATCTGAATCAGTCGCTATCAATACGCGGATGACTTCACCCAATATTCGGCCATCAGCCCAGGAGTGGCACCGATCCCGAACGGATCGCCAGATCGCAGCCCGGGCTGAAATTGAATCGACGCAACAGAATACCGCGTCGCCGACTTTGAGCGGCGGCCGAAGGCGATCCTCGATCACGGTGATCGTAATGTTCGGATCGATTCGACCGATCATACGCGAGGTCGCGGTCACTTATGGCAATCCAATCTCGGCGGCCATAAAGCCTTGAGTCGTTACATTCGTGCGATCGACCACCCGTTGCGAGTTGGCGTAGTCCATGCCGCCGTTAGATAATGAAAGTCAATTTGAATCAGTAATTAAGAATGTCACTCGACAAAAAGCAGTGTTTTTCGCTGAAAAGATCGCTAGCGAACTCTATTTAGCATGAGCGATTAATCGGGTCGAGCAGATATTGGCACCTGTACTCATTTTTCCAAAAACGAGTCCTGAATCCGTCGATGATTACGACCACGGGCTTTTTTGCTGTTTCCGGCAGCTTTGCTTTGAGTTTCAAACAATCACGGTTCCCATGCCTACGAGGCGATTGTAATGATTTCGTCAACTGGAACCCGCCTTTTTTTAACCCGCGTTTCATTGTGGTTCTTGGTTGGAATTGCCGTAACCGGATGTCGTGTCGCGGCGACCCGAACGATGCCATGGCCGATGGCATCAACCCTGACCGGCAACAGCTTTGGGGTCCCTAATGAATTCAATGCACGTGGATTGACGGGGAACGATTCCAAGAGTCCATCGAATGTCGGGGTTAGACTCGTCTCATTCCGAAACCAAGAAGGAACAACGTCTGCCGCCTCAACCGTGAACCAGCCGATTTCAGACGAGCTGGCCGCTGCCGTTTTTCCAGAATCTCAAGTCGCCGACGGGAGTCTAGCTTCCTTTCTCCAACGAGCATTGAGCTCTCATCCGAAAATCTTGGCTGCGCGGGCACGCGTCTGTGCGGCGCAACATCGCATTCCCCAAGCGACGGCTCTCGACGATCCGATGGTCGAAACCATGTTTTGGCCAATTCAGGCCAACGCTCAACAGCTGGCCAGCGGTCGCATGACCAATCAGTTGGATTTCAGTCAAGAAATTCCCTACCCCGAAAAACGAAGAACCAAAGGGGCGATTGCCGAGCGCGAAGTTCAGATTGTGCAGGCCGAAGCAGATTTGATTGAGCGCGAGATAGCGGAATCAGTGCGCCTTGCTTACTACGAACTGTGGTTTGCGACGCGGGCGATGGAGATCGTGACCAATAGTCGCGACGTCGCAAGCCAGTTGGTCAAGGCGGCCGAGGCGCGATATCGGGCCGAGGGTTCCCAACAAGACGTGATTCGGGCCGAGTTGGAAACTGAAAAAATCGACCAACAGCTTCTTGAATTGGCTCAACAAAAGGCCGACGCGCAAGCGGATTTGGCTGCACTGATTCAAGATCCACTGGCCCCAGAGTTAACGGCTGAGTCGGCATTGCCGATTCAAGACATTCCTCAGCAGCTCGAGCAGCTTATTGCCCAAGCAGAGCAATGCAGTCCCGAACTTCGCGGATTGGCTTGGCAGATCGAACGCGATCGCGAGAACCAACGATTGGCATGCCTGCAGAAATACCCTGACCTGCGACTGGGTATGCAATATGGGATGATGACAACCGGCGGAGCGATTAGTCCCCAAGCGGATGGGATCGACAACATTAGTTTCTCGGTTGGCGTCACATTGCCGATTTGGCGCGAGAAAATTCGAGCTGGAATTTGCGAGGCATCTGCTCAACAAATCAGCTCGTCGCGACTCCTTGAGGCACAACAACTCACTATCTCGGGTAACCTGAGACGACTTATTGCCGAAGCCAATTCGCTCGAACAGCAGCGAGTTCTCTTTGTGAATCGAATCACGCCCAAGGCCGAACAAGCGTTGCAAGTGGCGACTTCGGAATACGTAGTTGGCAAGACCACCTTCGCCCAATTGGTTGACAACTACAGCGAAGTTTTGACGTTCCAATTGCAAACCGCCCGACTTGAAGCCTCCCTAGCCGGTACGCTCGCGCAGATTCAGAAAACCATGGGCTGCAATTAGTCTTGGCCATTATTCGGCCTCGGTCATGCACCTAATACGTGCCGCAGGCTTCGCGAAAGCGCGGAGATTCAAACCGGTCTATTCCACGGAAGTCGTTAGGGACCGGCCGAGCGTACGATTTACGGAATGGACACTGTCTCAGTGTCGTTCGCCACGGCAGCCTTCCACCCCAATTCGGTGGCTATCGTTTCTCGCAGACTGTTTGCGGCGATGGGTTCGCCGTGAACGATGTAGGTCTGCTGAGGCGGTTCGGCGAATCCCCTGAGCCAACGCAGAATCTCATTCCTGTCCGCGTGAGCTGAAAGGCCATCGATGGTTTCAATCGTCGCCCGCACCGGCACATCCTGTCCATGCATTCGTAGGAACTTGGCTCCATCTTGGAGCGAGCGACCTCGCGTTCCGACGGATTGAAACCCGACCAGCAAAACTGTCGTTTGTTTATCCGGCAATCGCTGCTTGAGATGATGGACAACCCTACCCCCTGTGGCCATGCCACTGGCGGCAATGATGATCAATGGCCCCCGCACCTGGTTCAGTGCTTTGGATTCGTCTGCTGTGCGAGTGAACGTATATGGTTTGCAACAGAGCGGGCAGCGTTGCTCGTCCATCAATAACTTCATGTCGATGTCGTGGTCTTCGGGATGGTTGCAAAACATTTCCGTTGCATCGATGGCCATCGGGCTGTCAATGTAAACCGGCAACCGTGGGACTAAGCCAGCTTCCTCCAACTCGCGAAGCCGCCAGATCAATTCTTGCGTGCGGCCGACGGCAAAAGCTGGTATCAGCAATGCCCCGTCGCGCCGGGCCGCATCGTTGACCACCCGCGCAAGGCCATCGGCAGGATTACCATCCGCATGTGTTCGATTGCCATACGTCGATTCCACTAACAGTACGTCCGCATACGGAACCAGTTCAGGATCGCGGATCATAGGTCTATTCCACCGGCCCAAATCGCCAGAAGAAACCAGCGTGACTGGGTCGACCTGCCCAATCTTCAACTCGACGGTTGCCGAGCCGAGAATGTGACCGGCCCGGCGAAACTTCACCTTGATCCCGTCGTTCGCCGCGAACGACTCACCGTAAGGGCGCGATTTCAAAAGGGCCAATGCGTTTTGGGCATCGACCGCGGTGTACAGCGGTTCGGCCGGGTGGTGCTTAGAAAATCCTTTGCGGTTGGCGTAGGCTGCATCTTCCTCTTGAATGTGCGCGCAATCGGGAAGCATGATTTGCAACAGGGCTCGTGTTGCCGGCGTGCAATAGACGGGACCACTGAATCCGCGACGGACGAGCAACGGCAAATAGCCAGAGTGGTCAATGTGTGCGTGGCTGAGCACCACGGCATCGACGTCGGACGGTTGAAACGGTGGCTCACGCCAATTTCGAAGGCGCAGTTCCTTGAGTCCTTGAAAGAGACCGCAATCCATCAGAATCTGTCGGCCGTCGGCCCGGATCAGGTACTTTGAGCCCGTCACCGTTCCGGCACCACCTAGGAACTGGAGCGTTGGTCTTCGGTCCATTCGGAATCACCTCCACCTATGCCGTTTGAATCAGCGCCATGAGTTGGATGTTGCAGGTATATTCTCGGCTCGTGCCATGCCCGCTTTTTTAGTCGGCTGCGCGTTATTCGATAATTCCGTTTCGGCTTCCAGCCAAAATTCAACACCGTCGCCGCAAGGGCAACCGGCCGCTTGCCACTTGTGGTACGCGATTTCGCGAATCGTTTCACACGGAACGACGAGCTGTGAGCATTGCTGTTCGGCTGAATTGGCGTTGCTCGCCTGGGTCTCTTGTAGTGCCTTAGTTTTCGCGCGGCTCATCGCGGTTCTCCTGATCTGATGTCTCACTGCGAATGAAACTGATTGGATTAGCGTCGAAGCGCTCAGCGCACTTCAGGGAGCAGAATACGTAACGATCCATGTTTCTCGTTCGCCGCGCCGCGGCGGTTCGCGGGGCGAGCCACATGCCGCAGACGATATCTTGCTGACTGCCTGAGGGGGGTGTCGCAGAAGAGACGGCGGATTCGCGGCGGCAGAAGACCGATGGCCGCCGGAAGTGTTCGGTGCGGTAGATGTCCAATAATTCCTGAATGAGTCGGCACGGATCGTCAGCATAAACGACCCGCGCGCCGGTGTCCTTGTTACAGGTGTCGAGGATGGCTTGGACCATATCGCTGATGCCGCCAGTTCCCGTCAAAACTCCGATCAGCTTGCCTTCGTCATACGCGATCGCCAATTCGCCCAACGTTCCGCTGCTTCCGCCGATGATGACAACGATGTCGCTGCTGTGGATATTGACCACTTCGCGGCCCATCAGTCCACTGCCCGTGAAAATCAATACGTCGTGAGCGAGCGTGGGCGATTCGTACTTGAATGCATGCTCGTCGAGGCTCAACCCAGGGGAGATTCCAATCACGGTCCCGCCACGATTCTTGGCTCCGCGCGCAGCCGCCAGCGGCAAGCCCGGGCACGCTCCAGTAATGGTGACGCATCCGGCAGTCGCGATGGCCTCACCGAGCAGCAAAGCCATGTCGAGATGTCCCTTGGGGATATTGTTTCCCGCGCCGCCCATAACACCCACCTTGAGCGGCATCGTTATGCTTGGCTGATCAGCCTCGCCCAGGATTGAAATTTTCGGATCCGCTGGAGGCTCGGCGCTATTGAACATTTGTTGTTTGGACTTTGTCACATCGTCCTCACTTCCACGTAGGCGGACGGCTCCTTTGCGAATCTCTCCTGACACTCTCGCGAACAGAAGAAATAGGGATGCCCTCGATAGCTCTCACTGGCTGCGGCATCGGAGCGACTGATCCGCATGCCGCACACCGGATCCGTCGACGCGTCTTCGTGGAAGTCGTCGCGGCCGCGGTCGATCCGCAAATAAACGTCGAGAAATTCCAACAAGCGCTTCTCCACCCATACGGCGACAGCGGCGTCGGAAACATCATCGAGCGGTAATGTCAATTTGTCGCGTTCATTGAGCTTGATGAACACTGGCATCATCGACGCCTCGTAACACAAGGCTACGTGTTCGAAATGAACGTCATGCCCAACGGCGAACGAAACTTTAGTGCTCGCCGGAAATCGTTCGCAATAGCCGAACCAGCACGAGCAGTGGCCCGCTGGTTCGTCCTTCGTTAGGCACGCGTTGGAGAAGTAGCTTGCGATCGTTTCGAGTCGAGGCTGAATCACGGCGTCGTTCATCCGCGAAGCCATTTCCTCGAAACGTTCCCGCCGATCGCCAACCAGTGCCATATGCTTTTCGGCGTCACCTGGCCCCCAATGCGGCTCGCGGTTGGAGGCAGTCAATCGTTCTTTCACGCGCGTTGCGAATTCAATCAAGTCAGCCACGACTAATCTGCCTTTCAGTAATCAATCGTTAGATGCATCGTGACTGGGAATTCTTCACGGAAAAGCGCGTCACATGACAGCGCAACTATGTGCCCGATCGCACGCACCATATTCGAAGCCCTGTTCAATCGTGGTATACTTCGTGAAATACTACATGACCGTCCACTTCGGCCCGTCCCAATGGCTGGGTATGGGAAATGCGGAAACTCTTCGAAGAAGATCCATTCCCCAACGTCTCGCTTGAGGTGCACCCAGTGGCCAAATTGCCTTGCCAAACGGTAGTCACCGAAATGGTCGACATACCGCGAAGAAACAAACGCTCGTCAGCATCTAATGGGGGTGCAGAGAAGTCGTGTCGGTTGAATGGCGACTCACTCGCGGTGGTTGTGTCGGCCAGCCAAAACGGCGACCGCACAGCACAGCGACAGCTTTATGAATCGTGTCATCAGACCATGTTTCGCCTAGCGGTGCGGATGGTGGGTCTCCAGGAGGCCGAGGAGGTGACGCAGCAAATTTTCCTGCAAGCGTTCCGCTCGATTGGTCAGTTCAATGGGCGGTCGCATTTCGAGACTTGGTTGTACCGCCTTGCCGTTAACGAATCGCTTCAACATTTGCGACGCAATCGACGGAGATATCGAACTCTCGATTGGGAGCCCGTGGATGAATCGCATTCAGGTGACGGCGGCGAGCGGAAGGAATTGTTGGAACATGCGCTTGCCAGAATCGACCCTGAACTGCGTTCAATTTTTCTGCTCCGCGAACTTGAGAATTTGTCGTACGGCGACATTGCCGAAGCACTGCAGATCCGCGAAGGGACCGTCGGTTCGCGGCTGAATCGGGCGCGGCGCGAGTTGAGACAACATCTTTCCGACCTCGGTTTTGAGCCATCATGAAAGGCCGTCTGTGAATTGCACAGAAGTGAACGAGCGCTTGTCAGCCTATTACGACGGCGAGCTTTCGTTGCAAGAGCGAGCAGCAGTCGCGGAACATTTGAAAGGTTGCCTCGATTGCGCCCGGGAATTGGAGGGATTTCGTCGCGTTTCCACGCTGGCGGAGGGCTTAAATCACCCTGAGCCACCAGCCCAACTGTGGCATCGGCTTGACGAGCGACTGGATGTTGAGCACTCTGGCGAGCCCGCGCGGTCGACATTGGCTGCCGCGCCGAGATGGACCAGAAATCCGACTGTTAGATTCGGACTCGTGACCGCGACGGTTATTCTCATTGCAGTCGCTTGGTTAGGACACAGAACGTGGTTCCAGCACCATGATGACCATCAGTTCGCGGAAACGTTTGGACACTATCTCGAGGAATTTAGCCTCGATCCGCACACGGCTCAGAATTTACTTCTCGCGAAATACCATAGCCAATCGGTTGATCTGGCGCAAGCAGCACAAGCCGTTGGATATCGACCTGCGATCGCGAACGGACTACCCGAGGGCTACTCGATTGAATCAACGTACGTGATGAAAATGCCGTGCTGCACGTGCGTGCAGTCTCTCTGCCAGCGTGCCGACGGGAGCACAATTGCGATCTTTGAACACGATGACGACGAGACCGACCTGTGGTTTGGTGGCCGGCCGGAAATCCCGGCAGTCTGCGACGGCGCTAATTGCAGTTTGGTGGAGTTGGGCGACAGCATCGCGGCGACCTGGAAACGCGGCAAAAGGTACCTCACCGTCATTGGTGTGCGTGACACCTCCGAAATCGGCGAGTTTGTGGCTTGGTTTGGAAATACACCCAAGTCGGAACGCCATGACTTGTGAATCTCAAATAGGCAAACTGAAGACCTTCCAAACCGCTTCTAGCCGGCCGTGGAAAGCTCGCATTGCGCGATCCGAGGCCATTTTTACGCGGTGCGAAGAATTGACAGTCTTATCGCATCTCGTCCCATTCAACGCCATGCAAACGACAACTCTTCGGACGACCAGAATTTTCGTGACCTGTCGTTTGGGGCATCGCGTGCATCTGCTCGCTGCGGAACGAACAGTGCGAGGGTTGCATCACACTCAAGTTAAGCATCGCTGCCTTCTGCCTTTTGGAATAGGATGGCTTTTTCCGCAATCCGCACCGCTGAAAGAACGAACGCTATGATTGAAGCTGCTGTTTACGATACGAAGCCCTACGACCGGGAATACCTCGCGCAAGCAGCCTGCGCGGAAAGCATTGCGTGGCGATTCCACGACTTCCGGCTGGGTGCCGCGACCGCTCCCGCGGCCAAAGGTGCACAGGCCGTGTGTATCTTTGTCAATGATCACGCCGACCGTGCGTGTCTGGAAGCGCTGGCCGCACTCGACGTAAAGCTGATCGCCCTGCGCTGTGCTGGCTACAACAACGTTGATCTGGCCGCTGCCCGCGCGCTCGGCCTCGCCGTGGTGCGTGTGCCCGCGTATTCGCCTCACGCGGTCGCTGAGCACGCCGTCGGGTTATTGCTCACGCTCAATCGTAAAATCCATCGCGCTTACAACCGCGTGCGAGAGCTGAATTTCTCGCTCAACGGACTGGTCGGCTTCGATATCCGTGGCAAGACAGTCGGCATCATTGGTACTGGCAAGATCGGCCGGATCGCCGCGCAGATTTTCCGCGGCTTCGAAGCCAAAGTCATCGCCCACGAACTGTTCCCCTCGCCCGACTGGGCCACCGACCACGGCATCCACTACACCGACTTCGACACACTACTGACGGCGAGCGACATCATCTCGCTTCACCTGCCGCTCACCCCGGACACGTTCCACCTGCTCAACTCGCAAACGATTGCCCAGATGAAGCCTGGCGTCTTCATCATCAATACCAGTCGCGGCAAGCTCATCGACACGACTGGGCTTATTGCCGCGTTGAAATCTGGTCACATTGGCGGTGTCGCATTGGATGTTTACGAGGAAGAGGAAGGCATCTTTTTCCAAGATCTCTCCGGCCAGGTGCTGCTCGACGATGAGCTTTCGCATCTGCTCATCTTCCCAAATGTCCTCATCACCGCGCACCAAGCGTTTCTGACCCAAGAGGCGCTCAGCGAGATCGCTCGCGTGACGACCGAGAACCTTCTCAAACTCGAAACCCGCGAACCATTCCTGGAGGGAACCACGCTGTGAACCGGCACAATCAGCCTGGCGATGAGTCCGGCAAGGACAATCGCACTTCTGCGCGCGAAATCGATCACACAGTTATCCGCAGGCAGGTCGCGTCCAACGTTTTTTGAAGGAATCTGGCGATTTTGGCAAAGGCTCATCTGACGTGCCGCGAAGAAACATGCACTCGCACGCATCTAATAGTGTAGGCAACGCAAATACATGGAAAACATTTGGGGGGAAGCAATGAAACGATTTGTCTCCTACACGCTTGGCCTGGCAATATTTTTCATCCACCAAGTGAGTGTCGCTCAATTTGAGGAACTCACCCAATGGATCCCGGATAACGCGAATAGCTTGGTGCTGGTTCGCGCGAAGCGTATTTTCGATAGCGAATTGGCAAAGGCCGAAAACTGGAAAAAGGAGCACACGAAAGCGTTTGAATCAGGGGCTGCATTCTTGCCGGCCACCATCGAACGAATCGCCATCGGTGCCGAAGTCGATTTGGAGACGATGCAGCCGCTGTGGAAAGTCAGTGTGTTCGAAAAATATGGCACGGCGTTCAACCTTGCGACGATTTCGGAACGCGTCGGCGGCATCATCGAATCCCTCTCGGGGCACACCGCGGTGATCGTACCCAACGATACGTATATCTTGGAAATCGACGAGAAAACCGTGGCGGCGATGACGCCGGCCAACCGCCAGTCGACGGCCCGATGGCTTGCGACCAAAGGGAGGGCGTCCACATTGTTGTCGCCGTATTTGGAACGGGCGATCCAAAATGCCGACCAGAATGCCGACATGATCTTGGCGATTGATTTAGGTCATGTTTTTTGCGGGACCGAGGTGGAACGGCAGTTGAAGATGAACGGCGTCGTCATGGACGGAGAGGTCAAACCGGCTGCCGACGTCGTGTCGACGATTCAAGGCCTTACTCTGGGAGTCGCGATCCGGGACAAGATTATCGGTTCTATGGTAATCGACTTCGGTGCCGACGCGGCCGCGCTGAAGACGAGCGGCAAGCAGTTGCTGATCGATGCGCTAGAACGGCGCGGCATGATGGTGGACGACTTCGAAGGATGGAACGTCGAACAATCGGGCAACCAAGTAAAGCTTTCGGGAGCGTTGTCGCCAGTCGGCTTTCGCCGAATCCTTTCCGTAGTCCGGCACTCGATCCAGACCGATGTCGTATTACCGGACGAAGGCGAGTCCACGATCGAGGCCGACGTCGGGACGAAGTCGAAACAGTACTTCAGCAAACTACATACGATTTTTGACGAACTGCAGGCGAAAGAGAAAGGCCGCGCGCTCAACACCTACGCGACGTGGTATGAACGGTACGCTCATGAGATCGATGAAATGTCAGTGCTCGGCGTCGATGAGGATCTGGAAAGATTTGGCCAGTACATGGCGGGTAGTTTCCGCGATGTCAGCGCGGTCCTCCGCGGTCATCAATTGGCAAGAAAAGCCGACTTGGTAGGGACCGCCGATACCGTTTATGGGTATCGCTACGGTGCTTATCGCAGTTACAGCTACCGGGATGATCGAAGTCGAGAGCGGCGACAGATCGCCACGCGACATGAGGTTGCCGCCGAAAAGGAGGCTCGCGATATACTGGGCGAGGTCCAAAAGCAAATGTCCGAACTGCGACGGTCCCTCAGCCAAATATACAAAAGCAATTTTTAGAGCGCATGATCGACTGAGGAATTGCGTCGATGTCGCATGAAACAAATGTTGGCGCACCTGCTCGACAGGCGCCGCCTTACGCGATGGCGGCAAGCAATCTATTGGCGACAATGATCGTTGATGCTCGAATTGGGCTTGGCGAGAAACGAACAGCCGAATTGCGCGAGCAATATGGCTGGAACGAACTTGCCACCGTCGCTCCGGAACCAGCCTGGAAAAAGTTTCTGGCTCAGTTCAGCGATGTTGTGGTGTGGATTCTGATTGCGGCGGCGGTGATTTCGGGAGCGATGGGCGAGTGGACCAACACGGCGGCCATCCTGGCCATCGTGCTGCTCAACGCACTGTTGGGATTCTTCCAGGAAGGGAAGGCTGAAAAGTCACTCGCGGCGTTGCAGAGTCTGGCCGCTCCGAAGGCCAAAGTCGTTCGTGATGAGAAACTCGCCTCGATTGCCGCGCGAGAACTTGTGCCGGGAGATCTCGTCGAAATCGAAGCGGGAGACAATGTCCCGGCGGACCTGCGGCTGCTGACCGCGTTCACGATGCGCGTCGAAGAAGCCTCGCTCACCGGCGAGAGCGTGCCGGTCGAGAAAGATTCCGAACTCGAACTGCCCGAATCCACGCCGTTGGCCGATCGGCGAAATATGGTCTACATGAGCACGGTGTTGACAAACGGCCAAGGCCGGGGCGTCGTTGTGGCGACGGGGATGCAAACGGAAATCGGTCGGATCGCCGGCCTGTTGCAGACGTATGATCGGACACCGACGCCGCTGCAACTCCAGCTGGCCAAACTCGGCCGCACATTGGTCATCACCTGTCTGGTCTTGGTCGGTGTCGTCTTTCTGCTCGGACTGCTGCACGGCAAGCCGTGGCTAGAGACGCTGTTGTCGTCGGTCAGTTTGGCAGTGGCCGCAGTGCCGGAGGGATTGCCCGCCGTGGTGACGACGGCGTTGGCGTTGGGTCTGCAACGAATGGCGCGACGCAACGCGCTGGTCCGCAAGCTGCCGAGTGTCGAGACGCTGGGGTGCGTGTCCGTCATCTGCTCGGACAAGACGGGAACGCTGACTCATAACGAGATGACCGTGCGCGAACTGCTGGCGGGCGGCGTTCAATACCGAGTGACCGGTTCAGGCTACGCCCCGCACGGCGAGTTCTTCAAGGTCTCGCCCGACAGTGAGCAGCCCGTCAAACTGCCCGACGAGGATGCGCAAGTGGCGCTGCGAGTCGCGGCTTTTTGCAATCACGCTCAAGTCCAGCCGGGTAAAACCGAAGGTGATTGGGACGTCATCGGCGATCCAACCGAAGGAGCATTGATCGTGCTGGCGATGAAGGGGGGCGTGACCTCGGACGACAAGAAGCCGGAGGTCGTGCAGGAACTTCCGTTCGACGCCGAGCGCAAAGCGATGTCGGTGTTGCTCAAAGACGATTCCGGTCACCGAGTCCAATACACCAAGGGGGCTCCGGAAGGCATTCTCGAAAAGTGTGTCTCGGAGCGCCGCGACAACAAGGTCATCCCGCTCACCGCTGAACGACGACGCGAGATCATCGAGTCCAACGCCGAAATGGCGTCCCGTGCCTTGCGTGTGCTGGCATTGGCCTATCGAGACCACGACGCAGCAGAACCCACGATTGACGAGAGTGGCCTGACGCTCGCTGGCTTGGTCGGGATGATCGACCCGCCGCGTGACGAGGTGAAACAGGCCGTGGTGCGCTGTCGCGAGGCGGGCATTCGGCCGGTGATGATCACGGGAGATCACCCTGCGACGGCAACCTCCATCGCGCGAGAACTTGGCATCGCGTCGGAGACCGACCGCGTCGTGAGCGGCCAAGATTTGGACGCCATGTCCGACGAGGAACTGGCGAAGGACGTCGAACGCATTGCCGTCTATGCGCGAGTCTCGCCGGAGCACAAGCTGCGAGTCGTCCGGGCGTGGAAGGGACGCGGCGAGATCGTCGCGATGACCGGCGACGGCGTGAATGACGCGCCCGCCGTGAAGGCGGCCGACATCGGCATCGCGATGGGGATCAGTGGAACCGATGTCACTCGCGAGGCGGCGGCGATGGTGCTGATGGACGACAACTTCGCCTCGATCGTCAATGCGGTAGAGGAGGGACGCGCGATCTACGACAACATCCAGAAGTTCCTGATTTTCCTGTTGTCGTGCAACGCAGGTGAATTGATGCTGATGTTGGTCGCCACGCTGTTTGGGTGGCCGATTCCACTAATACCAGTACAATTGTTGTGGATCAACCTCGTGACAGACGGTCTGCCTGCTTTGGCACTCGCAATGGAACCGCCGGAGCCCGGTCTGATGCGTCGCCGTCCGCGTCGGTCGACCGAATCCATGTTGTCCTGGTCGCTGGGCAGCTCGGTGCTTGGCCAAGGGGCGCTGCTGGCAGCCGTAGGGCTGGCGGCGTTTGGGTTTAACTATCGCCAGGAAAGTGACCTCGATCAGGCTCGGACAATGACCTTTTGCGTGGTGGTCTATGCCGAACTGTTTCGCTCCCTCGCAGCTCGCAGTCGAGTTTTGACGTTTTGGCAACTCGGTCCAGCGACGAACTGGTATCTGTTCGCTGCGGTGGCAATTTCGGGACTGCTGCAAGTCGGCATAATTACCTTGCCTTTCACACGGGTGATCTTCGAAGCAACGATCCACACGCCCATGGAATGGGGCATGCTTTTGACGCTGGCGCTCACCCCAGTTACTGTAATTGAACTGGTCAAACTGGGCCGTCAGTTCTTCGTACGGAGCAATCAATCAGACTCTTCAGGAGTAACGTCATGATCGTGCGACAACTTCTTATCAAGCTGTGCGTCGTCTCGGCGGTCATCGTCGGGCTTGTGTTGGTGATCGCCTGGTGGCCGAAGACATCCAGCGAAGGAGCCGCCGGAAGTGACGTGTGGACCTGCTCCATGCACCCGCAGATTCGCCTGCCGAACCCTGGCAGTTGCCCGCTCTGTGGCATGCAATTGATTCCCATCTCGAAGCTGCCGAGCGCGCGCGACGACTTGGAAACGCGAGCCGGCCTGGAATTCGAACCCGTTCAGCGGCGCGAGCTGTTCAAGGAAATTCGCACGGTCGGCAAGCTCGACTACAGCGAGCGGCAGGTGGCGTACATCTCGTCGCGCGTCGATGGCCGCGTCGATCGGCTGTTTGTGGATTTCACCGGCGTCGAGGTAAAGAAGGGGGATCATCTCGTCGAGATTTACAGCCCGGAGTTGCTGGTCGCGCAGGACGAATTGCTGCTCGGCCTCGTCGCGGTCGAGGAGGAAAAGCCGGCCTCGCCGTCCACCAAAAGCTTTGCTCAGTCGCGGTTAGAATCGGTTCGCACAAAACTGCGGCTGCTCGGCATCCTCGATGAACAAATCAAGGAGATCGAGACGTCCAAAAAGCCGACCGCGCACCTGACGATCTTCGCTCCCATCGGCGGCACGGTCATTGAGAAGAACGTCCGCGTCGGCCAGTACCTCAGCACCGGAGACCAACTTTATCGCATCGCGGACCTCGATCCGATTTGGCTGTATCTCAACATCTACGAGTTCGATGTCTCGTGGGTCCGCTTCGGTCAGGCGATCGATGTGCAGTTGGAAGCGTTTCCCGGCGAGATGTTCGCGGGGTCGATCATGTTCATCGACCCCTTCCTTGACGACGCGACGCGCACGATTCGCGTTCGCGCGAACATCAAGAATCCGGACCGGCTCCTCAAGCCACAAATGTTCGCGACGGCGACGATCAACGTGCGGTTGCGTCCGGACGGGACGCCCGAACCCACGGGCCTCGAAGGGAAGTTCGTGTGCCCGATGCACCCGGAAGTCATGCAAGACGAGCCGGGCAAGTGCTCAATCTGCGAGATGCCGTTGGAGAATGTGCCGGAACGACGGTCGAAACCTGAAAGTCGCGAGTCGAAAGGGAAGCCAGTTGCGACTGACGACAAGTCACGGGATGGAGCGACGGAAGATGCCGGTAAGAAAGAGGACCACTCAGCTCACGTGAACGAGTCGGCGGCCGCAACGAAGGGGGCAAAGTCTGAGTCACACGAAGGGCACACAGCCAAGCCGTCCTCGACGAAGACAGCCGCCTCGGGCGAAGGTGTGCTGGCCATTCCCGTTTCCTCAGTGCTCGACACCGGTCGGCGGCGGATCACATACCGGCAGACCGACGACAGCACGTATGAATTGGTCGAACTCAAACTCGGCCCCCGCGCTCATGCGACGGACGAGTCGGGCAATCGGCGAGAATTCTTCGTGGTGCTAGATGGCATCCTTGAGGGAGATCGAGTCGTCTCGCAAGGAGGCTTTTTGCTCGACAGCCAACGGCAGATCGAAGGAATGCCAAGCCTGTTGTATCCAGACGGGCAGGCCGGAACGGCGCTGCACTCGAGTCACGACGGCATGGTGGGAGCCGCGTCCGAGACGGATTCCAAACCCGCAACCGGTGGGCACCAGCACTAGAAAATCGGAGACGACATCATGGTTAACCTCATCATTCGGTGGTGCCTCAACAACCGGTTTATCGTGATTCTGGTAATGTTGTTGTTGCTCGGCGGCGGATATTACGCGTTGACCAATATCCCGATCGACGCCATTCCGGACATAGGCGAGAAGCAAGTCATCGTGCTGGCCGATTGGCCCGGCCGGTCGCCGCAGGATGTCGAGGATCAGGTGACGTACCCGCTTTCGACGACCCTGTCGGGCACGCCCGGCGTGAAGACGATCCGGTCCTTCTCGGGCTTCGGATTCTCGATGGTGTTCATCATCTTTAAGGATGAAGTTGACTATTATTGGGCACGGTCGCGCGTCTTGGAACGGATGAACGTCTCGGTTGGTCGGCTGCCGTTAGGCGTGACGCCGACGCTCGGCTCGGACGCGACGGCGCTCGGGCAAGTCTTCTACTATACGCTGCAAGCGGACGGAGCGGATCTCGCACAACTGCGGTCGTTGCAAGACTGGTATATACGGTATCAGCTTCAATCGGTCGAGGGAGTGACAGAGGTTTCGACGCTCGGCGGTTTCGTGCGCGAGTACCAGATCGACGTCATTCCCGAGAAGTTGCGAGCACACCGCGTCACGTTGCCGGAGGTTTACGAAGCCGTCCGCCGTAGCAACATCGACGTGGGTGCGAAAGTCGTCGAGAGCAATCGCTACGAGTTTTTCATCCGGGGCAAAGGCTTCATTCGCAGCGTACAGGACATCGAGAACATCGTCATCCGCCAGGAAGCGGGCACGCCGATTTATGTGAGAAACGTGGCGACAGTGCAGCTGGGCCCGGAGTTTCGCCGTGGCACGCTCGACAACGCCGGCCGCGAGGCGACCGGAGCCGTGGTGTTGATGCGCTACGGCGAAAACCCGCTGGCTGTCATCAACCGCGTCAAACAGAAGATCGCCGAGATCGAGCCGGGGTTGCAGGTCACACTGCCATCGGGCAAGGCGGTGCCGGTGAAGATCGTCCCGTATTACGACCGCACGGACATCATCTATGAGACGATGGCCACGCTGAAAGCCAACCTCATCGAAGAGTCGATCATCGTCGGCCTGATCGTCGTTCTGTTTCTACTGCACCTGCGGAGTTCGCTGGCCGTGCTGCCAACGTTGCCGCTGGCGCTCGCGATGAGCTTCGGCGTGATGTACTGGATGGGCGTGGACAGCAACATCATGTCGCTTGCCGGACTGGCGATCGCCATCGGCGATATCAGCGACATGGGCATCATCATGACGGAGAACATCTATCGGCGGCTGACCGAGGCACGGAAAGGCGCGGCACAGGAGGGCGAGGCTTCTGACGAACCGCTTTCGTTGGGACATTCGCAAGGCGGGACCCTGGCCCTCCCAAAGAACAACTACCTCGCGACCGTTTACGACGCCTCGACCGAGGTCGGCGGAGCCATCGTCACGGCAGTCTTCAACACGGTCGTGTCGTTTATTCCCGTGTTCGCGTTGACCGGCCCGGAAGGAAAAATGTTTCGGCCGTTAGCGTACACGAAAACGTTCGCGATCGCCGCGTCCGTAATCCTCGCCATCACCGTCGTCCCCGTGCTGAGCTACTACTTGTTGAAACCGGTGACATGGTCGCGTCGGCGTTCGCTGTTGATCGGCGGCCTGGCTGGCGTGGCCGCGATGATTGCGTTGCGGTTGGCGCTCGTGTGGGGACTCGATCTCGGAGCAACCTGGACCGGCTGGCCCACGGCGTTGGGAGTCGGCTTCCTCGTCGGCACGTTGGTCTACCGCATGGGGCGCGAAAAACTCATCCCGCTGGAAGAGAACCGCGTCTCGCAAGCCATCTTCAAGGTCTATCGTCCGACACTGCGCTGGGTGCTGTCCCACAAAGGAAAATTTCTGACGATTCCGGTGTGCTTGATGGCGTTGGGGGGCACCGTGTGGCTGGGCTTTGACATCGTCGGCAGTCCGATCTCGGCGACGTGCCGAGTCGCCGGCTTCGACATTACGAAGACCAGCGGTTGGCAACGTCTCGAACAGACCTTCCCCGGCATCGGCCGCGAGTTCATGCCGCCGTTGGACGAAGGCTCGTTCCTTTACATGCCGTCGATCTTGCCGTCGGCGTCGCTGACCATCGCGGAAGAGGTCATCAAACAGCAAGACCTCGCCATCCGCACGGTGCCGGAAGTTCGCGACGTCGTCGGCAAGGTCGGCCGCGCCGAATCGTCGCTGGACCCCGCTCCGATCAGCATGATCGAGACCATCGTCACGCTGATCCCGGAAAACGACTGGCGCACGCTGCCGCAACCACGCTGGCACAGCGACCGAGCGTGGCTCAATTGGTGCCGCCCCGCGTTGCGCTACGTCTGGCCAGAAGAGCGTCGCATCACCAAATCCGAAATTCTCGAAGAGCTAAACCAAAAAGCCGCGATCCCCGGCGTGCTGCCGACGTGGTTGCAGCCGATCCAGACGCGACTGGTGATGTTGCAAACCGGCTTCCGTGCGATGATGGGCGTCAAGGTTTACGGCTCGGACCTAAAAGAGATCGAACGGGTCTGCCTGCAAATGGAGCAGCTTCTGAAGAAGGTGCCTGGCGCGGTGGACGTCGTCGCCGACCGACTCGTCGGCAAACCGTACCTCGAATACGAAATCGACCGCGAAGCCGCCGCACGATACGGAGTCAGCATCCGCGATATTCAAGATGTCATCGAAATCGCGATCGGCGGCGAACGATTGACGACCACCGTCGAAGGCCGCGAACGCTACCCGATTCGCGTCCGCTACCCACGCGAGTTGCGAGAACGCTTCGATGACCTGGAGCACATCCTCGTCCCGACTTCGACGGGTGCTCACGTCCCGATTGCGCAAGTCGCCAAGCTCACGTTCAGCATCGGCCCGCAAGAAATAAAAAGCGAAAACGGTTTGCTCGTGGGTTACGTGACGCTCAATACCCGCGACCGCGACGAAATCAGCGTCGTCGAAGACGCCGAACGCCTGTTGCAATCCGAACGCAAACAGAGCGACGAACTCGTCGCCGCCGGCAAACACGTCGAGGCGAGTCTGATCGTGCCGCCCGGTTACTACTGGACTTGGTCCGGCCAATTCGAGAACCAGCGCCGCGCGATGGAGCGACTGTCGCTGCTCGTGCCGCTGGTGCTGCTGGCGATGGTCTTCTCGCTGTATTTCAGCTTCGGCAAGTGGTGGCTGGTCATTTTGGTGTTTCTTGACATCGCAGTTTCGGTATCCGGTGGATTCATCGGCCTCTATTTCTACGGAGCAAACCTGAGCGTCGCCGTGTGGGTCGGCTTCATCGCCCTGATCGGCGTCTCCGATGACGACAGCGTGGTGATGCTGACATACCTCGAAAACCTCTTCCGCGACAAACCACCGCAGACCGTCGATGACGTTCGCAATCTCGTCGTCGAAGCCGGTCTGAAACGCATCCGCCCCTGCCTGATGACGTCCGTCACGACAATTCTCGGCCTGGCCCCGATCTTTCTCCATCCCGGTCGCGGCTCCGACGTGATGCAACCCATGGCCATCCCCAGCATCGGCGGCATGTCCGTCGCCCTCATCACTTTGTTCGTGATCCCGTGTTGCTACTGCATGGTCAAAGAATGGCAATTTCGCCGAGCCAGTTCATCCGCACCTCAAGCTGGCTCAATTCACGCGCCCCAACAGTGACAGCAACAACCAGGAAGTAGACATGACCATGAATGAATCGAAATCGGCGACCAAAGACCCGATCTGCCGTATGACCGTGGACGATGCAACTGCTCTCCACGCCGAACGCGATGGAAAGTCGTTCTACTTTTGCAGCGACCACTGTCGGCAAAAGTACCTGTCAACGCCCGACAGTGCTAGAGCGCGTTCGGCGGAGGTCTAGCGCCATCTGCGTCGAATAAATAGACTGCATAAAGCCCCAACTGCAAGGAGGTTTTAGGGAGCCTATTCGAAGGAGTTTCGGCGAGATGTTTTGCGTGCCTGTGATTCAGGAAAGGGAACTCGTGCAGTGGCTCTGGAAATCGACGTGAGCGATTCGTGGGTTCGGCGGATTAAGCAAGAGCGTCGTGAGACAGGTAAAGTCGCACCGCTCAGTAAGCGACGAAGGATTCCTAAGTGGCATGCGGAAACCCAACAGATTTTGGCCATCATGAAGCGACAACCGGATCTGACGTTGTCGGAATTGCAATTGAAATTGGCAACTTGCTTGGCTCGATCAACGCTCTGCGTGGCGTTGAAACATCTCAAGTTGACCTTGAAAAAAAAGTTTTGAAGGCGTCCGAGCAGGATCGACCGGATGTAGCCGCCAAGCATGCTGCTTGGAGGGTTTGGCAACTGGGAATCGACCCTGATCAATTGGTGTTCATCGCTGAAACATGGACGAAAACGAACATGACGCGGCGGCGTGGCCGCTCGTTGATCGGAGCTCGATTGATCGATAAAGTTCCGCACGGCCATTGAAAAACGACGACGTTCTTGGCAGCGCTGCGAACGTCGGGACACACGGCTCCGTTGGTGGTGGATGGGCTCGTCAATGGGGAAATATTCTTGGCATACGTTCAACAGCAGTTGGTCCCCACACTTCGTCCGGGCGATGTCGTCATTTTGGCCAACCTCTCCAGTCACAAACGACTTGGAATTCGCCAGGCCATTGCCGAGGTGGGTGCCCACTTGTTTTACCTACCACTCTATTGCCCGGACTAGAACCCGATCAAAAACGCGTTCTCCAAATTCAAATGGCTTTTACGAAGCACCAAAGATCGAACCGTCGAAACGCTGTGGTCAACCTGCGGACGGCTCTTGGCGAGATTCAGTGAAGCCGAGTGCCGCGATTATATTCGCTTTGCGGCTTCGTTGCTACGACTGCACAAATAGTAAACGACAAGTTCGTCATAGGCGAATTGCGAATCCAAATTGAAATCGTTACGGGAACCAATCTGGGCGAGAGACTCAGCAAAGAGCGTGTTGATCTCCTGAGTTGGCGCAGAACGAATCAGGTGGCTGATCCGCCGCGGCGGACTCGCCAGTTCAACCCGCTGTGCGCGCTGTGCGAGGGTCCGCCGAGATGGCTCGAATACGAGACCAGACGCAGCACTATTCGACGTCAATATTCCAGCGGACGATGGCGCAGTGATTGCTTGCAAGCCACCAGGTGCCAGTGGATTCGAGAGCGTCCACAGTTCAACGCCACTCGTCCCGTTATCAGCGGTAAACACTAACTGCCCGTTTATATTAAGCAATTGCGTTGGATTCGAACCGGTTGCACCTACGCGAATGTCTTTCACCATAAATGGAGCAGCGACAGCCCCGTTGCCGTTGCTCTTCCAAATCTCGGTACCATGGACTCCTTCATTGGCCGCGAAGAACACGTTTCCCTTGATGTTGGTGAACTCGGTGGGATTCGAGCTGTTGATTCCCGGCCGAATGTCTCGCACTAACACCGTGTTTGTCAAAGAAGGGACGGAAAAGGACATACATTGCGGCCCACCTTACACTTTTTTTCGCAGGCTCTGGAACCGGGAACCAGAACTCTTTACGCGCAGCGTATTGGGCGTCAACAACAGCTTGGCCTATGAACTTTAAGTTCTAAAGCGTAACCTGAAGTTCGTTGATTCTCAGACAATTGAACGATTGCGGTGAAAGTTGAGCCACGATATCAATCACAACCCGGACACCGACGCGGGATGGTCAGAGTCGGGAGGTCCGGCCGAATGGTGGGCCGAATTCGAGGCTGCGGCGCGGCGCGAGTTACCTTTGCGCTTTCGCTATGCTTTTATCCACACCTACAAGCCGGTGATGGACGACGCCGATTATCGCAGCTTCGATACCACCGCGGACTACCGCCGCTGGTGCGAGGAAAACTTACCTGACTGGCTGGGCTATGGGCGCTTTTGAGTATCGCCAGGCGGAGGAGATTCGGGATACTTTCGCCCGCCACGGCGTACGATATCTTTTTTTGGGCAAGTCCGGCGCGATCCTGCTTGGGTTTCCGGACACAACTCAAGACGCCGACCTGTTTGTGCAGCGCAGCGAGAGCAACGGACTCGCACTGGTTGGGGCGCTGCGGGAACTCGGCTTTGATCTTGCGGAACCGCGTGCCGACGAGATCATCTCAGGCAAGGATTTTGTCCAGCTCAAAAACGGTCCGTTTGACTTGGATCTGGTATTTGCCCCGGATGGCATCGAGCAATTTGACGATGCGTGGCAGCGGCACGTCGACGTTGAAGGGTTTCCCGTTTGTCACATCGACGACATTATCAACAGCAAAGCCGCGACGGGACGCGTTAAGGATCGGGAATCTCTGCCGCGACTCCGATCATTCCGCGACTATTGGATGCGGAAGAACCAACCCGGCAACTGCTGACGAACAAGTGGTGCATTTACACGCTGTCGCCCGCGAGCCAACCGATGCTGAACGCAGATTGGAAATTGTAGCCGCTGATCGGTCCACTCTACGCATTTTTTCACTGCATCTCGCGATTGGGCACCAGGACTCTTTAAGCACAATCGCCGGCGAGCCAGCCGGTGCTGAAGGCGGATTGGAAATTAAATCCGCCGATCGGCCCGTCGAGATCGAGAATTTCGCCGGCTAGGAATAAACTGGGAACAAGCTTGCTTTGCATCGTACGGCTGTCGACTTCGCTCAAGCAAACGCCACCGGCGGTGACTTCGGCTTTGTCGAAGCCTTTGGTGCCGGTGATTTTGATTGGGCAGCGAAATATCAGTTCAAGAAGCCCATCCAATTTGGCTCGCGAAAGTTCTGCCAAAGGAAGTACGTCGGAAATCGATGCAACCTGAGCCAATGCACGTGTAAGTGACTTGGGAAGATGTTCGGCTAGTTCCGCGATCACACGCCGCTTTCCATCGACGCGAGATAGCTCATTCATTTGTTGACGAAATGCTTCGATGGAAACCTCTGGCAAAAAATTGGCTCGCAGGACGAGCTCGGTCGGATTCGCACAAGCCGTGATCGACCCGCTGATATCCAAAGCTACAGGGCCCGAAAGTCCAAAATGCGTGAACAAGAACGAGCCGCGCCGACGATCGAGTGGACGTTTAGCGCCCGAACGACCCCTCACCCTACCCTCTCCCCGGAATACCGGGGAGAGGGAACTATTTTCATTGCCCACAACGTCCGGGGAGAGGGAACTATTTTGGTTTACGTCTTGGCTATTTGCCGATTGGGAATCGAACAACGAAAGCTCAACGTCCTCGAGTGTTAATCCAGAAAGCAGATGCATCCAATGGTCGCCGGTCAGGATTGGCGTGAGCGCGGGGCGCGGAGGGACGATCGAGTGCCCCAATTGTTGCGCCCAAGCAAATCCATCTCCGGTCGTGCCGCAACCGGGATACGACTTGCCGCCAGTCGTCAGAATCAATCGGCGACAACTAAGTTCGCGCGTCGTGGTCACAATCACAAAACCTTCGTCGGTTCGACGAATCGATGTGACAGGTTCAGCTGACGATATCTGACAACCCGATTGTTCGGCGTAACGAACCAGCGCGTCGCGCACGTCCAATGCTCGATCGCTGACCGGAAAGACTTTACCCGTCTCCTCGACTTTGGTTGGAACGCCGATCTCGTTCATCAGTTCAACTACGCGTTCTGGACTGAGGGCGGCCAAGGCCGAATGAAGAAACGAGCCGTTGCGCCCAAAGGCTTGCACGATCCCGCGCGCGTCGGTGTTGTGCGTTATGTTGCAGCGCGTCCCGCCCGACATCAGGATCTTTACGCCAAGCTTTTTGTTTTTTTCCAACAACAGAGTTTTGAAGCCGCGCTGGGAGCATCGCGCGCCAGCCATGAGCCCAGCGGCGCCCGCTCCGACGATGATCACTTCGCAGGTCATGGAGTTGAGAGTTGAGAGTTGAAATTAAACCATGATTCTGCCTCAAGCCTCAAGAAAAAGAACTAGCGCAGTGCAACTTGTGCGGCTGCGCTAGTCCCTGGAGGAGGTTTTTCGAACCTACCGTTAGCGGAAGGCGTTAGTTTGTGCCTTGGCTGAATCGTGGCGTAAAGCCATGCGTGGCTGGTTGTGGTTGCGGCTGCACGATAGGCCGATTCGTCATCGGAATCGATTGGCTTGCAACCGGCATGGGCGGATTCATTCTGACGGTAGGAGCCGCAGCTCGTTCGGCTTGTTCGGATTCGATCAGAACTTGCAACAGTTTCGAAATGCAAAGCTTGTTCATGCTGGTGTTGTGATCGTTGGCTTCAGCCTTGAGAGCTTCGTGCAGGCTTTCGGGCAGCCGAACGGTAATAACGCGAGTCGGCTCGTATTGGGCACCCGCGCCACCTTTGCGAAGCCGCAAGCCATTCACCATTTGTTGGATGGCAGTGTATTCGTCGGACTTCTCAAACGCGACGAACTCGTCTTGATTGACAAATACCTTTCGAGCGGCGCCGCTGACGCCGAGGACTTCTCGGAAAAACGTCACCCAGTCCGGACCACGCTGATAGAGGTTGTGGGCAAACTGGCGAACTTTTTGGCAACGAGTTGCAAAATCTTCCTGGGTCATGGTTTCGGTCATTTGTAGACTCCTTTCATGGGGGACAAAAATAAAACGCGATCCTTCGCAAGGATCAGGTACGCCACAATGCTGTCTATGCAATCAAGTCATGACCGCATGTCGCTTTGCTGCTTGCACTTATGGCGATTTTTGAAAAACGCCAATCGTTTCGGCAGGCGTGCCTGAATTTTGGGCTGCACAGTTTTTGTGCAATCGACTCTTTCGCATTTGCGGAATGTCCAAGTCGCTTGCGACTCGGAAATGTCCGAAATGCTGTTTTTCGTTCAAGTTTTCGGTGTTGGGTTGAGTTCATGGCAACCTGGTCAATTTGGGATTGAACTTTGGACTATCGCAACAAGTACTTCTCTGGGAGTTGGACCGACTGGTCGACGACTTCGATGGGGATTTCCCGGCGAAGCTTGGCGATGTAATCCTCGAATCGTTTTTCTTGTTTGGCCTGAAGCAGTGCCTCTTTGATCTCGACTTGGGCGTCGCGGAAAGGCTTCATCCCGGCGGGGGTCCGTTCCACGACTCGGATGATGTGGAATCCGGTTGGTGTTTCAATAATGTCACTCAGTTCGTTCAGCGGAATTTCAAAGATCGCCGTGTCAAGCGATTTGGCCGCCAAGCTCCCTTGGGTGATCCAATCCTGCTGGCCGCCATTTTTTGCGTCGAAGTCATGCGATCTCTTTTTCGCGACGGCATCGAGTTGAGCGCCGTAAACAACTTCGTTGCCCATTTCCGAGATCATTCGCCGAGCGGCTTGTCGGTCCGGCACTTTGTCGAATCGGACAACTAATTGCTCCCAGCGGGCGCGGGCGGGAATTTGATAATCGACGGCGTGCTCGTCGTAGTAGCTGCGCAATTCCTGACGCGAGACTTCGTCGTCAGACTTCATCTTTTGGCTAACGAAGTATTTGACGAATTGGTCGTCTATCCAGGTTTGTCGGAACTGCCGAAGCGAAGAACCCATCGAGCGCAACTGCGCGTCGAACTGCAGTGACGAAGTCGCGCCGGATTGTTCAAGGAACTTGGGAAGCACTTCTTCGTCGAATGACTTTCCCAAACTCTCATTGATTTGGTCGATCTTGGCACCTTCCGGCAAGCCGCGAATCGAATCGACGTAGAACAATTGTCGATCGACGAACTTTGGCAGCATTCGCGGAACCAACTGTTGACGTTGAGTTTGCTTGATATTTTCCGGAGCCTTCTGGGCATGTTTTTCGATGAGTTCGTTAATCTCGTACAGCATGTCGCCGACCAAAATCGGTCGCCCCCCGACAATCGCCAGCACGCGGCCCGGTTCAAATACTTCCGCCACGGTAGCAGGGGAAGCGTCGGGCAACGTCAACGTTGCGATCGATTCACGTTCAGCTTGCAAGCCAGCTTTTGAAAGTGGCAACGACTTTGGCGATTCGACAGCAGTCGAAGTCTTTGGCAAGTCCGCCAAACCGCGAGTAGTTTTTTCTTCCGCTAATGGGGGCCCAAGCATCGGCATCAGCGGCTGTGGCTTGGGCGAACTTTGAGCATCGAAGTACGGATCGCTCGTGTCGGGTGGCAAGTGCTTGGTCTCTTGCGACCAACTAAGCGAACTCCAGCCGCAGCAGCAACAGATTGCCACTACAATCCAAAATAGCTTCGAGTGATTTTGCAATCGCGGCATGTCGTCGTCTCAACTGATTCGTTCGTCGAAAACGCCGTCTTGCTGCCATTCGCATCAGATGCAACTTTTATCGGTGGCAACAAAAGGTCGCGAAGTCTAGAAGCCATCTACTGCTGACGCAAGATTGCTTTTATCAGAGCTAGCAGTCGATCGGAGTCAATTTGCGGCGACTTCAGAGTGACGAAAGCAGTTTCGTCGTCGACGATGCGAAGTTTCCCGCGATGGCTATCCACTAGCTGCTGAATTCGACGCTTGTCCGCAAAACGAAATCCAAGATATTGATCCTGAATGTAGATCGTCTGAATTTGCCAAACCGTCGCTTCGAGTTTTATATCCGCCAAAGTGAATAGCCGCTGCACCGGTTGCGGCAATGGGCCAAACCGATCGACCAATTCGGCGCGCAGCGGATCGATTTCGGAAAACAGCTCGATCCGTGCCAAGCGACGATAAACGTCGATTTTCTGTTTTCGATCGGCAATGTATTCGTCCGGCAAATAGGCGACGCCCGGCAAGTCGATATCGACGTGAACCGCGAACTTTTGCGGCATCTGCTTCAGTCGTCGCACCGCCGTTTCGAGCATTTGGCAATAAAGCTCGTATCCGACCGTGGCGATATGGCCGCTTTGTTCGGTCCCCAAAAGATTCCCCGCTCCCCGAATCTCCAAATCTCGCATCGAGATCGCAAAGCCCGCTCCCATTTCGCTGAACGTCTCGATCGCCTGCAATCGCTTGGCCGCATTCGGATTGAGGTGCTTGTTGGGATGCAGCAGCAAATAGCAATAAGCGCGATGTTTGTAGCGGCCGACTCGACCGCGCAATTGATGCATGTCCGCCAAGCCATATCGATCGGCTTCGTCGATAAACATGGTGTTCGCATTGGGAATGTCTAAACCACTTTCCACAATCGTCGTTGCCAAAAGCACATCGAACTTGCCCGCGATGAATTCCGTCATCACGCGATCTAAATCTTCGTCCGCCATTTGCGCGTGACCGACTGCGATCGTTGCTTCGGGTACGATTTGCTCGAGCTGCGACCGCAAAAGTTGAATATCGTTGACGCGGTTATGAACAAAAAACACTTGGCCGCCGCGATTGATTTCGCGAAGGATCGCATGCCGAATTAGCTCGGCGTTAAATCGCGTGACGTGAGTCTCGACCGCCATTCGATCGTCCGGAGGGGTCTCCAAATTGGAAATGTCGCGAACTCCAACAAGCGACATGTGCAGCGTGCGCGGAATGGGCGTTGCGGACATCGTGAGCACGTCCGCATTTTCGCGCAGCGTTTTGAGGCGATCTTTGTGGGCAACGCCGAATCGTTGCTCTTCGTCGATGATGATCAAGCCGAGATTCTTGAACTCGACGTCTTGGGAACAAAGCCGATGCGTGCCGATCACAATGTCGACTTGACCCGATTTCAGTTTGTCCAGCGTGTCGCGAATCTCAATTGTGGAACTAAACCGACTGAGTTTTGCAATGTCAAACGGAAACTCGGCCAGCCGTTCTCGGAACGAACGATAATGCTGTTCGGCGAGAATCGTTGTGGGAACGAGCACGCCGACTTGGTAGCCGTTCTCGACTGCTTTGAACGCGGCCCGCATTGCGACTTCCGTTTTCCCAAAGCCCACGTCGCCGCAGAGAAGTCGGTCCATCGGCTGATGGTTTTGCATATCCCGTTTGATCGCCGCGATAGCCAGACATTGATCCGGCGTCTCGCGATAAGGAAAACTTTGCTCGAACTCATGCTGCCAAGTCGTGTCTGCGCCGAAAACAATTCCGGTACGCATCGAGCGTTTTGCTTCGACCTCCAGCATTTCCGCAGCCAGATCAGTGATCGCGCTCTCCGTCGCTTGTTTCTGCTTCACCCACGACTTGCCACCAATGCGAGCCAGCATCGGACGCGACTTGGTTCCGCCAATGTACTTTTGCACCAAGTCGATCTTTGTGGCGGGGACAAAGATTCGCGTGCCACCGTGGAATTCAATTTCCAGATGCTCGGCTTTCAAGCCAGCTTTTTCCAAAAGCTTGAGACCCCGGTATCGTCCAATCCCGTGTGCCAAATGTACGACCAAATCACCATCGCGCAAATCGAGAAAGCTGTCGATGGCTTTTCCAAGTTTTCGCCTCGGCGAGCGCCGCAGTTGACCGCGATGAAACATCTGGTCGCAGCCGATCACGACGATACCGCCAGCGAGCCAGCGAAAGCCGGCGTGAACACAGCCAACGGCAAAATGCAGCCGTCCATGTTTCGCGGTAGCCGTGTCTTGCAATAATTCGACCAACCGCTGAATCTCGCCGTCGACTCGCGCGACTACCACCGCGTCATGCTCTTGGGCAAAGCGATCGAGCTGAACGCGAACTTCGGTTGAGTCGCCTTCGAAAGTCGGTACGGACTCGCTCGACATGCGATACGTGTTCGCAAATCCGCCCGCCGCCAGTTCGTGAACGGTTGCAAAAGCGAATTGACCGAATCGCTTTTTTAATACAGTCAGCTCGGCCAACACCGTGCGATCGTCGTGGCGTTGATAGAATTGCTCGCCGTTCCGCTCCATTTCTTCTGGATGAACCAAGACTACCACAGCGTTCGTGTCGAGGTAGTCCAAAAGCGTTTGCGAAACTTCCGTTAAGCCCGAGAAAACCGTTAGCTCGATGTCCGGAAGCGGTTGAATACTTCGCTGCGTCTCGATATCGAATTCGCGAATGGACTCGATCTGGTCGTCGAACCATTCGATCCGGACAGGATTACTCCAATCGGCTGCGAACACATCGACGATTCCTCCGCGCGATGAAAACTCACCTGGGATTTCAACCGCAGGGGTGTTATGAAATCCCCGATCCGTCAGCCATCGTTTGAATTCGTCAAGGTCGACGCGATCACCAGTCGCAAATCGACGCGAGCTACTTGTAAGATTCGTCGCCGCCGGCACCAACTGAAGCAACGCTTGAATCGAGGTCAGCAAAAGTTTTTTGGCTTGCCCGGCAAACAGCGACTTGAGCACTCGCGTCCGGTCGCCCAAGTTCAGATCGACGCCGTCGCCGGTATGGCTCGTATCGTAAGCCGGAAACCGATCGAAGGCTTCCGATTGGAACGATTCTAAATCGCCGCTTAGATCGTCGAGCGATTGATCGGTTGGACAAACAACCAGCAGTTGCGGAAAGTCCGATCTTGTAAGTGCCGACACCAAAAGCGCGCAGGCCGAGCCCCAGACGGAATCAAAAGTCGCCGTCCGTTCAGTTGCCAGCCGCTGCAAACACCGCTGAAAATCCGTTTGTCGGAAAAGTTGGCTTGGCAGTTGCAGCAGCCGACTATTCGAATTGGCTTGCGTCGAGGCTCCTGCCATGTGCCGCCATTCTAATCTCGGCGACGATTCAGGGCAGCGCTAGTTTAGATTCCGCCCTTACTCATTGTTGCAAAGCGGGCTTCCGGGATTGCCGAAGGCCCGATGGTCGTACATGTGGCAATCACCTTTTCTCCAGCGAAGGATCGGCAAAAGTGCAGCGGTTCCGAAAAATCGAACTGCCGAAATCGTCGTCTGCCACTTGGGCCGATACGCTAAACCGTGCCGCTCTAAGAGGAGTTCCTCAAAGTACGGACGGTTGTATCGCAAGTTCGACGGATACCACTGAACGCTGTTCGGCTGCAAGGCAAAAGCTTGTGCGGTCGTCGGTGTCAAGGCTTTGGTTTCTGGAACACGCTGTTCTTTGTCATCGCCGGTTGACAAGTCGAATCGAATTTGCGAAAGAGGCTTAAACGGCGAGTCCTGAATTCTTTCTGATTTCACCGTCGGTGCTTCGATTAGCTCGTCGGCTATATCAACGTCTTGCCCAAGCGACCACTGCGCAGCGCCAAAGAGGATGGCAAACGCAAATACTCCAATCAGTCGGACGTTTGATTTCAACATGGCGTTCTGGCAAACGAGGAAACAATCTCAGGACTACTTGTAATCGTCATTATCGGCATAAATTCTCGCCGTCCAAACGAAAGCATCTGAGAATCCTTCCAAACATGCAGAATTCGCTCAAGATTCACGCCAGCGTTTGAACTGTGATGCTGGCATCGCAATGCAGTTAAAACTGATTCACCACACGAGACAAGCTCGTGGGCGTCTAGGCTTATGGGACGTGCAACCTTAGCTGGCGAATCTTGCGTTCCAACGAGACAAGCTCGCTGGGGACGTAGCGGCTCACGAAATCGTACAGTAAACGCGAACCTTCATGCGGAAAGCCAGAGGCATCCATAACGGAATACTGCAAATTGCAAAATAAAATTGCAAAATAAAAAATGGAAATTAGCTCCACGAATCGTCGTACTCGATCTCAACTCTCAACCCCGACAAAGAATCAGTGGGCTAACACCCACCGCTCGCCAAAAGAACACTGAACACTGAACACTGAACACTGAACACTGAACACTGAACACTGAACACTGAACACTGAACACTGAACACTGAACACTGAACACTGAACACTGAACACTGAACACTGAACACTGAAC
>JANNYC010000153.1:0-13125 GCA_031409895.1 Planctomycetota bacterium
TCAGGATTTGAATTGAGGGCTCCGGGCTGGATGTCTTTGACCAGGACAGTCCCCGCGTCCGTTCCATCGCTCTTCCACAGTTCAAGACCACTGGTTCCGTTGTTCGCTTGGAAAAACAAAGTCCCGTTCACGTTGGTCAAGAAATAAGTAAATGAATTAGAGGCTCCGGGCTGAATGTCTTTGACCTGGACGGTCCCCGCGCCCGTTCCATCGCTTTTCCACAATTCATAGCCACTGGTACCATCGTTCGCTCGGAAAAACAAAGTCCCGTTCACGTTGATCAAGTATCCAGGATATGAACCGGGCGCTCCGGGCCGGATGTCTTTGACTAAGACGGTTCCCGCGCCCGTTCCATCGCTTTTCCACAGTTCATAGCCATTCGTTGGATCGGTGGCACGAAAAAAGACGGTGTTGTTGACGTTGGTGAAATCGCTTGGGTTCGAAGCGCCCGCACCGGCCACGATATCAATCAGCGCCGGCATCCCCGCCAGCAGCATCCGCGGCTCGAGCGGCTCCAATCCGAATTGTGCTCGATCCGCGAGTTCGCGCGACAATTTGTCGGTGGCTTTCGCCCACCGACGAGCAGAACGTAAACGGACGGATACCGTGAGTTTGGGAAATCGCATTGCTTAGCTGCTCGTGTTGTGATTTTTTTTATGCGTCAACTAACAAGATAAACAAGCGCTCCAACGGTTGCAAGCAATAACTACTCAATGGTCGCGCTCCCAGATTCAAGTACCGGAGCGGGGTGGGCGTGGGCATGCATCCACTAGGCCTTGTATTACGAGCCTCCATCATTCTGCCCATTATCATTCTGCTTCCAACGAGTTATTGCAGAATGATTGAGGCAGAATTATGAAATTTCGGCGGAATCATTGCCTGATGAGGCATCGATTATGAACTGCGGCAGCGGCACTAGATTTTTGGCGGTTCGGAGAAGGCATCGTCGATCGATTCAAAGATCGGATCGTCGGCAGGGAGGGGGACGCCGTTTTGCATGTAGTCTTCGTACAAGTGCCGCATGCTCTCCGGCCAAATGTGAAATCGGCCGCGTAAGAATGGTTTGATCCGCCAGTCGCCAACGATTCCGTTATCTCCCAGAATGCCTTCGTAATAGACGTTATGGCGATTCACGTAGGACTTGGTCCAAGTACACCATTTGTTTGCAGGCGAAAATTGCCCGACCAGCGTCCACGGCCCGACGTAGTCGATCCCTTCACCTTTGATCACGCCTAGTTCGTTGCAGTCCATGTATAGGTGCATCCAACCAGGCTCGCGACGGTGCGATTCAACGTAGAACCCGGTCCAATTCCCGGATGTAAATTCAGCGTTATTGCTCATGGGGAGGGCTCGCGATCCGTGGCTTAAGCTATTATCGATGACTGTCGGTCGGCGGGAATCAGGGGGCCAACAGCCCCCGCTCGCCAAATCGGCAACGCGCCAATTCGGCAATGACGAATAATTTTCGCAAGTCATACTTCAAAGACAAGCACACGCCGAATCAATCGGTCTTGGTTGACACATGAATCCTAGCCGCGAGTTCAGAATCGTCGTTTATCCGGGCTACGGATATGTCACGACCGCCGGCGATGTCTTGATCCGGGTTTCTGGAGTAGTTTATGAGCATCGCAGGCCGCTTAATATGCGCAAGCAATTCCTTGTCAACATGCTGGCGCGAGCGATGCGTGCCACACCCGACGAAATCAGTGATGAAACTTTTCGCCGCCGGGTCGAACCTTTCGTTGCTCGCGCCAGGCGGGGACAGCGAGTTTGGTTGCAAGTCGGCCCGCGCCGATTTCGACTTCGTCGTCGGACGCGCCGCAGCGGCTGGTTTCGCGGCAAAGTACGTTTGAGTCGCGAGCTTCTCGACCAACTGCGAAGTTCGGGCGATTTGGTCGACGATCGAATTACGATTCGAGCGTGGCTTTCGGCCGATGACCACATCGAATCGGTCGGTAGCGTCTTTGTTTTGCCCGAACAAGGATTATCGGTCGTGTCGGATATCGACGACACGATCAAGGAAACCAATGTTGGCAACCGGCGCGAACTCCTGGCTAATACTTTTCTGCGCGAGTTTCGCTGCATCGAGGGCATGGCCGAATTGTTTCGTCAGTGGGCGGCCAAAGGAACCGCGTTCCACTACGTCTCGTCCAGTCCGTGGCAGTTGTTCGACCCCATCAACCAGTGGACAGTCGACGGTGGGTTTCCGCCCGGAACTTTGCATCTGCGGACGTTTCGATTGCGCGACCAAGTCATCCGCCGCAAAGCGAACGCCAGACGCCGCAAAAGCCAATCGATCGCAAAGATGATGAAAGATTTCCCACAGCGAAAGTTCATTTTGATCGGCGACTCGGGCGAATTCGACCCCGAAATCTACGGCAAGTTATTTCGCAAATATTCCGATCGAATCGCAGCGGTCTTTATTCGGGACTTAGCGGGACACCGACTTGGGATCAAGCGATTCGCCCAAATGAAGGCTCAATCCGGGCCGAAACCGTGCGAGTTATTTTCCACGGCCGACGATTTGCGAAAATTGACGTCGGAGCTTTTCTGATCAGACGGAACATTTGACCTGTTCACTTCCCTATTGCTATAATCTGGCGGGGCTTGAGTCGGAGTAAATGCCATGCCGTATTCTCAACAAAACACAAATCGATCCGTCGCGCGACTATTGAAACGGTCGAGCTATCTGGGCACCGCACTATTCTGTTGCATCTGGTCGGCTGTCGCAACTTCCCAAGACATTCAAATCTCAACGCCGCTTGGTGGCGTAGGCGATTCATTTTACGAACGCTTTGCCGTGAATTGGGGTTTCAATTTTGGCGGCCCGTCGTCGCAAATGTTTGGTTCGTTCAATCAAGGTTCTTCCGGAAGCGCCATTCCACCATTCGGGCGCTACGATCCGAACGCCGATGCGACTTTCGGTTTTGGCAGTCTCAATGACAATGGCAGTGGATTCTCCCTCGGCATCCGAATGGGAAAAGGAAGCTCGCGAACCATGACGAGCAATTCGCCTAGCGTCGTAGTGCCCAACGGCGGGTTCGGATCAATTTTCGATGGCAGAGTGCGACCGTTCGTCACGGGACTTATTCCGGTCGTTGGCGAACCTGGCGATATTGTCGAGCCTTACTATCCACCCATGCAACCGCCGCCGGCTACAGCCAAAAGTTGGGCGGATGCATTTGACGGCGACCGTGAATCCCAACCGGCGAGGACAGAGGGAGCATCGTCGAGCAACTTTCGCAACGTCAATAGCTCCGCACTTCATGGCGATTTGAGCGTAGCGGAAATTCGTCAACAGCGCGCAGCGGCCCTTGAATCGCAACAACAAGAAATTGAAAAGTGGATCGCAGAAGCAGAAGCTTTCGAATTAGAAGGCAAATACTCGCGCGCCAGGTCACTCTATCGCAAAGCGGTCAAAAAATCCGACGGCCGTCAGCGATATGATCTTCAGCTCAAACTCGAATCGCTGCTTGAAAAGTAGATGCTTCGTCGAATCAAGTTGGTCCGGCCATCACGTCACTGGCGCTTCGGTTTCTGAACCAGCGATCTTTGAGACGGTTTTCAATCTATCGAGCAATCCACTTTTGCGAGCGGCGATGATCTGAACATCGCCTTTTTTCTGTGTGCGCAATGGACTTCCGTTGCCGACTAAAGAGACAGCTTTGACGTAGTAATGGAGCTTTACCTCCGCGAACCCGAGCCAAGACAACATCTTCAGCAGAACATTCGGCCCGGTTGGATACCAATTCAAATGATGGATCCCCTGGGCCGCCGATTCAGTCTCTTCGGGCGAAAGTAAAAGGGAGCCGTCAAAAAGCTCAGCATCGGTCACGTTGACCACGGGTGTGTTTAGAATCAGTATCTCGCGTGTCAACTGTGCTGCAATCTGCAAACCGCGCAACGGATCCGGTAGCAAGTGAAATATGTTGCGAAAAAGAGTAATGTCGAACCGCGCCATCGGCGAATTGGGCAAGTCATACAAATCCATTTCGCTAAAATCCATCTGCGTAAACGGGCGATACCGTTGGATCAAGCGAGCTTGGCGGATCCAATGGCTGCGAGCATCGATTCCCAATGTTCGGCCGGCGCCCAATTCTTTTGCCCAAAAACAAAACGCACCGCAGTTGCAAGCGCAATCGAGAAACGACCGCATCTCCAGCCCTTCTGGGTAAAGCACGTGCATCGTTTTCACAAAGCCGTCTCGCGGATTGACGAAGTTGATCGACGGCGTCCCGTTCATCCGATTCGGGTCGATTGTGTCGCGGCCAACCGCCGACGTAAGTCCATGAGCAATCTCGACATCGATATGCCACGGGCCATGCTCAACGATTTCTTGTCGCAGTTTTTTAAGTTCCAGATCGCTCATATCGATTAGCGGTGGTTTGGCTCACCCGAAACTTTTATGCGTTGTCCAAAATATCGACTGCTTTGAAGGATTGGCCCTCAAGCATCGCGAGACTTGCCCCGCCGCCGGTACTAACATGCGTGACTTTGTCTGCAAAACCGAGTTGCTCAATCGCTGCGGCGCTGTCGCCGCCTCCTACAATGCTGACGGCAGAGCTGCGGGCAAGAGATTGGGCAACGGCTTTTGTCCCAGCGTCGAACGGTGGCATTTCAAAAACTCCCATCGGTCCGTTCCAGACAACCGTTCTCGCGCCGCGAACGAGTTGCGAGAAAGTTTCAATCGTTTGGGGTCCGATGTCCAATCCCATCCACCCGTCCGGAATTTCTCCTACGGCCATTAGCTTTTTGCAGTCTGCTGCAAATCGATCGCCGCAATGATGGTCGGTCGGCAAGACAATTTTATTATTGCTTTGCGCGAGCAATTCTTTGGCCAAGTCAATACGATCCGACTCGACTTTGCTCGATCCGACGGAAATCCCTTGCGCGGCCAAAAACGTGTACGCCATCGCGCCGCCGATGAGTATCATGTCGCAACGCTCGAGCAAGTTATCGATGACTTTTATTTTGTCGGAGACTTTGGCACCGCCCAAGATTGCGACGAACGGTCGCCCTGGATTCGAGATCACATCGCTGAGATATTGGATTTCTTTTTGGACAAGCAGCCCAACGACTTTCGGTTTGGAACCCATCGCTTGCGGAACCGCGACCATCGAAGCATCCTCGCGGTGGCACGTTCCAAATGCGTCGTTGCAATAAACGTCGGCCATGTCCGCCAACTTTTTGGCAAACGCGGGATCACCTTTTTTTTCGCCCGCTTCAAACCGGACGTTTTCCAAAACTAAACACTCTCCGTTTTTCAATTCTTTGGCTTTTTTCTGTGCATCCGGGCCAATCGTGTCCGTTGCAAAACCGACCTGGCTGCCAAGTAATTTTTCCAAGCGCACCGCCGGCGGGCGCAGACTGTACTTCAAGTCGGGCGCACCGTCGGGCCGCCCTAGATGCGAAATCAAAATCAATCGCCCACCGCGATCCAAAACCGAACGGATCGACGGCAAAGCCATTTCAATTCGTCGGTCGTCAGTGATCTTGCCCTCATCGTCGAGCGGTACGTTGAAATCGACGCGCATCAGTACGCATTTGTTTTTTGGGTCAACCTCGGCGATCGTTTTTTTCGGCATCTTGAAGCTCACAAAGACATTGGTCGATTGCCGAATCGCGCATGTTCGGCAATCGCTTGCGGGAATAAAAACGAAAACACCGACCGCGATCCGTTCGCGCCGGTGTTGGGATGGCGAATTCCGGGAAACCTAGACGTTTGCGGCTTCGGGGATTCGAATCCGCTTCTGAATATCCGTTTCGATATTTCCGAAAACTTCCTCATGCCGCATGACCGAGACATGCAAAGCGTGCAACAATCGCTTGGCTGTGTAAAAGTTCAGCACGATCCGCTGAGAAATCTCGACCGGCTTGTCATTCGTGCCCATCGGTTGTGCATTCAGCCCGAAATCGACGATCAGTTCTTCCGGCGAACCGGTTACTCGGCAAAAATTCGCGTAAGCACAGTGGGCGCGAGAATCGTCGACGGGAATGGGACGTGGTGGATTCGGTTTTTTGATTTCAGCCATGATATAAATTCCTAAATTCAAATAGAGAAAGGGCCATCGTGAATTGTTTTGCTGCCGGATTGGGATTCGGCCACTAATTGCGCCCGGCTTTCGAATCCGTCCGCCGGGAATTATCACTATGGTTTGGTTTGGTACCGAGCATCGGGTTGAGCGGACCCTGAGTCCACTTTTCCGATCACCAAGTTCAACAAAAGCATGACGTTTTAAGCGGCTTCCGTCAACCTCGTTACTCTTATCGCACGATGACCATGCGGAAAAAAGTCCTAATCATTAACACTGGCGGAACGATTGGGATGCGGCGAACGCAAGACGGCTACCGCCCCAAGCCAGGTTTTCTCCAACAACAAATGTCCCAGATTCCCGAACTGTCCGATCCTGCGATGCCGGAGTACGAAATCTATGAATTTGATCCCGTGCTTGACTCGGCGAATATGGCGCCGGCGGATTGGGTGCGGATCGGCGGAGAAATTAAAGGCAGCTACGAAAACTTCGACGGCTTTTTGATTTTGCACGGAACCGACACGATGGCCTACACCGCGTCGGCGCTGGCCTTCATGCTTCGCGGACTCACCAAGTCCGTCGTACTGACCGGCTCGCAATTGCCTCTTTGTGAACTGCGGAACGACGCAAGGGAAAATCTTATGACGGCGATGATTTTGGCGTCGCGATTTGCGATTCCCGAAGTTTGCATTTTTTTCGGCAGTCGTCTGCTACGCGGTTGCCGCGCCTCCAAGGGCAGTACTTCGCTGTTCGAAGCGTTCGACTCGCCGAACTTTGCGCCGCTGGGAATCGCCGGCACCGACCTCGAAGTTTTCCATGAACGAATTCGACCGATCGATCCGGCAGCTAGGTTTCAAGTCCGAACGCTGTCAGAAATTTGCGTCGCCACGATTCGACTTTTCCCTGGACTCTTGGCTTCAGTCGTTCAGCACATTCTGAGCCAACCGCTTCAAGCACTTATTTTGCAAACTTACGGAGTCGGCAACGGCCCAACCAACAATAAGGCGTTAATCGCCGCCATTGCGGCCGCAAATAGGCGGGGTGTGGTGATCGTCAACTTGACGCAATGTCCTCAAGGTCACGTCGCCATGAACGAGTACGCCACCGGTGGAGCCTTGGCGCAAGCGGGCGTTGTCTCCGGTGTCGACATGACGTTCGAAGCAACCATCACGAAACTCCAAAGCCTCTTCAGCCAAGGCCTGCCAGCCGACGAAATCCGGCGGCTTGTTCCCGTCGACTCCGTGGGAGAATTGACCCCGGGATTGTGAACGATCATGGGCTGGGGTCTGACCCATTTTTCGCACAGTGTTCGACACGATCGGAAATAACGCAAATCCGAAAAATGGGTCTGTCCCCCTCGAACCCATATCCAGTCGACGGCGGCCAATCTTTTCATGACAATGATCGCGCTATTTTACCTTTAACTACACACAGAATTTCATGCGTCGGGAACACTATGAACATTCGAACCAGTTTGCTTTTCGTCAGTTTCTTTGCCTTGTCGAGTGCTGGGCTCTGCGCCTCCGACGAAGGAATGTTTCCTATTAGCGAGCTGCATCGGTTGGAGCTAAAGAAAAAAGGGATGGAGTTATCGCCAGATGATTTGTTCAATGCCGACAAAGTCAGTTTGGTCGACGGGATCTGCCGCGTGAACGGATGCACGGGATCGTTCGTTTCCGGCAATGGCTTGATCATTACGAATCATCACTGCGCGTTTGAAGCGATTCAGAATGCGAGTACAGCGAATAAAGACTTGCTTACGAACGGATTTGTATCAAAGACGCTTGCCGAAGAAATTCCGGCGCCTGGTTATACCGTCAGAATCACCGAAGGCTACAAAGACATATCGGATAAAGTCCTCTCGGTCGTTCAAGACGGAATGCCGTTTCTCGAACGGACTAAAGCCATCGAGAAACGAAGCAAAGAACTAGAACAACTCGCCGAAAAGGAAAATGCTGGCTTGCGAGCCGAAGTCGCCGAAATGTTCGCCGGAAAAACTTATGTGCTGTTTCTCTATACCTATCTCAAAGACGTTCGGCTCGTGTTTGCTCCACCGGCGGCTGTTGGAAATTTCGGCGGCGAAACGGACAACTGGGAATGGCCCAGACATACGGGCGATTTTTCGTTCATGCGCGCTTACGTTGCACCCAATGGCGCTTCCGCAGACTTTTCGCCGGACAATGTTCCTTACCATCCGAAACGCTTCATCCAAGTCGCGCCGCAAGGTGTCGACGACGGTGACTTTGTCTTTTTGCTTGGCTATCCAGGCCGAACCGTTCGCCACAAGACCGCCAGTTTCCTGCGCCATGAACAAGACATCCGCTTGCCCGCAATCGTCGATTTGTACAACTGGCAAATTAGCGAACTTGAAAAAGCCGGAGTCAGCGATCGAGCGGTTGCGATTAAGCACTCGTCCCGCATCAAATCCCTCGCAAATGTTGAAAAGCGCTCGCGCGGGCAACTGCTGGGCTTGCGTCGCGCAAATATCGTCGCAGCCCGGGCCGAGCAAGAATCGCAACTGCAAAAGTTCATCGAAAGCGACTCGGCACGCCGAAGCAAATACGGCAAGGCACTGAGCGAGATTGACGCCGCTTATTCGGAAATATCCAGCCACGCACCTTTGGAAATTCATTTGCAACAACTGCGTTCGGCCTGCCGCGCGATGTCGTTCGGTTTTCTCGTGTACGACGCAGCCGTCGAGCGGACCAAAGAAAATCTCGAACGCGAAACGCCCTACATGGATCGGAACTTCGATCAAACCATTCAACAGCTTAAATTGGATATCAATGACTGGCACGGGCCAACCGACGAAATCATGTTGAGCGGGATGCTCACGCGATTGGCTACAATCTCCGGTGTCGAAAATGTCAAACCGCTCGCGTCCATTGTTGCCAAACCAAATGAAATCTCCGCGACGGCTAAATCCGTCTTTGCGGGAACGCATTTAGGCGAGATTGGTTTTGTTGAGGAGTGCTTAAAAAAATCTCCTGCCGAACTAGAAGCCAGCGATGACACGGTCCTTAAGCTGATCGTGCAACTTTATCCGACATACAAAGCACTTCGCGAAGCCGACAAGACTCGCGAGGGCCGGCTGAATCAGCTTTATGGAACGCTGGTCGAAGTCAAACAGGCATTCATGGCGACCGAATTTGTGCCCGATGCCAACGGTACGCTACGTATCACTTATGGCCGTGTCCGGGGTTATTCCCCCGCCGACGCGATTTTCAAAACACCGATCTCCACGCTCAAAGGAGTCATCGACAAGACCACCGGGGTCGATCCATTCATCACACCCCAAGCACTACTCGATCGCTATCAGGCCGCCGATTTCGGACCATTTGCCCATCCCAAGCTGAATCAAGTCCCTGTCGCGGTCTTGTACAACACCGACACAACCGGCGGAAACTCAGGCAGCCCCGTGCTCAATTCCAAAGGCCAATTAGTCGGCGTCAATTTCGATCGCACGTTCGAAGCAACCATCAACGATTTCGCTTGGAACGAATCCTACAGCCGTTCCATCGGCGTCGACATCCGCTACGTCCTCTGGATCACCAGCATCGTCTACCCCGCCGACCACTTGCTCCACGAAATGGGCGTGCAAAAGAAATAGACTTGCCTTCTCAAGAGCAATTGGAGTTGACCCGAGAAGTGAAATTGGAACAAAATCACCCCTTTCCACAACCGATGCAACGAGCGCTAACAATGTTAGATAGAAAGACAAATCTAGAGCCGGCGCAGCCCCGACGCATCGACCTCGAAAAGATGCTTCGATTTTCGCGTTGGTTGTTTTGTAAAGAGCCGAAGCAAGAAATTCGCGACGAACCAAAGCCCAGCGACCATGATTCGGATCGCCGCTCTGCTAATTGACGCAACGGAGAGTTTCGGGCTCTATTTTTTCTTCAACAACTCTAGGACACAGTTGCATGTTGCGACGACGCCGGTTTCGAGGGTTGGCTCTAGGTCGGGTGCGAATGTCGCAGTGTGGAGCGAGGGCGGCATGATCTGCTGCTGCTTGTAGTATTCAAGTTTTCGCGGTTCGATTGCGCCAAGTTCAAACATTACTGCGGGGATTCCTTGGCGGCCGAATTGCCCGAAGTCTTCGCCACCCATGACGGGTTCGGTCTCGGTAACTCGGTCAGCGCCAAACGTAGCGATTAGGATTTCGCGAATTTGTGCGGCAAGCTTGGGATCGTTTTCCAAAGCGGGCGTTCCCTCGGAGACTTTCACGACGGGCTTCTCTGCTCCCGCGCTCATCGCGGCGGCGTCTGCTTTGCGTTGAATTGCTTCCAAAACTCGTTTGCGAACGTCGTCTCGATAAGTCCGAACAGTAATTTGCAAATGGCAACGATCAGGAGTGATGTTGTGCTTGGTCCCCGCGTTGATCGCGCCCACGGTCACGACGGTTGGATCGATTGGCTTCATGTCGCGCGAGACAATCGTCTGCAAATCGAGGATGAGTTTTGCAGCAATTACGATCGGGTCGATCGTCGTATGGGGATAAGCACCATGGCCACCGCGACCGATGATCTCGATATCGACGCTGTCAACATTGGCCATCGCAAACCCAGATCGGATGCCAACCGTCCCGCTGGCCAGGATCGAACTGCAATGCAAGGCGAGTGCGTAGTCCGGTTTGCCAAAGCGTTCGAAAAGTTTGTCGTTGATCATCGCCATTGCACCTGAGCCCCGCTCTTCCGCCGGTTGGCCGATGAACATGATCCGTCCGCTCCAGGCGTCTTTATGTGCGGCGAAGTAATTTGCAACGCCGATCAAGTTGGTCATGTGAACATCGTGCCCACAAGCATGCATCGTTCCGACTTGATTCCCTTCGGCGTCGGCGACCATCTTCTTGGATGCAAAAGGCAAATCCGTTTTCTCGATGATCGGCAAAGCGTCCAGATCCGAGCGGACCATTACGGTTGGCCCATCACCGTTCTTCATAATTCCGACAACTCCGAATCCGCCGACGTTACGAGTAACTTCGCAACCGGCGGCTTCGAGTTTGTCAGCTACAAAGGCGGACGTTTCTTTCTCTTGAAAACTTAGTTCCGGATTTCGGTGTAATTGCACATAAGCTTCCATAAGTGGCGCGAGGTTCGTTTTGATCCACTCCTTTGGTTCTTGAGCTGAACCGCGATCCGTCGATAACAAAACGACTACAAAACAAAATCCCAATGTCCGCCCAATGGTCATAATTGAAAACTCCACGAGTGACTAAGTTCCGATGTTAAGATTCTGGTTCCCAAGCTACTGCTTGGGAACCGGGTGTCTTGCTGGCTCCGCCAGCGGATTTAGAGGCAGAGCATGAGACCAGGCGAAGGTAATATCGGGGCAAAGCCTCGGTTGCAGTGCGTTCTCAGGCGGCACCTGGGAACGAGGTAGACGAGGTATCACTTGTTTTGAGGGTCCACGCCATTCCCCTTCTCGCGCTGACTTAATTCTGCGGCGAAAATATCGGCGAACGATACGTCGGTCGTTTCGTCGTGGGCTTGGAGCATGATCGTTCCCGCGTCGAGCCGCCGGCCGTTGCGAGGATTCACATGTTTCGGACGATCATCTTTCCAATCCGTAACTTGGTAGCCGTTGACCCAAACCGCTATGCGCGGACCGACGGCGACCAGCGTAATGGCCGACCACTCGTTGTCACTGGCGACGATGCGGCGAGCCTCGTTGCGCCGAAAAATCGCGCCGGTTCCACCATTCTTCGGCTTGTTCCGATCGCCATCGACTGTGGTGTTATCGATTTGGATTTCGTAGCCGTTCATTCGCTCGCCCGGAATGCAGCGGAAAAAGACGCCCGAATTGAGTCCCTCGGCATTCGTTCGACATTTGAATTGCAAAACAAAATCCGCGAATTGGTTTTCCGTTTCAAGCTGTCCTGGTCCGCCGCGAGCCTGCAGCATACCGTTTGGGGCAATTGAAAAGCGCCCCGGCATTTCTTCGTAAGTTTTCCAGCCTTTCAAGTCGCTGCCATTGAATGTTTTGCCAAGCCCCATGGGCTTGAGTCGAATATTGCGAAAGCGAACTGCACCCGAGTTGAATTGCAAGCCAACGTAACCGCAGCCAAACGGCGCAGTATCGGCAAGCGTTGCGGAAGGTCGATCGTCGATCTGCACGCTAACTTGTTCCTTGAACGCAGAAATCGACATTCGGTGCCAATCGTCGCTGGCAACCTCTTCGTTTGTTTTGACGTGCCCGACAATCGAGCCAGTCGGGTACGGATTTGAACTTGGTGCGATATTGATCTCGAAACATTCCGTTTCGGGATCAGTCGGTCGCGGGCTAGTTCGCACGAAAACTCCACTGTTCGCGTCTTTCTCAGCCTGAAATTCGAGCGTCAACTCGTAGTCGTCAAATTGAGCCGTCGTTCGCAGCAAGCCCGGCGCAGAGCCCATGTCAACGACAATGCAGCCATCTTCGACTCGCCAGTTGGCATCGGATTCGGCTTGCCAACCAAAAAGACTTGTGCCATCGAAAAGCGAAATCCAACCTTGGTTGACTTCGTCTGCTGAAAGACCAGCGCCGCGCTCGGCGCTCGACGGAATCGCCGGCTTGTCTTGGCACGTTGCGAATTCGCAAAGCCCGATCAGCAAAAGTCCGCAGGCGAGGTTTGAACTAATTTGGTGAAGCATGGGCGACCTTTGTTCGGGATGAAGCGAGCTATGCCATCCCTGTTTCGTCGTGTTAGATCGCGAATCGCGCGTCTGGCACACGAGATTATAGTGCAGCGCGATGGCTTGCTGACCTGCCGGAATTGCCGATAATCCAACTTCGAAAATCGCCCCTCACCCTACCCTCTCCCTGGAAACCTGGGAGAGGGAGCGATTTTGCTAAATAATTTATTTGGAGCCAATTTCATGACGCTTAATCGCCGCTTTGACGTGTATGGAGTGGGCAACGCCTTGGTCGATATTTTGGCGCTCGTCGATGACTCGGTGATTTCCGATTTGCGACTCAATCGCGGGTCGATGATGCTCATGTCGTCCACGGAGCAAGCCACCGTGCTGCACAAAATCGAAGGGCATCCAGTGAAGTTGGCGTCAGGTGGCTCGGCGGCCAACACGATGATTGCGATCGCCCAAAGTGGCGGGAC
>JANNYC010000154.1:0-3980 GCA_031409895.1 Planctomycetota bacterium
CACTCCGATCAATCCATGCCTTCCAAACGCATGGAAGTGGAGCCTGAGAGCATTCGGCCTTTCAAGAACCAAGGGGATGGAAGCCAGCTCACATCATCATATTCAACCGAAACAGTCACTTTGATAGGCGTCGCGGTCGTGGCCGTGCTGAGGTTTGTTGGCTCAACGGTCGCCGTCGTAGACGGCACGCCGGCGGTACTGGCATAACTCGTAGCCTTCTGCTTAACTGCGGCGGCTGTAGCACCGCTGATGATGGCCGCGCGAGCACCCTCACGTGCCGCAGTGATCAAGACGTTTTGAACCATCATGACTCGGCCGAACTCAATTGTCCCCATCAGGAATAGGAAAAACAATGGAGCAACCAAAGCAAATTCAACGGTTGCGGTTCCGTAGCGCGCGACTACATTGCGTCTGCGGCTAATTTTTAGTTTCCAATTTTTGAACATAAGGCTTATCCCCTGCGCGTGTCGCTCGCCCAAAATGTTAGTTGACCAAGACGATTGGTGAATAAACTTGTTCGCTCGTTTCGGTAGTCGATGGTATCACCGCATTTACTGTAACGATTGCGGGCTGAACCATAATACGTTTTGGATTGCCGGTAAGCTTGACCTCGACGATGCGAATTCCGACAAATTTTGTGATGGTGTAATAGGCGTTATTACCGTTACCTGACACCGTTGTAAACAATGAAACGACGCACGGCTTGCCGATGACTTGGCTCAACTCAGCGCCGATTGCTGCGCTAATCCCGGTATCTCCATTCAACGAAAGCGTGCCGTTAGAACCCAATTCAAACTTGCCGCCCAAGTACGACAAATCATTCCCCGAAACGCCTTGGGAAATCTGTCGCTTGAGGTCGTTGGTACTGTTGTTGGACGAACCGATATCGATCGTCCCAAAGTTTCCCGAGGCCCCAACAGTTCCGGGAAACATATTTATTTCCTTAATTCCGTCACCGCCTGAGCTAACCGTTTTCGTCGTCGTATTCCAGGTCCAATTGTCGGGGCCGGTGCCATTAATCAACTTGTCCCATTCAGTTTTTTTGATGGCGAATGGCAATATCGGCAAGGTTTGAGTCGCCACGCTCGGCGTTTTAAACCCCCGAATCTCGCGGACCCAAGCAGCGGTTGCAGTGGCTTTGGTGCCAAACGTCGTGAAACCCAATAGCTTTGCCAGCCCCAACTCGCAACTACCATTGCGTACGTCGTCCATGTGGACCCAAACTTGTACTGCATTGGCTTCGTTTGTTGTCACGGGATCTATCATGGCGGCTGGGTCGCCAAATTCATTGAATTTCCCAAACGTGATATCGCCGTCGCTAAGATTGCCGAGGTTTGCATCGAGTGCAGGTTCAACACTGCGAACCACGTTTTTGCTAACCACGTTTTGTGCTGCAAGCCGGGCCGACGCCATTGCTTGCGAGGCCGGTTGGGCCTTGTTGAATTTTGAGGCCAATTCCCAGCAGGCGGAAAGGGCTCCGGCGTCCGCAGCCCGTTGCAACTCGGACTGGATGATGCCGATGCGTCCGATTTCAACTGCAAACACAACGGCCACAACCATGATCACCAAGAACAAAGCGCCCAAGGGGACTATGCCGCCGGTTCGATTACACATTTTTAGTTGTTTTCGCATGGAATTTGGCCTTATCTTAAACTTGAATTATTGAGCTAGAACATCGATGTTGACGACACGATTTTCTAATTCGCTGGATCCACTGTAAAAGCGAACGCTTTTGAGCCTTAGTGCGCGAACGCGGTTTTGGGCGTATGGCACAGTGGTTTTGTCGACACTGTGTTGCGGGCTGTAGCTCGATAAATCGCTTTGCGACGTGGGCATGGAAGCCGACAACAATGGTTCATTTTGAAAATTGCCGATACTCGTAGAGGCAAAAGGCCCTACGCTGAATTCCACCGAGCCGTCCTGGACTTCTAGGACGTGTGTCCATCGAATCGTCTCTCGTACTCGTTCCAGCGTTCGGTCGGTGGGCGAGTTTTGAAAGTCATGGCTTTCATCGTTGATCCACGAATGGACTTGCAATCCACCATTGCTAAATTCCGGCAAAGTGGAATGATTAATTTCAAACGTAAAGTAGTTTCCCGATTGGGAGTTATCCGGCGACATCTCCATAACGATTTGCGGCGCGGTTAAGTCATCGCTGGCGGAAATCACTTCCATTTCCCAATCCTCTTCGACACGAGTAACCGAGCTGGCTTGCTGAGCCGCCAAAGCGCCGGCAGAACAGACAAAGCACACCGCGCCCACAATCGCCGCCGCCAAGTTCTGCACCGAAATGAATTTGTTTGTTTTCATGACTATTGACCCCGAGCAAATGACTTTTTCCGCGTGCGCAGCCAAACGTATGGGCGCGCTATTTCCGCCAATTGATACCTACCTCATGAGGAACCAGGTGCAAGAAAATTCTGTTCGGGAAGTCAAAACGGCAGGCAAATTACCAAAGTGATGCGAATCCTCAACGAAGACGCGAAATTGCAACACACTAGAGGTCGCTTAGAAAACCTCTCGCGAGAGTTCGCAATCGCCTGAGAATTCGCCATCGCGAAAGAAGAAGGGCGCGAAGAAAAAGTTTTTCTTGGCCTCAATATTAACGTCAACTCGAATCGTCGTCGAACGAGCTTTGATGTCGTTGGGCGTCACCGTGATCTTGGCCTCACGCACGCCGATGCTGGCGAGCGTAAAACGGACGGCTGATTTGACTTGATCCGAATTGGCACCTGGAAGAATTCCGACGCGCGCACCTTCGTAAGCGGAAGCTCGTGCCGCGTGCCGCAAAAGATTGGCGCGGGACACTTCGTAGGACGCAAACAACAAGAAGAACAAGATCGGCAACGTAAGCGCCAATTCCACAACGACAAGGCCTGATCGACTATGATAATTCTTGCGACGCATCTTGTTTCCTCTATGGCGGCGGGGTGGCCGCAAAGCCTTATTCCGTTAAAGTGACTGGAATGGCCAAAGCGATTTCGCGAAAGATTCGAATCAATTGTTCGTTCGTATCTGCGTGTAAATGCACGCCACCAGTTTGGCTGGCGACGCTGCGCATCAGCGACTGATTCGCTCCGCTGCTAAACGTGATCGTGTGTACAACGATGTTGTTGGCTTTGGCCTTGGGAACAATTTGCAACGGGTTGATGCCAGTATTGTGATTGCCATCGGTCATTAGAATGACGCTTTTGGATACCAACTTGCGGGATGCTTTATCTTTGAGCAGAGAGTCGACTCCCATTGCGAGGCCGAGGCCAATCGCCGTGAAACCGGCGGGGGACGATTTCGAAAACGCCTGCTTTATCGCTGCCATGTCCGGCGTCAGCGGATGAAGCTTGGTGGCAACGGAGTTGTAAACCGACAGTGAAACAAACTCGTCTTGTTGCGTCTGCGTCAGCTCGTTGAGAAACACGTTTAGCCCGTTCTTTAAGGCGTCGAAGCGGCCAAATTCCGCCATGGATCCGGAGACATCCAAAACCAACGCGATATCTCGATCGAGCCGCCCCGCCGTTGCTACTTGGACAGGCTCGAAGTTAAGTCTGCCAAACATCGGTGCAAAAATCAGCGGGACTGGTCCCGAAAGCGATCCCTGTTGGCGGCGAGCGACGATATGAACCGCGTTAAATGGTTGTTGCCCCGCAGCGAAGTCGAAGGCACCGCGACCGTTCGCTTCGTTTCGTCCAAGGACGACATCTGTCGTGTCCAATCGCAATGGCTTACCCGCCACTTGGTTTTCCGCAGCGACGTCAATCGCCGCCTGGACGGCTAAGTCTGACCGCTCCAGGCGCCCGAGAGATTCGGCACCAGCTCGCGCGGCGGCGTCTGCTGCTGTTCGAAGTTCTGCGCGAATCATATGCATGTGGGCAATGTCGACCGACAAAGCGGCTGCGACAAACAAAATCACAATCGTGAAGGCGACGAAAACAAGCATCGCGCCACGTTTGGGGCGATTGCCCGATCGAATATTGGATCCGGAA
>JANNYC010000155.1:0-26542 GCA_031409895.1 Planctomycetota bacterium
GCGATCGTGGCTATCGCAAACCGTGGCGAATGGGTCAGCATGTTTCCCGACAAACTAACTTGGCAGACTGCCGCGCTGACGTTCTTTTTCATACTCGTGGCAACACTTTTTCATGAATTTGCGCACGGCCTGACCTGCAAACATTTCGGAGGCAAAGTCCACGAAATTGGCGCGATGATGATCTTGTTCATGCCTTGTATGTACTGCAATGTTTCGGACGCTTGGCTTTTCCGCGAACGCTGGAAAAGAATCGCCGTGGGGATTGCTGGAACATTTTTGGACATGATCACTTGGGCGCTGATGACGTTGCTCTGGCGAGCCACTGACCAAGATAGTTTTGTGAATTACGCGGCGTGGCTGCTCAGTTCCGTATGTTTGGGGCGGACGTTTTTTAATCTAACGCCGCTATTGAAACTGGATGGTTATTACGTTCTTTCCGATTGGTTGCGCGTGCCGAATTTGTCGAGCGATGGGCCCGAACGCTTGCGGAAGACTGTGCAATGGTTTTTATGGGGATCACCTCGGCCCAAACCGCATCCGAAGGGGACCGTCTTAATGGCTTGGGGCGCGGCGAATTGGTTGTTCATGTGCTTTTTTTTATACGCGATCGTCATTTCTTTTTTCACGATTGACGCCGGGCCGCTCACGATTTTCAAAACAGTTTTTTCGGCCTATGCGGGATTCATGATCGGCAAGTCCGTTCTGAAAGTCTTCTTCAGTCGCGAAATTTTGCGGATGCTGCAAAACCGGCCGAGGCACACGTTGGCTTGGGTCGGCGGATTCGCCGGTCTCGCGTTCGTGTTGATCATTCCAGTTCAAGACCGCGCAGTCGGTACTTTTTCAGTTCGGCCAGCGACTCACCTCGACGTCGTGGCGACCGAAGCCGGTTTCTTGCAGCACATCACGCTCAACGAAGGAGACTCTGTCGCGTCGGGAGCAACGATTGCCGCGATTCGCTTGCCGTCTCTCGAAACAGAAATTGCCGGCGCGGAAGCACTTGTCCGTGAAGCCTCGGCCGAATTGCGGCGAATCTCCGTCGGTCCGCGGCAAGAAGAAATTCAGCAGCAACGAGATGCCCTTGCCCAAGCGGCCCAATGGCTTGATCGAGCGCGTCGCCAACTCGATGTTGCGCGATTGTCGCACCAGCACCAATTGGTGCGGCTTGACCATCGAATCGCGCGCGCCGATTTGGTTGCAAAGCAGGCTCTCGTGACGGCTAATTATTCGCAGAAACTGGTCCAGGCACAGGCGCTCACAGGACAACAACTACGCCAAGACGAACAACATGCCGCGTTGTCTGCGTTAGAAGCCGATCGGATGAAGTCCGTAAAATCGCAACGTGAAACCATCGCGTATGCCGAACAAGAGGCCGAAGTCGTTCGACGCCAGCGAGCGCTTGCGGACGAGGAGTCGAAGCTTCGATTGCTGTCGCTTGGTGGTCGTCCCGAAGATATCGAAGCTCAAAAGTCACAACTTCGACAGCTTGAACAGCAGTTGGATTTATTAGAGCAAACTCGCGAGCGGCTCGCGATCGCAGCGCCCGTCAGCGGATTGATCATCACAAGTCATCTTTGCGAGCAAAACGGCAAGTTCGTCCAACAAGGCGAATTGATTTGCGTGATCGAAGAATCGAAAAGCGTGCTGGCCGAAATTGCGATTCCAGAAAGGCGGCAACAGCAAATTGAGGTCGGCCAACAAGTCGCGCTACGACCGTTTTCCATGTCCACCGAGATTATCGCCACTGCCGTCGAACGAAAAGCACCCAGCGTTACGGAATCACTTGCTGAAACCACTTCGATGGTGACTGTCTATTGTCGTCTATCAACGCACGACGCCGCGATTTTGTCCGGAGCGACCGGCACTGCCCGCGTCTATCTTGGACAGAGGCCAATCGGTGCAATTCTCGCGGGTCGAATCGGGAGCTTTGTCCAAACGCAACTCTTTCGGTGGTAGGAATTTCAAATGGGCCACCACGCATTATTAAATTGCGTTTTCGTCGAAATATCCTGATTTTCAGGTAACAAAGTTGGCAGAAGTTCGTTTGGAAATGCTAGAATTCACACGCGTTCACCGAACGGGGTCTGTCGCATTTTTCGGCCAATGTTGCTTGCCTCAGAATCAACTGGAATCCGAAAAATGGGTCCGACCCCCTCCGAACAAGCAAAGAGTTCCCCAACTCGTTAACGGTTACCCAGAATTCATGCGCAAGCTTGACCGATTGCGAAATGGAGCGATGCCGTAAAAACATTAGAAGCGTTTTTGTTGGTGATACTTTTTGCCGGGGCATGTTTCGGGACGTTTGGTTTCGAGCATTTTGGTAACGAACCGCTCGAGGAAAACAACTACATCAGTTGGCCGGGAGTTGTTTGAACAAGATTCAGATTCCGAAAGAGCTAAAAGTGCTCGAGCTTTCTGAACTAAAACTACGAGCACTCAAATGCCTGAAAAGCACCGACAAGACCGTTCGAGGCTGGAGCTGCGGATACCTTATTGGCCTTGACGAACATGATCGGGACGTCATGAATCAGATTGCCGGAATGTTAGGTGACGACGACAACTGGGTTCGCCTCAATGCGGCAGGCTCACCGGCAACTTTTGGCGCGGTCGCAAAAGAGATACTTCCGAAACTGGAACAAATTGCCAACAGCGACGATGCTCAACTTCGGGATTGCGTGCAAGCGACGATTTCAGCAATCAAGGACGCGAAAACAAACGACGAAGCCGAAGCACAGCATCGCAAGTTAATGGAATCGATACGCAATTATTTCAAAGCTCGCGGCTAATTACTTTCAACTTTTTGCCCTATCGCGTTTTCAATTAGTCTGACAGCTTGCAACGGTTCAGCGAACCAGAAACAGAAGCCCCTACCTTCAAAAAAGTACTTCGGGAATTTGGAGCGGAGATTTACAATTGAATTGGTTTGTCAGTGATCGAAATTTGCGTCGAACCCAAGAAATGAGCTGCGTTCCCATTGTTTGCCTCCTCCATTTCGTCCTTCCGATAAATGTTGACAAATTTATACGCGGCCATGCGGCTCTTCGCGGTGTTCCTATTGGACGGGCTGGCGATTACGATTTCGCGGACCTTCCGTGGCCAGGACGCTAGTGCATTACAGTATTGGACAAGTAACTATGAGCTACAAGATTTCTTCAATTGCGTTGTACTGCTTTTGGATTCTGATGCTGTGTTGGGTACTTGCGCTTATTGTCAATAGACCACGAACGTCGGCGGTTTTTGTTCCTGGTCGCGATGCCTTGGACCTCCATTTCGTCTATTTCAAAAGCTTAGTCTCCATCGCGTTCTTGTGCATTGTTGGCGTAATTGCGTGCTTTGCTATCCGGTGGCCCGTTTACCCAATTTATTCTCCGCATCCGACCGCATATATGGGGGTTCCGCTTGGGATTTTCGTCATCATTGCGGCGATCGTGGCTTGGTTAGCGAAATAGATTCGGTCGTGTGGTCAAAAGAGTGCGTCGGGCAAGGTAAAGGGGGCAAGGTAAAAGGGACGCAGCTCATTCTTTTGTCGCAGCTTATTCGTTTGTTTTGGGCGTGTGGCCAAAGAACTGGGTCGTGGGTTTGGGATGGATTTTTTGGATGGCAATCAGTTGTAGCGGATCGAAATTAGCGTCGGGATATTCGCTAACATGGAAATGCCGCCGCAAGAAAAAAGCATTTGAACGGATTTGGCGCAGCGGCGAATGCATCGATGATTCGATGAGATATTCGCGTTTCGGTTTGCGGGGAAGTTGAAAGTTGAGAGTTGAAAGTTGAGAGGGCGGAGCTGTCGCGTCGGTACCTTGTTTTGTTTTCCTCAAGCCTACAGCCTCACGCCTCACGCCTTTTTTGGCCGGTGATGGCAAGAGCTAAACACGCTAGTCGCGGCGGACTTCGGCGGGGGTTTCTAATGGCGCGAAGCCGAATGCGGATTCGACTTTTTCGGCCAGCGAACCAAGCCGCGCGACGCTTCGTTTTAGGAAAAGATCGAGATTGTTTTCTAAATCAACCGCTGCGCCGCAGATCGCGGCTACATCATCTCGTCGCGGAAGTTCGCTCAACAAGAAGTAGGCCAAGCTGACTTGGCCTTTGCCGTGGGCAAACGGGTATTCGAATTGGCTGGCCGTGCTATGGACTACCGTAAACAAATGGTGAATCCGTAGGGCAGTGGCGCTAATCGATTTGGCCAACCGCTCATCCATTTGGCTTTCCCCGACGGCCAACTGCAATAGGATAACCCGGTTTTCAAAATGAAGCTGCTCGTAGGTTGGCGACTGTTTTACGACGGCCTCGATCGCTTTCAAAATGCGTGCGACTTCCTTGACGACTGAAGGCCCAGCACCTGTTTTCGCGAGAACTTTTTCAGCCCGTAAGAATTCCAGCGCGTCGATCAGGCGATAGCCGAGAAGCTGTCGAAAGCCTCGGAGCTGACCCTTGATACGCTGTTCCTCCTGGGCCAACTGTTGAGCGCGGAAATGGGCCTCGTGCAAGTTCCGCGCGGGAAACAAATCGGTCGCTTGGCTCGTGTTAAAGCCGGCTTCGATCAACCGTCTCGTGCAGGCGACTTTGACGAGATCGTCCATCAACTGCTCTTCTTGCTTGCGAATCAGAGCGTAGCCCCGCACGTCGCGCAGCAGGCGATCACGGCGCACTTCGGTATTGATCCGGTACTGCGTTGAATCGATCGCTTCACCGAGGACAAACCGCGGAAGATGAAACGTGTGATAGCCGCAAAACTGTTCGAGTACAAATCGCAAAGCGGCTTCGCCTTGGGCAATTTCAACCTGTTTGACGGCGATGATCTGACTCGTGTTCTTAATGCTTTCGGGCTTAAATGACGTATCGAAAGCGTGTTGGTATAGCTTGAGAGTGACAACTCGCGAGAGCCCGCTGATATCGGTAAACAGCTTCGATGCCGGCAACTCAATGGTAAACGTACCAGCGGTCTTTTCCATCGCCGCGTTCTCAATCCGATCACGATCCGACGGATGCGAATCGTGCCATTCGGTTTTGACCTCCAAGAGCTTGGTTTCCAGTTCGCGAAATTTCTCAGACTTGACGTGCGCGACGTTCGAAGCAATCAGCGCGGGCCAGTTATCCGGCAAGCGCGACTCGCGGCGGTAGCGATCCAGCTCGTCCAGCGCGGCGGCTTGGCATAGTTCCAACAGTCGAAGCGCGCGACAAGTCGTCGCAAAGTTCTTGCTGCCCGCCAAGCGAGTTTCGACCCGATCGGCTTCGAATTCCATTTCTCGCAGCAACCGAGCGCAAAAGAAATGGCCCGCGAGTACCAAACCCATGAGCAGGAGTCGAGCTATAAAAACCGCCGCGCGGGCGATCCAAACGATCCCGGCGAGTTGTCGTCCCGCAGTTTCCGACCAAGACGTAAGTTTGGCATCCCAGGCATCTCGTTCAAACGCGGCCGCTGAGAAAAATTGATTGATCATGCGAATGAGGTACGTCGTCTTCATTCCACCGGCTTGGCGAAAGTGCCCGAATTCGTGCGCGATGATCCCCGCCAATTGCCGCGAATTGAGACCTATGACCAGTGGCAAACCGAGGGTCAGCCGCAATCGATGATCGGAAATGCCGCCAAGGTAAGAGGCACTGGCGTTGACTTCGGAATCGACGGCGATGCTGGTCGGAGGCGGTGCACCGACCGAGCGACAGAGCCGCGAAATGAACTCGAATAGGAACGGTTCGTTGGCTTGTGTCAGCTCGAAAGCCGGAAAGTCCTTTTCCGATTTGGCGAATAACGGTTTCAGCAATGCGACGAGCACACATGCGGTTACGAACGCTGGGATGATGCTGAAAAATATTGCCAGCGGCGAAAACAACAAACGACCACCCAGAAATAGACAGAACAAAAGAACGACAAGCAGCCCGATCAACAGCAAGATATAGGCACCCACCATTGCCAGCATAACGATCGTGGCACCGATGAGACGCTGGTTATAGGCCGAAGTACGTTGCACCGGCGGAATCGGATTCGAAATGGCATCGAGCAGTTGCCGTGATTGTTCGGCGGACAAAAAATCAGTCACCGGATTCGTTTGCTTCCTCAATGATCAACGCGATGCCTTCAAGTTCCGTGAATCCGTGGGTGCGAATGCCGAAGACCGGTCGACCATCGCCACCGAGTTTCTCGATCGACTCTTCGTCCTCCGGTTCCGTGCCAAGCCAATCGCCTTCGTACGTATCAAAAGGATTAAACGAATTGTCTTTGACTCGCATGAAGATTGCCTGAAAGCCCAAAATCTTGCCGTCGGCGTAAACATTAAGCCCGCCAATCGCATACCCATCTTTGGCGATGATCTCGTGTTTTTCAGAAGCATCGTAAACCGGAATCAAAATCGCCAGGTCGTCGCCGCTGCCCGGCGAAAGCGCGAAATCTAAACCGATCATCGGCTGGCTATTTGGGTGAACCAAGGTTCGTGTAGGCGTCTCTTCCTTGCCTACCAGTTTCGTAAACATTCCCGGCGGAATATTGCGCAATTGGGACCACCCAAAATCCTGTTCCATTTTTGCTTGTCGCGAAAAGACGTCATGAAAATTGCCCGCTCTCGCAGCCCAGCCGTTAGCGTTTGCGTTGCCTTTTTGTTTGGAAGCCGACTCGCTGCCGAACGATTTGGATTGGGTGTTTGGCTTCGAGCGCCTCTCGCTCCCGAATTCAGGACGCGTCGTTGATCCAAAGGTTGCCGAAGGAAGTGTACGACCCGACCTCGATTCGCCGATTCGATGAAGCGGGCGATTCTCAAAGCCGGTTTCGGTAGGTTCCGACAATCTTTCTCGGACAACGGCCCCGAGGTTGTCTGTGATTGCGAACTGTGTGGCCGTGGGGCGACCCACATTTGACCTCGGTGAAATTTGTGCGTCGTTTGGAAAGCTAGCCGACGGCTTTCGATTAGCCGAACCAGCTTTTGGAAATTGCGTGGAGCTAAAACTAGGTGCTTGCGAAACAACCCGTCCAGAATTATTTCCGAATTCGGCGGGATCCGCATTGCGAGTTCCGGTGTCCGCTGGTTTCATTTGCGTCAAGACCACGGCAAATCCAACGAAGAAGCACGCAGGAATGCCCCCCATGACGAACGCAGAAGTCCAATCTTCGTTGATTCCGTAACCGACCACGACCAACACGGCACCAAGGACGCCCAAGATCATTCCGATTATCGGAGCACCGCTGCCGAAGATGTTGAGAATTTTTAATTGCAATCCGACGAACGGTAAAATAAAACTTAAGCCGCCGAGAACCATCAGCAGCACGCCGATTTGTAAAAACCGAGGATTGTCGGTGCCGTCGGTGCCATCAGTCGATTTGGATTTCGAACTTTGGTCAATGTCCGTCGAAGGTGTTTTTTGCCAACTTGAATAGGATTGGGAAGGAGCCGGAATCGGCTGCGGTGCGACTTGATACGGAGAGGCAATCGGTGCAGCAGCGTGCGATGACGAAGCCTGCGGCGGAGCACTGGTAAGTAAACTTGCCGCAAGTCTTTCGAAAGGCGAGTCGACGGAGTCTGCCGCAGGTTTCTGTTGATTGTGCTGCGTCGAACGGTCGTCGATGTTCAAATTCAAATCGTCCACTGCGTCGATCTGAACCAGGAATTTTGCCTTGCAAGCAGGGCAACGAATATGGTTCCCATGCAATCGCGAACTGACGCCGAGAGTCTTCTGGCAACTCGGACACATTACTTTGGAAGACATTACTGATGGCTCCTTCGCGCGACCATTAACGCACGTTCGCCCATCCACACTTCGGTCTCATTGACGCTTGGGTATTATTGTCACCGCAACGTAGGCGATATGCAACACGATTCGCAAATCGGATTCGGTTAATTGGAACAGCGATTCAACGCCCTTGGAAGACTCCGAGAGCGCTTGGCAAAGGCTTGAATTTGGCGAAAAAAACCGTTAGTATCGGCGGTGTTTTAGTTCCAGCCTTTAACCGAGAATTACCTGGCAATGACCGCGATCGGCATCATCATTTTTGTCGTGGCTTGGCTCGCTTTATTTGCCGCATCCATCTGGCTCGTCGTCGCCGCATTTCGAGTCAGCGTTGGTTGGGGGTTGGCGTCATTGTTCATTCCGTTTGCGGGCTTTGTTTTTCCGTTTCTACATTGGGAAAAAGGGGGCAAGCCATTTATCGCCGTACTTTGTTGCCTTCCGCCGTTGGTGGTTGGCACAATTCTTTTTATCTTGGGAATTGTGCCGGCGAATAACGAAGGCAGCTCGCCAAGAGCTGAAACTGTTTCGCGACCGGCGTTGCAATTCGAAGGTTCGACAGGCGACGCGCCCGTTGATTTTTCAAGTTCATCGGCAGTCGAGGATAACAACCTTTCTCGCGGAGACGTTTACACGCCGATCTCCCCAATGACCTTATTGCCGACGATAAGATATTCCGAGGGCGATATCGTTCAATCGGAATTCCGCGGGACCGAAACGGGCACCCGATTTAACGATCGCGCTCCGTCGGGAGGCTTTCTCGTCGGCCTACGAATTGGCGTCGATGATAGGTTTGGAAGCATTTTGAACATTCGCTCGATTTTTCAAGTCGGCAATCGATGCACTTATGGCGAAATTCACGGCCCCTCCGGAGGTCAACCGCATGAGATCGTCGGCAAGCCCGGCTTTGCAATCGGCGGACTCCTACTGACGACAAGCATTTCGATCCGTTCCATTCAAGCCATTTTCTTGCGCGTCAACAATATTGGACAACTTGATCCCTCGGATCGATACGATTCCAACATCGTCGGGCATGAATCAGGCAGGAAACGCCGAATCTTTGCCGGCGAGCGTCCGGTCGTCGAAATCCATGGTTGGACCAGCGACAAACTTCAAGCCCTCGGATTGAGCGCGATCGGAGCATCGGCCAACGCGAAAGAATTAGAACTCGCCCAGACATCGCCATCGCGAGAGTTGCCGAATGCGAATCCTTTTTCCGATTCGATTCCGAAATCGACGCCCAAAAACGAACCTGATGTTCCACTTGTTTCCAGTTCCGAAAAACCATTGCCGGACGAGCCCACAGCCGAAATTAATCCTCCGGCTGAAAACAATTCAGAACCCCAGGCCGAATCCAAACCGAAACCCGAACCTGACGTCCCGACAGGAGAGCCGTTTCGAAATTGGTCAAGCGCGGGCGGCGGTTTTTCCGTGTCTGCCAAATTCAAGTCCATCGACGGCAAGGACGTACTTCTCGAAAACCGCGATGGCAAGAATGTGCGAATCGCGATCGACAAACTGAGTTCCGCCGACCAAGACTACATAAAATCGCGGCAGGACAGGTAGTGCGGCTGTTTTCCACAAACGCTAAAATCAACCCTTTGTCTTACCAACTGTTCGTATACGAGACGCGACAATCATTTTTTGGCCGGTCCAAAAATTTTCTCGATGCGCCTCTGAGGCCACGCGGATTCGTCCACCAAACCAAGCTCTGCGAAGCTCTCGACGAGCCGCCTTTGATGACCAACAAATCCAAGTCGCTGGTTGCTTACAAACGCTAGGCGATAGTACCATATACGACTCAAAATCCGGTCGGCGACTTTGAGGGAAGCGAAGCGGATTTAGGAAACGGTTAACGGAAGCAAACATGATTGAAGACCTTTCCCAACTCAAGCGGCGGCGATGGGGCGAGACCCAGCGCAAAGATAAATGGTGGCTGACGCCGCTGTTCGTATTTGTTGCATTGTCGAGTTTCGTTGCCTATGCGAATTGGTCGGCGTTTCAAAACGCGCATTACTGGTTTGGGAATTACTTATCTCCGTTTTATTCTCCGGTGTTTTTTGGCGATTCACATCACGCTTGGTTTGGTGCCAAGCCAAATTGGTGGCCCGGCTGGATTCCATTTTCGCCGGCGCTGATTATTTTGCCATTCCCTGCCGGCTTCCGGCTGACGTGCTACTACTACCGGGGTGCTTATTACAAAGCATTTTGGCAAGACCCGCCGTCGTGCTCCGTCGGCGAACCGCGCAAAGGGTACCTTGGCGAAAATTGGCTGCCGCTGATTCTGCAAAACTTGCACCGCTATTTTTTGTACTTCGCGATGTTGTTCCTTTTGTTCTTGACGCATGATGCTTGGATAGCGATGTGGTTCGAAAAGCCAGGCGGCGGCGAGCAATTTGGCATCGGCGTCGGAACGCTTGTGCTGATTATCAACGTGATTTTGCTCAGCGGATACACGCTCGGCTGCCATTCGCTGCGGCATATAGTCGGCGGCCATCTAAACCAGTTTTCCAAAGCACCATTGCGGGCCAAGTGCCATCAATGCGTGAGTTGCTTTAACCAAAAACATATGGCGTGGGCATGGTGCAGTTTGGTTTGGGTCGCGTTTTCGGATATCTACGTGCGACTTTGTTCGATGGGAATTTGGACCGATTTCAGGATTATCTAAATGGCGGAGTATCAGACAATTGAACACGATGTGCTGGTGATCGGAGCTGGCGGTGCGGGATTGCGCGCCGCGATCGAAGCGGCTTCGGTCCCTGGAATTTCGGTCGGGCTCGTTTGCAAATCGCTGTTGGGAAAAGCTCACACGGTCATGGCTGAAGGTGGGATCGCCGCTGCGCTCGCAAACGTTGACGAACGGGATAGCTGGCAAACACACTTTGCCGACACAATGCGCGGCGGGCAATATTTGAATAACTTTCGGATGGCCGAACTTCACGCGAAACAAGCGCCGGATCGCGTGCGCGAACTAGAAGCTTGGGGCGCGGTTTTCGATCGTACGACCGACGGCAAGATCTTGCAGCGGAACTTCGGCGGACATAAGCACCCCCGTTTGGCGCACGTCGGTGATCGCACGGGCTTGGAAATGATTCGCACGCTTCAGGATCACGGAATTCATCGCGGGATCGAAGTCTACATGGAATGCACGGTGACTTCGCTTCTGAAAGATGGCCAACGTCTCGCTGGAGCGTTTGGCTACGAGCGTGAACGAGGTAGATTCAAACTCTTCAAAGCCAAAGCCGTCGTTATGGCGACCGGCGGAATCGGCCGCGCTTACAAAATCACGAGCAACTCGTGGGAGTACACTGGCGACGGTCATGCGCTGGCTTACGACGCCGGTGCCGACCTAGTCGACATGGAATTCGTTCAGTTTCATCCGACCGGAATGGTCTGGCCTCCGAGCGTCCAAGGAATTCTCGTCACTGAGGGAGTCCGCGGCGAAGGGGGCGTGCTAAAAAACAGTCAAGGCAATCGCTTCATGTTCGACGACATTCCCGAACTTTACGTACATCAGACCGCCGACTCGCCAGAAGAAGGTTGGCGATATGTGATCGGCGATCGGAACGCGCGGCGTCCGCCCGAACTTTTGACGCGCGACCACGTGGCCCGCTGCATCGTGCGCGAAATTAAAGCAGGTCGAGGCAGCCCGCACGGCGGCGTTTACCTCGACATCGCTTGGATCAAGGAAAAGGTTAAAAACTCGGAAGAACACATCAAGAAAAAGCTTCCAAGCATGTACCACCAATTCAAGGAACTTGCTGGAATCGACATCACCAAGGAACCGATGGAAGTCGGCCCGACAACGCATTATGTCATGGGTGGAATCCGAGTCGATGGCGATTCGCAAATGTCGACAGTGCCTGGATTGTTTGCGGCAGGAGAGTGTGCGGGCGGGATGCACGGCGCGAATCGTTTGGGCGGAAATTCGCTTTCCGACTTGCTCGTTTTTGGGAAGCTCGCGGGGGAATACGCTGCAAAATACGCCCAGAATTGCGGGCCCGTCAACCCGAATCCGGCGGACGTCGACGCGGCTTTGCGCAACGCGCTGCGACCTCTGGACGAGGATCGTGACCGAAAGACCGGCCCTTATCAAATCCAATACGACTTGCAGGATTTGATGCAAGAAAACGTCGGCATCGTCCGCACCGGAAACGAAATGCAGTCGGCCATCGATAAATTGGAAGAATTGAAAAAGCGCGCGGCCGTGGTCGGAGCCATTGGAAATCGCGAATACAATCCCGGCTGGCACACGGCACTCGATTTGTCGAACTTGTTGACGGTCTCCGAAGCCATCGCCCGCAGCGGAGTCACTCGCAAGGAAAGTCGCGGCGCACACTTTCGAGAAGACTTCCCGAACAAGGAGGACGCGTTGTCCAAAGTCAATACCGTTGTACGAAAGGGCTCCGACGGCCAGATGCAAGTTGTCCAGGAACGGATCTTGGAAATGCGAGACGACCTCAAACAGATCGTCAAGGAGAATCAGCAGTGACTCAAGCAACTTTTAATATTTGGCGCGGCGACGAAAACGGTGGCCGGTTTCAGGAATACCAAACCGAGATCACAGCGGGTATGGTCGTGTTGGACGCAGTTCACCGCATCCAAGCCGAAAGCGCTAACGACCTCGCCGTGCGCTGGAACTGCAAAGCCGGTAAATGCGGCTCTTGCAGCGCGGAAGTCAACGGCCAACCTCGCTTGATGTGCATGACTCGGTTGAGCGATTTGAATTTGGACGAGCCTGTGAGCGTGGAACCGATGAGAGCGTTTCCGCCGATTCGTGACTTGGTCACCGACGTTTCGTGGAATTATCGCGTTAAGCAAAAAATCAAACCGTTCAAGCCTCGTCCGCCGGATAATGCCGATGGCACTTGGAAAATAATGCCGGAAGATATCGAGCGCGTCCAAGAATTCCGCAAGTGCATCGAGTGCTTTTTGTGCCAAGATGTCTGCCACGTTTTGCGAGATCATCACAAGCACGACGAATTCATCGGTCCGCGGTTTTTAGTGCATACAGCCGCGCTCGACATGCATCCGCTCGACACCGAAGATCGGCTGGCGGATTTGAAGATGAGAGACGGCATCGGATATTGCAACATCACCAAATGCTGCACCAAAGTCTGCCCCGAACATATCACGATTACCGACAACGCGATCATTCCATTGAAAGAGCGAGTCGCGGACGAGTTTTACGATCCGCTGAAGAAACTCTTCCGCATCTTCGTGCCGAAAACGGCACGTTGATTACTTTTTGATGTGCGGGCTGAGGGTCGACATGGGCAAGCGTTGAACTGGTGGAACGTGCTGCGGAATTTCGCTCGGACGCTCCAAGCGATACCTGCCTAGACCTGGCTCGGCACCTGCCGGCGCAAGCGTCGTTGGTTGCGGATTCTCGTGGGCAACTATTGTGGGCTGGACAATCGACAAGGCTGCATTGTGTGTAGGTTGGTTTGGACTCGGCAACGGGTATCGCCGCGACGAATCTGTCGGCTTGGTCGGCGGCGGAACCAAAGGCAGGGATGGTGGCGAATTGTCTTTCGGTGGGTCTTTCAGGGCTTCCGATGTTGCCGCGTTGATCGGTTCCGGATGCGACTTTTGTAAGATGTGTTGCACGTCTTGGTTATGGCACGGGTCGTCGCTCAGCAAGATGTCGCGACTCTCCAGCAGCGTGCCCTGGAATTCCTCCAACCGAGCGAGTGCAGTGTTGTAGTCGGCCAAAATCGAAGCGGCTTCGGCGGAGGCGTCGGCGACTTCACGCAACGCGTCCAAGTAATCATCAAGCGCTACGAGCAATCGGTTTTCGTCGCCACCGCGGTTGGGGGGCGGCGTCTTGTATCGAATGCGAGCAATCTCGAGCCACTGTTTGCCTTGCTCTCCGCGAGCACGTGCTTCTCGATACTGTTCATGAAGCGATTGCAAGTCGCGTACGGCGTTGGTCACGTTATAGGATACGACGCGGGCTTCTTCGCGCAAAACCGCGCGTTCGCGTTGCAACTGAATCTCGGCGGCTTGGATTCTCGCCGTCGCGCCGTTGCGCTGTAAAGGAACACTGAGCGATGCGCCGACTTCCCAGTCGTGGAAGTCGTTCGTAATCAATTGATCGAGCGAGTCGCCAAGCTCATCGCTGAGGCCGTTGGCTCGATACAACGCCGACACGTCGAATTTCGGGAGAAACGAATCCCGAGCCACACCCATTTCCGTTTCACGAATCTGAACGACCAAGCGCCGCCGGACTAAACGTGGCTGCTCGTTCATCGCGATCGAGACGGCAGATGGCAAGTCGATGACGACGGAAGCTTCGGACGGGAGCGTGTCCAACTGAAGCGCGGTGTAGTCCTCCAGCGGCAAACCAATCAAAGTACGCAAGGCTCGTTCGCGGGATTTTTCTTTGGCTTGGACAGCGAGGAGCACCTGCCGAAATTCGTGGCGCTGTGTGCGGGCTTTGGCGACTTCGGCAACAGCCGCACGTTCGGCCTTCATCGCGGCTTCCTCGAGACGAACGATTTCATCGATCGAAGAAATTTGTTGTTCGAGCGATTGCCGCGCCGCAGTTGCGGCCTGCAATTCCCAATAAGCTTGTTCGATACTGCGCACAAACTCGATTATCGCTTGCTTGAACTCCCACGAGGATCTTTCGCCGTTCAACTGCTCGATTCGAATCGGCGCCGTGTTGACCTCGGCCGATGCTCCTTGCAACAAAGCTTGCCGGACGGAAAACTCAACTGCTGAAACATGGTTTGGGTTGAAGCCCGACGAACCGTTGGGAAAGTAAAGATAACTGGGTTCCGGCCGATACGCAACGCGAGTCACCGTACCAGACTGCCATCGCTTCGCTAGGCCGGCGTTGAAAAGGCCGATGTCACGACGATCCTCTACTTGCAAACCTGGCCCGATAAACGACGCAGGCGGATTCTTCAGCCAGCGATAGCCGACTTCAGATTCGAAAGCGACATCGAAATCGGCCAACGCCTCCAACGCACGTTCTCGCGCGGCTTGTGGTTCGTACCAAGTCGCCGCATCGACCGAGATTTCGCCGCCGGTCAATTTGCGGACGACATCCGAGTTCTCCAAACCCATTTGTATCGCTTCACGCAGTTCGATCTTCAATTCGCTCGTTGGCGTCGATAACGATGCCGCGCCGTAGGCCGATTGTTTGAGGACGAGTGCGCTCGAGTCCTGAGCAAAAGCGTGAACTTCAAATGCCATCGTGCAAAACGCGATAAGGCAGAGAGCACGGTCGATTGCGCGAATCGATTTTCGTTTCATGGGTCGATTTGCTGGCAGTGGCAAACTTTGGCGAGTATTTCGCTTATCCGGTTTATCGGAATTACCGTGTCCCCCATTGAGGATTCTTACTTCGGCAGGGCGAAGGTTAGCCATACTGTGTCAGCCAACAAAATCAGCAAAAACAGGGTATTTAAAGAGCTTGCAAACATTCGAACTTCAGTTTATTCTGTATTAGAATAGTACGAACTTCGAAATATTCGCAATTGCTATGGAATCTCTTGACCGCCGGATTTCTGACTTTTCGCAATCCATGCGCATGATCATGGAGCAGTTCCAACGTCTGAACGGAGCCGCTTCTCAAGGTCCGCATTTGGAACTTAGCCAGCAAGAAATTCGACTTGTTGAGCAATTGCGATTTAGCGGCACCCAAAAAATGAAGGCAATCTCCGAATACCTTGGGGTCGCCGTGAACTCGGTCACCAGCATTATCGACAATTTGGAAAACAAGGGATACGTCGTCCGTCAGCGTTCGCTGGACGACCGCCGAGTTGTTTACGTCGAGCTTACTCCTTCCGGGCGCGAAGCTGCCGAGGCCTCGGCGTTGGCCAAACGTGAACTGCTGCGAACGATGCTCGAAAGGTTGACCGAAGCAGAGCAAGAGACACTCGTATTTTTGTCCAAACAAATTGCCGCATCGTCGGTTCAGAAAATCGAAACGCTCGAGGTCGGCTAGACCGACCCATCCCAAAAAGAAGTCAAAACGAATGAAACATAATATTGCCAACGGCGAAAGCCACAATTCATCGAATCGCGAATCCGAAATTGCTTCTGCGCCGCAGGAGCGCGTGAAAATGGGCGTCACGAATCAAGCACTTGTTGTCGGCGTATTGGCGGCGATTGCCGGTTGGTACTTGCACGTTCTGTCCGATCGAAATGAGCGTGACTCTGCTTTACCGGAACTTCCCAAACGGGCCGCTGGCGATATAGCGCCAACGCTCGTCACGGTTTCGCCGGCTACCATTCGTTCGATTTCGCAAACAATCGACGTGATCGGCTCGTTGACTAGCTTTGAAGAGATTCCCATCAGCAGCAAAGTCGACGGCACCGTCCAAAAACTGTACCACGACGTTGGAGCACGTGTGCATCCTGGCGACTTGCTCGTCGACGTCGATCCCGAAAGTTATCGGCTGGGCGCTGAACAAGCCGAGCGATCGTTACAAGTCGAATTGGCGAAACTTGGCTTGCGAGAACTTCCTCCCGCAGATTGGGATGTTGCAAAAACGCCAAGCGTGATGCAAGCGAAAGCGCGCCTGAACCAAGCCGAAAGCCGTTGGTCGCGATTGCAAAAACTCGCCACAGAAAACGCCGCCTCAGAATCCGATTTGGACAACGCGAAGAGCGATTTTGAATCGGCGAACGCGGAACGAGAGCATCAGCTCATGATGGCCAATTCGGATTTGGCGACAATCAAAATGAAGCAAACCACGCTGGAAATCGCTCAGCGGCAATGGCGCGAGACGAAAATCGCGGCCCCATTGCCGACGACTCTCGGCGAGCTAGGCGACGCTGTTTCGGCTGAAAAACCGCTGTTTGTCGTCTCCCAGCGAATGCTCAGTGAAGGAACGTTTCTGCGAGCCGGAACCCAAGTCTACACTTTGGCAATCGACGGGACCCTCAAGATGCGGGCCAGCGTCCCGGAGAAATTTAGCGCGAGCGTCGCCATCGGACAGACCGCGTCCATAACGACCGCCGCGGTGAACGAAGCCTTTATCGGAACAGTCACAAACGTCCATCCAACGGTCGACCCCAAAACGAGAACCTTTGAAATCGAATTGCAAATTCCAAATCCGAGAGGACAACTTAAACCGGGAAACTTTGCAAAGGCCGCACTTCAGATCGGCCGCCGCGACGGCTCGATGACAGTTCCTTTGGAAGCAATCGTTAGCGTTGCGGGAATCAACAAACTGTACTTGATGGACGATGGCAAAGCCCGCGAAGTTCACGTGATGCTTGGTACACAAACCAACGAATGGGTCGAAGTCCTCGAGCCGCAACTTAACGAATCGGCGATTGTAATCACCAGCGGTTATAGCTTGCTTTCAACTGGGAGCGCAGTTCAATTGCGAGAGACAGAGGGCCCGGCCGCGACTGCTCCCAACGCAACGACCGGTGTTTCCGCCGCAGCAGACAACACGAATCCGTTGCCGTAACCAATTTGCGACCGCACATGAATATCTCAGAGCTTTGCATTCGCCGACCTGTGTTCACATGGGTTCTCATCGGCATTCCCGTGGTGCTGGGAGTTGTTTCGTTTTTTGATTTAGGTGTCGACCTATTTCCCAAAGTGGATTTTCCCGTTGTGGCGATCGTCTCCGCACTACCCGGCGCAAGCGCCGAAGAAATGGAAACCAACGTCACTCGGCTGATCGAAGAATCCGTGAACTCAATCGCCGGCGTGAAGGAAACGGAATCGACTTCGCGCGAAGGCTCCTCGGTCGTGGTCGTCGAATTCGAACTTGAGAAAGACGGCAACGTCGGCGCTCAGGAAGTCCGCGACAAGATCGCGATGCTGAGCGGAGCTTTTCCCCAAGGCATGGAACCGCCAGTCGTAAATAAATTCGATTTGGACGCCGCGCCCATAATGACGATCGGCATTTCAGGAAGCCGCGACGTTCGCGAAGTCTCCGATATCGTCAAACACCAAATTCAGGAACCGCTCCAAACGGCCGCTGGCGTGGGAAGCGTATTTTTGTCCGGCGGCCAAACGCGGGCGATCAACGTCATCGTCGATACCGACAAGCTCACTTCCTATGACTTGTCGGTGGATGATGTGCGGCATGCCTTGGTAACGCAGAATTTAGAGATTCCCGGTGGCCTGATCGACCAAGGCTCCCGTGAAATGGTCTTGCGCACGTTGGGGCGCATATCGACGCCAGAAAAATTCAATGAAATCATTGTCGCTCAGCGCAACGGCTTTCCGATTCGCATTCGCGATATCGGTCGTGTCGAGGATTCGATCGAGGAGCCACGCAGCCTGAGTCGGCTGGATGGCCTCAACTCGGTCAGCTTGTTTGTGCAAAAGCAATCCGGAACCAATACTGTCGAAATCTCGAATTCCGTGCACAAGCGATTGGCGAAGATCATTCCGAATCTTCCGCCGGATATCAAAGTCGAAATCATCAACGATCAATCCCGTTTTATTCGCAAGTCGTTAAACGAAATTCGATTCCACTTGTTGTTGGCGGCGTTTCTAGTTTCGGCGACCATTTTGTTGTTCATTCGCGATTGGCGCACCACGCTGATCGCGACTTTGGCGATTCCGACGTCGATCATCCCGACGTTTTTCTTTATGAACTACATGGGCTTTACGTTGAACAACATCACGATGCTGGCATTGATTCTGGCGATCGGCATCGTGATCGATGATGCAGTTGTGGTTCACGAGAACATCTTTCGACATATGGAAGAATTCGGCGAAAACGCGATGGAGGCTGCTCGAAAAGGCACCAAGGAAATCTCGTTGGCCGTTTTAGCGACCAGCCTCTCGCTGATGGTTATTTTCGTGCCGGTCGCATTCATGGGAGGAATCGTCGGTCGATTCTTTAGCTCGTTCGGCTTTACGGTCGCCTTTGCGATCTTGATGAGCTTGTTTGTTTCGATGACGCTTACTCCGATGCTTTGTTCGCGCTTTCTGAAGCTTGAAAAAAGTCGTTCGGGGACAGCAGCGTCGAAATCGGGCAGAATTTATCGAACGACTGAATCGACATTTGGTTGGCTATTGAAGCGAGCGTTGAGGCACCGCTGGATCACCGTCGCACTTTCGATTGGCGTCTTTTTCGCGACGATTCCCCTCGTCAAGATCATCGGCGTTAATTTCGTGCCTCGCGATGACCAGAGCGAATACCAAGTCACTTTTACGATGCCCGAGGGTTATACGCTTGCTCGAACCGATCAAGTCGCTTCGGAAATCGAAGCGAGATTGCTGCAGCTTCCCGGCACCCAGCACCACTTTACTGTGATCGGTCGAAGCAACGGTTTGGGCGATGGCCAAGGTGATGTAACGAGCGGTTCGATTTATTTTCGCATCAAAGAACTCTCCGACCGCAAGTACAGTCAATTCGAACTCATGGGGCGGGCACGCGAAATCCTGAAAGAATTTCCTGACGTTCGCGGCGCGGTTCTCGACGTCTCGGCCATTGGTGGCGGGGGAGGAGGCGACACGCGAACTTTTCAAATCAGTCTAAAAGGACCGGACCTTTTGAAGCTGGGCGAATATTCCGAACACCTCTTAGGAAAGCTTCGTGGGATCCCGGGCTTGGTTGACGTGGATTCGACGCTCGCGCTGCGCAAGCCGGAAATTCAAGTCGAAATCGATCGCGACAGAGCCAGCGACTTGAACATTCCAGTTCAAACAATCGCCGACACGCTGAGTATTTTGGTGGGTGGAAAACGAGTTTCAAAGTACCGTGAAGGGAACGAACAATTCGACGTTTGGCTCCGTGCCGACAAACCTTTCCGCACCAGCCCGCAGGCGTTGGCCGGAATTACGATTCAATCTCCAACCGCCGGACCTATTCAACTGAGCAGCGTTGCTTTTTTGAAAGAAGCTCGCGGACCAAGCCAAATCGAACGACTGAATCGGCAGCGCACCGTAAAGTTAGTTGCCCAACCCGACAAAATTTCGCTTAACGATGCCACGAATCGTGCGAAAGAAATCGTTGCCGACATGAAGCTCGCTCCTGGCTACGAAGTCGACTTTGGCGGCCAAGCCGATATGCTGGGCGAAACCGGATATTATTTCGCAGTCGCGCTCGGATTGAGCATGTTGTTCATGTACTTGATTCTCGCCGCACAATTCGAAAGTTGGCTAGACCCCATTAGCATCATGGCTTCGCTGCCAGTGACAATTCCGTTTGGTCTGGCGTCGCTGATGCTATTCCGCACGCCACTCGACTTGTATTCGATGTTCGGCTTGTTCATGTTGATTGGCATTGTAAAGAAGAACGGAATTTTGCAAATTGATAAGACAAATGAGCTGCGACGCGCCGGCATGCCACGCGATCGCGCGATTTTCGAGGCCAACCAAATTCGGCTTCGACCAATCTTGATGACGACCGTCATGTTGATGGCCGCGATGTTGCCGATCGCTTTGGGCCAAGGGGCTGGTACCGGTGCTCGAGCCAGCATGGCCAAAGTAATCATTGGCGGACAAGCCCTCAGTCTGGTTCTTGCGCTGTTGGTGACTCCAGTTTCGTATTCGCTGCTGGACAGTTTACGCGAACGGGTTGGCCGACTTTGGCGATGGCGGCGTCGCGGCCCACATGACGCGATTCCAATTCAGGAACTCACGACCGCATCGACAGACACTGCCGTTGACGAACCGGTCGAAGTCCGGCTGTTGGCCGCAAAATTCGGACACAATGCCGCAAATTAATTGATCGGCGTGTCGATTGGCTGCGGTACGCTTTAAAGCTGATTTTTGATTTCGGCGCTCTGTGAGATTGCCAATGGAAATAGCCCAGAACCGCCGACAATGTCTTGCCCAAACCGAAGAAATACCTCGATTAGGCGGGATCGGCGTACTTTGCGGCCTGTTTTTTGGCTTTCGTCTTCCCGTAAAAATTATCGAATTGTTTTGCCGGGCGGCGACAAAACTATAGACATTGGGTTCGCAACTGATATCATTTTGGTTGACGGAGTTTGAGGTCGTATCTACTGCCCCAAACCCCCGTTGAAAAAACCGAAATCATCTCTTGCTATTATTCGGTTTTTGATTCGGCCTCTTCTCTGTTCCGGCCCCGCCGTCGTGCTTATGCATACGGTGGGGTTTTTTCGTAGCCGCGACGGCTTGTGAATCGCGAATCGGTTAGCGTCGGAACTCAATTCCAACGCCAACGCGTTCGCCATCTGACCAAGGCTGTATCTGCAAATTGTTTGCGTTTGTCTGCGGGATCATTCCGCGCGCCACGGTCTGCGCGAGCCACCAGCCAAGGATCGCTTGTGAAAGATAATGGTTGTTATCGTTGACGCGAGACCAAGCGGGCAGCGTCGATGCAATCGTCCAGAAAATTTTTGCAGCCGTACTGTCCGAAAGTTGTCCGGCAATCAGAAATGGAACCGCTCCGACAAAGGCATGTCCGCTTACTCCATTGTTGTCATTCCAAAAACTCCAATCGGACGAGTCGGTTTCTCCTGGTCGCGACGAGCCGATTAATTTTTGCCCAAGCAGCAACGGAGGGACGCCGACCAACATGCTGCGGAAACTTCGCTCCCCCCATTCTTGGGCGCGCGGACTGGCATAACCCGTTCGTCCAATCAATGACGCGGCCAGATACAGCGACATCATTGGCCACTGTTCGCCAAACGGTTTTGCAAGTGCTGAAACATCATCCGTGAACTCATTTCGAACGCGAGTTTGATACCAGTCAGCCACGTCGCCATCGGCAGAACTATTGGCCAAGATCGCGGCGACGGTTAGACCACCAATCAACGACGGCAAATTCTCGCGGCTGTAAAAATGTTCCTGGTCGGCCCAAAGCGTCGGCCACGGTCGCTTCTCCAACCAATCGTCACTCAAATTCGGTTCGACATCCCACCAATCCGCAACCTCGCCATTTTTTAGCCAAGGCTCATCGGATGGCGCTGGCTCGATAGACTGGTCAACCTCTTTCGATGAAGCGTGCGTTTCATCAATCAGCGTCGGATGCGGTTCATCAACTGCGGCTGCATCGTTCGCTCGAATTGTCGCCACTTCTTGCCGCGGCGAAAGACTTGCACAGCCAACGCACGCGGCTAACGCCGATAGCCCAAGTAGCAGACGACAGTTCCGCAAGACTAGTTGCATCGCGAGCATCTGTTCAAACAATGATTGGCGTTTATTCTTTCGAGCGATCAATCTCACGACCAATTCAATAGTTTTTTCCCGACTGATTCCGCAGCAAGCCCTGCGTAACTCGTTTAGGCAATTGAGGAACTAACGGCAATGGGTGCCAAACATTTTGATCGTCGATCGCGAACAAAGCACAGTTGCTTGCCTCGTCAAATCGTAGACCGGGAATCATTACATCGAATCCGCAGTTGGCGGCTTGTTCAGATCCCAAGGAGTTGGCGATGTCATTGCGCCGCTTCGGCTCATCAAGCGGCACGACCCACTCGCGACCATTGCAGTAAACTCCCAATTGCGTCGGCGAGAGATGGCTCGCCAGGTCGATCGCCCAGCCCGCGACTCGGCCGCCATCGGGTAGCTGGGTCAATTCATCACAGCGTCCATCGATTTGAGTTGGAATCAGTTGAACGGCTTGTTTTGCAGGAGTCGCCGCCAATGGCTGAATCGAGCCAGACGATCCGAGTTTTGAAAACCAACCGTTCGCGTTCTCGGCATAAAGTTCCCAGCTAGTCTCACATCCAATCGCTTCGAGCGGAACACGCATTTCAAATCCGTGACGCTCGCCAACGTGGGGAACGGTTTGGACGAAAGCAGGTATCAGCCGGATCATCCGCTCGCGTTTTGAATCAATGAGGCAATACGAAGCCGCAGACGCACCGTGAAAAGTGTCGTCGGCAAAGCCGCACACAATGACTTCGTTCTCGCTTTGCATTTGGCTTTCGACGCAGCCCGAGACGGCATGCGGCAGGATACTGATTTGGTCATGTTCGGTGCGGATCGTTTGAGGCATCAGGCTCAAACACTTTACTCCGACTCGCATGTTCAACACATATTCGCCGCCGAAACCAGCCGCCGCGACCGCCAAGCAAAAATGCGACACGACCATCGGTGTCAATTGTCGATAACGCTGGTACAGCCGAATCCAGCAGAATCCCGCAATCCACGTCAGCCCGACAAGCAACGGATTCGGTAAATGAAGCCCTGCGAAGATCGACGCACCGATCAACGCGACCCACGATGAACGGCGCAAACCGAAACTCAGACTTGGAACAATAAACAACTGCAGTGCGATTTGCTGCACGAGGACGGTGGGGAGTTTTACTAAAAGCCAGTGTCGCGCGGGCTTGTCCATTAAGCTGAAATTCGGGCCGGCTTGCCAAGCTCCGAAATACAAGCCAACCACTGCAGCCAATACGATCGCACCGAAAGTAGCGGCCAGAACGACGCACCATACTTTCCAAAGTTCTCGCCATGGCGTCCGCGCGAACACTTCGGTGCGCCCGAACAGCCCGACGCCGATCAATGCCAAAACAAAGCACGAGACTTCACAAACTCGGCGAAGGCCATGAGTGGAAATCCATTCGGCCCCCAATGACGCCAGAAGAAATGCTCCCACGATTCCCAGCGCGAGATGCCTCTTCGAGTTTGCCACTGGAATGCGGCTTTCCGCGATACTCATCAAATGTCCTCTGCCCAACGGGTGGGCAACTGCTAAACTTCTTGCTGACGAGCGTGGGTTGCGGGGATCGGGACGATAGGACATTTCGGACCTCGCGACACGATCAATAGAAATCATGTGCTAGTGCTTTTCATTCTTTTTGATTTTAGAATCAGCCGCGGTGCGCTAGCACCCGGTTTCGGCGGAAAAAACCGGACGCTAGCGAGTTCCGGCTAACAGAGCCAATACTAATTCTTAATCGGAACAAAGCACTAGCTGCAAACGAGTTGGAGCGACGAGAATTTGATGATCTTGGAGGGGCTAATTTCCACGGTAGAAGTCGACGGGAGGCCGCACCTTTCCGCCATCGGACCGGAAGTCGACGAAGCCATCACGCGAATTGAATTGCGACCGTTTCAGTCGTCGCGGACATTTCAAAATCTGCAACGGACCGGCCAAGCTGTTTTTCACGTGACGGACGACGTCGAGTCGATTACGACGGCCGTTTGTGGCATACAATTTCCAGGAGCATTGTTTAAGCGCTCAACGATCGTCGACGGTTTCGTTCTGACAAACGCTTGTCGAGCATTTGAACTTGAAGTCCGTTTTCAAGACGACAACGGACCACGTGCGACTTTGCCGTGTCGCATCGTTCAAGTCCATTCGCTGCGTGAATTTTTCGGATTTAATCGGGCGAAGCACGCCGTTGTCGAAGCGGCCATTTTGGCGACCCGCACTGACTTTTTGCCGCAATCCGAAATCGAAACCAAATGGAACTGGCTTGGCTCGCTCGTGGATAAAACCGGCGGTGCGGCGGAACGACGGGCCTTTGCGCAGTTGACGGCGTTCGTTAAGAAAGCTTTTGATTCTTCCACAGCCTGACTTGTGATAAAGTTCGTTCATGTCTCGTCGAGTCCTCGCTGTCACCGCTCCCAGCCGACTTCATTTCGGCTTGTTCGCTTTCGGCGAAGGGCATCAACTGCAACATGGTGGCGTCGGGCTGATGATCGACCGCCCGAAAACTCGTTTGCGATTTGCTCGATCTGCGGAACTGAATTTGCAAGTCGCGGACGAATCGCGAATGCGGCGAACGATCGCGACTTGGTTGAGCATTCATGCAGATCATCTTAGGGAACCAGTTTCAGAAATTGAAAAGCTTGGCGTCGCCATCCGGCAGATTTCCGGGCCGAAACCACACGTTGGCATGGGCTCGGGAACACAATTGACCTTGGCCGTTGCCGCTGGGCTCGACCATTGGTTTGGCGTCGCGCCTTCAATTTCAATTGCGGATGCCGCGCTATACGGTCGTGGACAACGTTCGACGGTCGGGAGCCACGGATTTTTCTTGGGTGGCTTAATCATCGACAATGGCAAAATCGATAACTCCGCCGTCGGCGGCCTGTACGACCGATTCGAATTGCCAGCCGAGTGGCGAGTTGTCTTGAGTTGTCCCCGATATCGACAAGGGCCATACGGCAGCGATGAGGACGAACTCTTTCGCAGCCTAACGCCAGTACAAGCGAATGATACTAGAATGCTGCGAGACATTGTCGCCGAGCGGTTGATCCCTGCGGCGCGCCTCGCGGATTTTGATAAATTCAGTGAGGCAATTTACGATTTCGGGTATCGTGCCGGATTATGTTACGGCAGTTTCCAAAACGGACCGTTCAATGGCCCAGACGTCAGCCGAATTGTCGACTTCATTCGATCGCGCGGCGTGAAAGGCGTTGGCCAAAGCTCTTGGGGGCCAACCGTGTTTGCTTTATGCCGCTCGCTCGCCGAAGCGGAGCAATTATTGGCCAAACTTCAGGGACAATTTTCTCCGCAAGATCATTGGTACGAAATTGCGGCAGTCAATAATCGAGGCTACGCGGTCTCGGAATGTGCCGATGAGCCAATTACGATAGAGGAATCGAGTTGAGGCGTGAAGTCAAATCATTACATTGTGGAGCACGTTTTCAACGTGCTATGTCCCAGCGAAAACTAGCACTCCTAATCCAAACCCACTTGAACCCACGGAATTCCCAATGCCTCGATTAGGCGTCAACATCGATCATGTCGCCACGGTTCGCCAAGCTCGTCGCACGTTCGAGCCCGATCCCGTCTGGGCCGCCGCGCTCGCCCAGTTGGGTGGCGCGGACGCGATTACGTTTCACTTGCGCGAAGACCGCCGCCATATTCAAGATCGCGACGCTCGCGTGCTCAAAGAGACCGTGACCGTCAAACTCAACTTCGAATGCGCTTGCACCAAGGAAATGCTTGACATCGCGATCGACGTCAAGCCGACCGACGTCTTGCTCGTTCCAGAAAGCCGCCAAGAAATCACAACTGAAGGCGGGCTCAACGTCGTCGCGAAGCAAAACGATATTCGCCGAGCGGTCGACCGGCTACACCAGGCGGGAATTTCGGTGAGCTTGTTCGTTGATCCTGAAGTTGCGCAAATCGCCGCGGCGCATGCCGCCGGTGCGGATTCGGTCGAATTGCACACGGGTTCGTATGCGCTGGCTAAGTTAAACCCAGAACGGGCCGAGGTGTTGCAATCTTTTCGCCGCGCGTGCGAAGTCACCGTGCAGCACGGATTACAACTTCATGCCGGGCACGGGTTGACGTACGCCAATGTTCGCGCCATCGCGCTAATTCCAGAAATGCGCGAGTTGAATATCGGACACAGCATCGTGTCGCGGGCGATCATGGTCGGCATGTCCCAAGCCGTCCGTGAAATGAAAGCGCTGGTAACAACGCACGAAGAATAGCGTTTCCAAAAAGCCAAATTCGTTCCCTCGCCCCGGCTTCCGGGGAGAGGGCAGGGTGAGGGGCTTTCGAATTTTCGAGCAAGTACTAACTGCGAGGCTTGCGTTTGTTTTTCAGCAACCCGGCACTCGATTCGTAGTACTTGCCGCGACGACGCTGAGAGCGGTCTTCCGATTCGGCTTGCTGATTGCGCAAATCCGCGACAAGTGCCATCGTGTAAGGGCACTTCAAAATATTCAGTCGAAAATCGATATAGTCTTTTTGTTCGGGCGTCAACACACCCAAAAGATACTGGCCAATGACGGCTCGATCGGGAACACCGACTTGATGGTAGCGCCAAATTTCACCCAACGAATGAACGCCGGTATCTCGCAGGCGATTGATTTGGGACATCCGAGCGATTACCGTGGCGTCGGTCTTCATCGCTTGCTCGATTCGCCGGGCTTGTTCGGCATCGAGTGCTTCATCCAGGTAAGCTTCTAGTTCACGGTCAGAAAAGGACGGCTGAGTCATGTTCCGATTAGTCTCGATTA
>JANNYC010000156.1:0-4283 GCA_031409895.1 Planctomycetota bacterium
GCGCTCCCCTTCGTCGAAAGCGTCTTGGTGTTCGACTTTGCCAGTCAGTCAGAAAACTAAACCGTTACAAGTTACGTCGGCGAGGCGAATCGTTCGTCCAAAGAAAAATTCCATGATGGGAATTGACGCTGGACCGTAGGACGTATGTAGGCTCGCCGGCTTTATCGGTTTGACCTTGAAATAAGACAAACGACAGGAAAAATCGAGCAAAACCTTAGATTATTGACCAAATGCAGCCGTTTCGTTTGTTTCGAATATTGCTTTTGCTTCGTTTGCACGGTAAGCTTCTTTAGAATAAGGAGCCCGATAATGGCCACAATACTTAGCAATTTCCAAGAAACAATTACGCCGACGGCAGAGGATGCAATCCTCGCCCAGCAAAGCAGTAAGCTTCTGGCCCGATTCGTTGCGGCAAAATCCAAGAAGCCAATGAGCTTGCGAATCCAGTCGGAAGGTGCGCCTGACGAGACGATCTCGATTCCTGCGTCGGCGTTTCGATTGTTGGCCGACATCCTTGTCCAAATGGCAAAGGGGAACGCCGTCACGATGATTCCGATTCACGCAGAATTAACGACGCAGCAAGCAGCCGACCTCATCAACGTCTCGCGGCCTTTTCTTGTCGAGCAGCTTGAGAAAAATGTGATTCCTTTCCGCTTGGTCGGAACTCACCGCCGAGTCCTTTTCAAAGACCTGATGGAATATAAGGAAACGATCGATCGCAATCGGCTGAAAGTGTTGGAAGAATTGTCGGCGATGGACCAAGAACTTGGACTCCAATAGTTGCGATGAGTAACTTCACTGTTGTCTTTGATGCTTGCGTATTGTACCCGTCGCCGCTTTGCAGCTTTTTGATGTATCTCGCGATGACCGACCTTTATCGGACACGGTGGTCAAGCGGCATCCACGAAGAATGGATACGAAGTGTACAAAAGAGATATCCAGACTTCACTCGCCAGCAGGGTGAAAAAATTCGCGACCTTATGAATGCCCATGCTCGCGATTGTCTTGTGACTGGCTACGAACGCTTGATTCCGGCATTGACGCTTCCCGATCCCGATGACCGACATGTTCTGGCGGCCGCTATTCGATGTGGAGCCGACTTGATCGTGACCTTCAATTTGAAACATTTTCCCGAATCTGCTTTGAAGCCGTACGGCATTGGGGCGCAGCATCCCGATGATTTTCTCAGCTTCCAATTCGATCTTGCTCCCAGCATCGTCTGCGTCGCCGCCCAACGTCACCGAGCGAGCCTAAAGACGCCTTTGAAGAGCGCCGACGAATATCTGGCAACTCTCGAATCTCAAGGCCTACTTCAAACCGTCGCCCGACTTCGCCAATTCGCGGAGATGATTTAAGAAAAAGGCCTCTATCGGAAATGCTTGGGAACTTGAGAGCCCAACTACTCCGCGCCGTCAATTTCTTCTTGCAAACGGCACCAGCGTTCCTCGCAGTCGGTGAGTTGGGTGGTGAGGGAGGTGACTTCGTTGTGAAGGCGAAGGGCTTCGGAGGGGTCGGTGGCTTGGAGAAGCTCGTTGTTAGACTTACGTTTTTGATCGTCTAAGCGGGCGATGGTTCGTTCTAGGTTGGTCATTTCCTTGCGGATTTCGCGCTCGGTGCGGCGAGCAATAACGGGGGCGGCTTTCGGCTTTTTCGTCGAGGGCGGAGCGGCGGCCAGACGCGTGGCAAGCTCGCGCTCGCCGTCGTCGATTTCTTTGTTCACCATGTACAAATACGACTCGTAATCGCCACGGTAGTTCGTGACGTTCCCTTCGCGGACTTCAACGATGCAGGTCGCCACCCGCTTCATAAAGTGGCGGTCGTGGCTGGTGAAGATGACCGTTCCCTTGTACTGAATAAGGGCATCGGCGAGTGCGTCGACGGTGTCGACGTCCAGATGGTTGCCCGGTTCGTCCAGCACGAGCACGTTGTATTGGCTCAGCAGCAATCCAGCCATGCACAGCCGAGCTCGTTCGCCACCGGACAAAACCTCGATCCGCTTTTTGACTTGCTCGCCACGGAAAAGCATCGCGCCCGCCAAATCGAGAATCGTTTGCGACTTCGTTCCGGCGGCCGCGTTGTACTCCAGATAGTCGAGAACCGTCTTCTGTTGCGGCAAGCTCGTGTAAACATGCTGAGCGTAAACGCCAATCGAACAACCGTAGCCCCAGCGAACGTCCCCCTCGATTGGCCTCAGCGAATCGACGACGGTGCGGAGAAAAGTTGTTTTGCCTTGGCCGTTGTCGCCGACGATGGCGGCTCGCGATCCGTGTTCGATTTCCAGATCAATGTCGCGGGCGACGATGCGGTCTGGGTATCCGATGGTTAATCCGTTGCAGCGCAGTGCGGGGCCTTTGCGAGGTTCAACCACCGGGGCGTTGATATTTGCAATCGGTTCATCGCTTGCGATGTCGCTCAGTTCCAATCGCTCAAGCTGTTTGCTCTTGGAACGGGCTCGCGTGGCGGTGCTGGCGCGAGCTTTATTCTTGGCGATGAACTCTTCCAATTGCCGACGCTTGGCGAGTACCGCCACGTTGGTTCTCAAATTGTGTTCGATCTGCTCTTTTTGAAACTCTAGAAACGCGTCGATCTTTCCCGGAAACATCGTCAGCTTGCCGCGCGAAAGGTCGAGGGTGTGGGTACATGTTGCTGCGAGGAACGCCCGGTCGTGCGAGACGATCAAGCAAGCTTCTTGGTAGTTCCGTAGAAAATGTTCAAGCAGAATTTGGGTTCGCAAGTCGAGGAAGTTGGTCGGTTCATCAAGCAGCAACAAATTCGGTTCGTGTAGAAGCAGCGCTGTCAGCTTGAGCCGCGTTTGCCAACCGCCGGAAAGTTTTGCAACCGGCCCTTCGAGGTAAGCCCCCTTCAATTCAAACTGCCCGGCGACTTCGCCGCATTTCCAATCGGGCTGTCCGCTGTCGCGCATCAGGAATTCGATCGCCGTTTCGCCAGGGGAAAACGGATCGTGTTGCCGCAGATAACCCAATCGCAACTTGGGATGCCGAATTACTTCGCCGCGATCGAGTTCCTCGTCGCCCAGCAAGACTCGCAGAAGGGTCGATTTGCCCGCCCCATTGCGGCCGATAAAGCCGATTTTGACGTCATCAATCAGCGTCGCTTCCGCGCCGTCGAGGAGGACTTGGTCGCCATAGCGCTTGCAAGCGTTTCTTATTTGTAACAATACAGCCATTATTCGTTTATTTCTCCCGTGGGCCGTATCGTAAGAAGCGAAGGCATTTTGGTAAAGGTCCGATGGCTATTTGACACAGAAGCCCACAAAAAATATTGCTCTTGGACTCGCGAATGGAACGCATGATATTGCGATTGGTCATTGAGCGAAGATCGTCACTTGGACGTCTACCGTTTCTTTCGCCCCAAAAACCAGATTGGGACAGAAGCTAACGAAGGTACGAGATCGCGACATTGCGAAGACGAAACGGGATGGCTGACTGTCGCGATGGAATCTCAGCCAAATCATTTCGAAACTAGTGCGTCGTCAAACCTAAGAATTAGTTTCCAAACCGTCGTTCACTGGCACAAGGCCAGTGGGGCGAATGGCTTGTCTCCAATCGGCAACGCTCCCCTTCGGCCCTGTGCCGAAGGGCGTGGACTTAAGGATTTTCGGGTGACAAGACTGCACTAGTATTAAATGGCCCCCTTGTTGCACTGTGTTCATTGTTAACACAAACCCAATGCAAGCAAGGAAGCCACGCATGATTTTGCCAGCTCGAGGAACTCCTGTCGATGCCGATCGTAGAGCTGAAATTCGCAAAGCCCTTCAGCCCGAAGAAGTGCAGGGGCGGATTAAGCAGTTGATGGCGGTAGATCAAATGCGACTCTCATGCCTGTTTAAGGATGAAGACGTGCATCAGTTATGCGGCGAACTTGAGATTCGTTTTCGAGATCGGGATTTCACGCCCGCTACGACGCTCGGCTTGTTTGTGGCGCAGGCGCTCAGTCGTGGCGATGCCTGCTCAACCGTCGTCACGCAATTCAACCGCGAACGAAAACGAAAAGGGCTTCCGCCGGTTAGCGAGGATGGCTCCGCGTACTGCAAAGCCAGAGCCAGGCTGCCTGTTAAGTTGATTGATCGCGTGGGACAGCGAGTCGTCCAGTTGCAGCGAGACAAGACCTGCGAATCGATAACACACTTGTCACCTTGCCGAAACCGAAGTTCGATGCCTCGCGTTTCACTCGCGAGCAATGGAATTCACTACCGGAGTCAATTCAATATCGCGTGATCCGCTACCGCACCAGCGGTCGTAAGGAAGTGCTCACGATTGTGA
>JANNYC010000157.1:0-1148 GCA_031409895.1 Planctomycetota bacterium
TTGAAGGCTACTCGATTCTGGCTGCCGCCACGGCGGTGAACGTGAATGAGAACAGCCTTCGATACTGGTACAAAAAGTACGCACCCGAACCGGTTCCCTGTGGACCCCAGGCGACAGTCGTGGAGCTGCAGGCCGAGTGCAACCGGCTCCGTAAACAACTTCGTCAGGCTGAGCTGGAACGAGAAATCCTAAAAAAAGCAACGGCGTATTTCGCGAAGGAGTCGCAGTGAAATACGCCTGGATCAAGGAATATCGCGACTCGTATTCGATCACGGCCATGTGCCTGGTCTTGCAGGTTAGCCAAAGTGGTTTTTACCGGTGGCTCACAGCGTCCCCAAGTCCTCGCGCGCAGCGAACCGCTTCGATTCAGGCGTCGGTCAAGGAAGTTTACGAGCAATCGAACAGCATTTATGGCAGTTACAAGATCGCGGAAAAACTTCAAAGCGAAGCGCATCTGGAATCGGCCTGTCGCAACACGGTTGCCAAAGCCATGAAGGATTTAGGGCTGAAAAGCCGTCTCTCCAGCAAGTTTAAACCAACAACCACCGTCAGCGATCCGGACAAGAAGCCGGCACCCAACATTCTGGCTCAGGACTTCAATGCCACTGCGCCGAATCAGAAGTGGGTCGCCGACATCACTTACTTGCCAACGCATGCCGGATGGGTTTATCTGGCCGTGGTGATCGACTTGTTCAGTCGCAAAATCGTCGGCTGGAATATGAGCGATCAACTGACGACCCCGTTGGTGACAGGCGCACTGCGAAACGCCCTTGAAACTCGCCGGCCGGAGACCCGGGGCCTGATCCATCACAGCGATCGCGGGTGCCAGTACACCAGCGATGCGTTTCAACAAATCTTGCAGACGACGAATATCACTTGCTCGATGAGCCGTACCGGCTGCTGTTACGACAACGCGGTTGCCGAACGCTTCTTCTGGTCGCTGAAACACGAATGGACAAAATTCGAGCAGTTCAAAGATCTTGAGACAGCACGATTAAGCGTCTTCAAATACATCGAAACGTTTTACAATTCAGAAAGAATCCATCAAACTCTGGATTATCAGACCCCCGACGAATTCGAAAGAATGTACCATGCAGCTCTAGCTGCTTAACAACAAAACCGGAGTCCACCAGTACTGGGCTATCGCA
>JANNYC010000158.1:0-4909 GCA_031409895.1 Planctomycetota bacterium
GTTCTTCCCTGCTTGTGGCACATCGGCTACAGATTGATTTTCACTGATGTTGGCCTTGGCTCGCCAACTACAGCGATTGTGTTGTTTGTCGGCATCGCGGCGATCACCATTTATTGCGCTGTAACGGGACTCTGGCAATCAACTAACGAGACCAGTGATATGCACAATGAGTGATGTGCTGTCCGATCGCGGCGAAGCGGTGGGACTAGAATAGAAATCCTTGACCGCGACTCGGTTGGCGAGGGTTCCATCTTAAGAGGCCTCCTGAGCGATTGCGACTAAATGAAATGAAAATCGTTCCATTCTCGCCTCGCGCAAAGGCAATTTTAATGAGTGCCCTTGATGAGGTTGCGCAATTCCGCAGTGATCATATTGGCGTCGAGCATTTGCTCCTTGCTTTGACGAAGGCGGATTCGCCCAATGCGACTACCATTTACCCGGAACTTGAGAACGATTGCGCAAACATTCGGGAGACTGTGGTCAATGGAATGACACTAGGAAGTGGAACCGGCTCGCGATCTGTACCGCAAACTCCCGCCGCAAGGCAGATGTTGATCCAAGCGATGGGAATGGCGGATTCATTGGGGCACCATGTCGTCAACTCAGAGCACCTATTCAAGAGTTTGATTGACCTTGAATCCGAACCGGTAGTCGCACAGCTCAAGATGACCAGCAACTTGGACTTAGAGCAATTGCGACACAAGTTGACTGCGGCATCGCAACGCGATCAAGAGACAGAATGGTCGAGACGTGTCGGCGGAAAATCATTGCCCAAACCGCAGGCACTCTATGACGATGTCATCCAGAAATTAAGTGAAGCGACCTCAGACGAGCAACGAGCCGTGTGTTTGGGCTACGCCATACACCTATGCCGTGGAATGGGAAAGACGGAAGTCGCACGAACGCACGCCGAAGAGGTGCTCGCTCTCCTTCCAAATGTTACGAATCGTTCCCAATGTGGTGAGGCTGTTTTTCATGCGAACATCATTATGGGTCAAGCTGCCATGCGTGAGGGACGGCTAGACGATGCAAAGCGGTTCTTGCTCGAAGGTGGGAAAAGCGCTGGGTCTCCCACTTTGGATACCTTCGGACCGAACATGAGTCTCGCTAAAGAGCTTTTGGAAAAAGGCGAGCAGCAAGTCGTTCTAGAGTATTTCGATCTCTGCCGTAGCTTCTGGGAAATGCATCGTGGAAGGCTCGACCAATGGTCAAGGGAAGTTTCGGAAGGCCGCATTCCTGAATTCGGTGCAAACCTCGTGTATTGAAGGCACCACTTCACCCCTCCGCGGCGGGCAGCGCGTAAAATGAAAGCGGTGGCGGTTACCGGTTGGTCAGCAGTCTAAAAGACAAACGACCCCACCCCAAACCCCGGACTTTCATGGATTCTTGAGACTGGGTTGAGCAATGCAGCGCGGCGCTACCTTCATTATCGTTACGTCAATAGTGCTACTTGCGTGGGGCTATTTCCATTGGCGGTCTTTTGAACGCCACTGTTCCGAGTATTCGGTGACACGGTTCAGTGACCAGTCCATTCGCGTTTCTTGGGGCACTCCTAGCGGCAGCTGGGTTTCTCCGATGGTGTCAATGCAATCGCATTTTGGTTGTCCGTTTGGACATGGTCAGCCGATTCACTTTCCACAGCTCTCAACGCAAGACGACGTTTGGATGTTTGACGTAGATACGGGCTCTTTTAATGGAGCCATGTGCGCATCCTTCATCAATCCTTTAAACGACGATGCTCTTACTCAAATGTGTCAAATGATTCGGTTCGCCAAAATCGGAGATTCGAACATCCAATCTGCTACGCGCCTTGCAGCCAATAACTACGTCTACCTCGGCTGGGTAATAGGAAGCGACCAAGAAATTCCAGCATTCAAGCATGCCCTCGAAAAGCGTGCGAGCGTGGCCCTTAACGAGAACCTCCAATCATCAAATGGCATTTTCTACAGACTTTCGCCAGGCGTTGAAAAATCGCTTGCATCGAATCCAAATGATGGGACTGAATTGGCAAAACTTCGTCGAAGCATGCCGATCATGTTCGAGGTCATGAAATCGCAGGCAAGTAAGCCGCGTGGCGAGATGCATGTCCTTTATCTCGATGGCCACATCGAATGTGTTCCGATGGGCAGCCGCTTCCCCGCGACTCAGGCTTTCGTTGATGCCTTTCAGCCTCCGAAACTCTAGAATAAATTCTCACTACGAAACGCCTAACGACCCGACTAACCAAAGTCGCGATCAGCGTGTCGTTTTACAGAATCCTTAACCGCGACTCGGTTGGCGGGGGAGTTAGGCAAATCAATCCACTATCGACGATTGCGTTCACGTGATGCGATTCAGCCTTAAACATTTGCTGATCGCAACATTGGCGATTGCTGTCGTGTTGGTCCTTGCGCTCTACCTCTGGCGTAATCTTGGGTATCACGACGTTCAAGTTGGCTGGATGTGCATCGTTGCGATTCCGATCATGCCATTTGCAACGCCGCTTTTGGCCTATGCATTAGCGAGAAAGGAGAAACTAGGAACGAGGATCGTTTTTACGTGCATTGGCTTGGCCATCGGGATTGGAATCGCGATTGCTTGTTACTTTTTGTTAGGCCATATTGTTAGAGAATATTGGGCTGGATAAGTTCGCGCGACGCGTGTCTCACGACGCGACCCACCGAAGTCGCGAGGAGCGTGGCCTTGAAATGATTCCTTGACCGCGACTCGGTTGGCGGGGGGTTGGAGACTTGGTCATGCCACGGCAAACGGGTGGAGACGATGAGTGGGATGACGAATTGCCGTTGGAGGATAGGGACGATGAACCGACCGTTCCATGTCCGTATTGCCGCCGGGAGATCCATGAAGAGTCTCAACGCTGTCCTTACTGCGAGCAATATATTTCCCGAGAGGACGCTCCTCCAAGTCGGCTGCACTGGTGGATGATTGCGGGGCTCGTACTGTGCCTACTTGTTGTTTGCCTTTGGATGGTCAGAGTGTAAAGGCGACGACGATGACATGCATGATGACCGATTTCCATTTGATCCATGGATTAAAGCAACCCACTCGCGCTCACCCATCCGCGGCGGGCAGAAGTAAAATGAGGGCGGTGACAGACACAGCGGGTCGGTGGGCGTGAGCGTTTATGCGAGTCCTCTTCGTAATATTTCTGTGGCTTATTTTGGCAACGTTTGGTTGCAATTCCCGGGTTTCCGAAACGGCTCCGACAGTTGACGGTTCAAATGACACGACCGAGGTAACGATGAAACGCAGGGCGAGTGGAACCCAGCCCAGTGTGATTGCGATAGGCGCCAGGTTGGAGCAACTGGTTGGTGGATTCGACTTCACTGAAGGGCCGACGTGTGACGCGGATGGCAATCTCTTCTTTACCGACCAGCCCAACGATCGCATCTTGAAATGGAGCGCCGAAGGCGAGCTATCCACCTTCCTGCAACCGGCGGGCCGCGCGAACGGAATGTATTTCGAGCCCATGGGCCACTTGATCGCCTGCGCCGATGAGAAGAATGCGCTGTGGTCCATCGCGCCGGACGGCAAGGTCACTGTGATTGTTGCCGAGTATGGCGGAAGGCTCTTGAACGGGCCGAACGATGTCTGGGTACGGTCAGACGGCGCGATGTTCTTCACCGATCCGTTCTACAAGAGATCCTGGTGGACTCACGACACGATGCCCCAGGACGGCGAGCACGTCTACTTCTTGTCCGCCGACCATCGGCAGCTCGTGCGCGTTGTCGACGACCTGCAGAAGCCGAACGGCATCATCGGCACGCCCGACGGAAAGGCGCTCTACGTTGCAGACATCGGCGCGGGGAAAACCTACCGGTATGACATCGCACCTAACGGCAGCCTCACAGGCAAGACACTCGCAGCGGAGCACGGCTCCGATGGCATGACGCTGGACAACGAGGGCAATCTTTACCTGACGGGCGATGGCGTCGTGGTGTTCGACAAAGCGGGTCGGCAGATCGAGCAGATCCAGGTTCCCGACGAGCAATGGACGGCGAACGTCAGCTTCGGCGGCAAGGACGGGCACACGCTGTTCATCACGGCAAGCACCGGGCTGTACGGAATCAGGATGCGCGTGAGGGGCGCTAACGCGGCAAAGTGATAAAAGGAAGAGAATCCATATGAGGGCCGTTACAGCAGAACCAAAAAAGCCGTAAACCGCATGCCTTGGAGACGTCCCCGAATCATGCGCGACCAGACGGCCAACTATCGGTTGCAGCGAGGACTCGCCAATCGATAATTCGGTGGGTGTTCATACCTTCAAATTGGGTAGTTGACAACGCAATGCACGGAATTCGCAAACCGCGTATCCTTAAACAAAACCCTTGACCGCGAGTCGGTTGGCGGGGGGTACAATGGAGGGGAAGTGGCTGACTTACTGCCACGTTATATTGGAGCGGCGAAACGGTGTTGCTCGCGAGTCAATAGATCGGCAACCTGCTTTCGGACGTTGGACGAATGTAAGCCGGCGGCGACGGACAATGCAAAAATTTCTTAACGGATCGCTTAATGCTGTCGGCATATTGTCCGTGGGTTTGGGTGTGATAGGGATATTCCTGCCGATATTGCCAACTACTCCATTTCTACTTCTTTCTGCCGCCTGCTTCGCTCGCAGTTCCCCTAGATTGCATCACTGGTTACTGTCCCATCCCTGGTTTGGATCATCGATAAAGAACTACCGTGAATTTCGGGCGATTTCAATGAAGGCGAAAATCGTCGCGTTCGCCGTCCTATGGTCTGCGATCGCGTATACTACGATCCTGCTCAAAGATAAACCCATCATTGTCGTCGTATTTTGGTTGGTAGCCATTGTCGTCTCGGCCCGCATCTGGAGGCTAAAGACTTTGACCTCAGGTACGACCTCCAACGAGAGGGACCCTAGACTTAACTAAGCGTGCATCCGCGC
>JANNYC010000159.1:0-8032 GCA_031409895.1 Planctomycetota bacterium
AGACGTTCATGTCAAGAAGCAAATGGAACACTGTACCGATTTGGAAATTGTTTTGAGTGAAGGGCGCAATCGAGAAGTTCGCCGCGTGCTGGCGAGCATTGGGCACAAAGTCGTCACGCTCAAACGAATCGCGATCGGCAAGGTCCGTTTGGGTGATCTGCCGCGCGGTGCCCATCGCGAAATGACTAAGACTGAATTCGAAGCACTTCAAAGTTCTGCCCGACCAATCGACCCAGGGCGTCCACGCAAACGAAAACCAAAACGTGCCGGATCGTGGGGCAAACGTCCAAAACTTTCGGCCCGCGCGCTTGGCCACGCCTCGCCAACCAAGCCCTCACCGCGCAAGCCCACATCGCGTCCTGGCGATCGCACAACTACGAAACCCGGACGGCCAGCTCGCCGCGGCGCGTTTCGCGGCACAACCAGTTCAAAACCACCGAGAAATTCCAAGACACCGCGCGGCCGCTCGCCAGCGACACGTCTCGGTCGTCCACAGAAAGTTCGGCGTACTGGAAAGGCGTAATCTAGCGCGAACTCGGCATTTTATGCATGCTTCGGACGTTCGATTAAAAAATACAACAATGCGCCGAGGAAATGGAGAAAGCCAACTACGACTACCCAAATAAGCTTGCTGTTGCCTTGTAGTTTATTGTTCTGTAAACAGTCCACCAGCATCCAAATCCAAAATCCGAATGCGAGGATGGAAAGCAAACCGCCAACTAATAACGCAAGAGTACCAAAAATCAACTTGATGCCCTTTCGCGGAAAATGACCACCTGACTATTTCGAGCCCTTTGCGGTTCGAATGGCGTGGGCCAAACGGGACTTGTGCCGCGCGGCGGAATTCTTGTGCACGATTCGTTTCGCACCGGCTTGGTCGTATTTCTTGGACGCGATTCGCAGTTCGACTTCGGCGGTTTTGATGTCGCCCGCCTTAACTGCAACGAGAACTTTTTTCGCTTGCGTTCGCAGCGCCGATTTGGCGCTCCGGTTGCGTGCGTTGCGGACAATACTTTGTTTGAGACGTTTGGCTGCACTTTTAATATTTGGCATGATCGCGATTCACAAGGTTTGCGGACGGCAGAAGAAACACCGTCACTGAGATTAAGAAAATTCGTGGGACCATTATCGCGTTCCGCAAGCCCATTGTCCAGCCGACAGATAAAGTAGCAGGCACTCTACGTGTGGCGTCCGCTTCTGTCTGCTTCTGGCAACAGCACACGGAGTGTGCCTGCTTCTTTGGGATGACGCCAACGCGGCGAACAGCGATCAAACCTGTTTGCGGAATGTTGTCCAACTCAGAAAGCCGAGAACGCCGGCGCAAATGGCAAAGACGATGTCTAGAACAATGCTTTCGCCTCGCAATGGTGCCATCGATCGTGCATTGGCCAGACCCAATAGCAAGTCCGCTACAAACAGGATCAACACCAAGATCGATATCGCCAAAGCGGTGATGCACAATGCCTTGGGCATTCGAAGTTCCTTCGGTATTCGGCCAAGTCGGATTGGCGTGAGGCAGTTTTAAAAATAGTCGCAAATTGGCCGGAAGCAAATTCAAAGGGCTTGGAAGCCGCAAGCCAAATCCGCTGGACCAAGTTTTAGTATAATTGGCGGTTCAAGTCTGTCACTAATTCTCTACTTTCCAACGATTTCCAGACGCTGAACTGAGCAATCGTAACGATTTTGCAGTTCTAAAGCCGGGTCGCAAGTCCCCTCGGCCCGCTTCAGGTCATCTTGATTTTCCACCGACTTCGTTCCTCGCGAGCTTCCGCATGAACAAACATTCCACCGTTGCCGCCGTCTACACTGGTTCATTTGATCCGATTAGCTTGGGGCATTTGAACGTCATCGAGCGTAGCAGCAAGCTGGTCGATCGGCTCGTCGTCGGCATCGGCACGAACATCGACAAGGCACCGATGTTCCTGCCCGAAGAGCGAGTTGAACTCGTCACGCGAGTCACACGTCATTTGCCCAATGTCACTGTCAAGACATTTGATGGCTTGGCCGTTCAGTTCGTCCGCGAGTGCAAAGCCAAGCTAATGATTCGCGGCGTGCGACCGCTAACCGACATCGCTGCCGAGTTCACCATGACGATGGCCAACAAGCAACTTGATCCCGAAGTCGAAACGATGTTCTTGATGGCCGAAGGCGATTTCTCACACGTCTCCAGTTCGCTCATCAAGCAAATCGCACCATTGGCCGACGACGAAAAGCTGGCCCGCTTCGTCCCCCGCGAAATCATCCCCGACCTACGGCGGAAGCTGAAACTCTGGCATACGCGGGCGTGATTCAAGCAGGGTGGGCCGAGTCTTTGAGTCCCACCACAATAACTATTTTCGCGGCGCAGTTGAATCCAATTCAGCTATTACTCCGCAGAACATTTGTAACTTGCGAACCGGATCGTCGACTGCGTATTGATCGCTTAATTGCTGGACCAATTCTCTCGCCCAATTTGGGTCGACCCAAACAGCGGACTGGAGCAGGAGATTTCGTTCAAACGTCGTACGGTTTGCAGGGTCAAATAGCCAAACGCAATCTGAAAAAGCTGGTTCCAATAACGCTTTTGCAAGTTTGGGATCGCGAAGGGCCATCAGTCGCGCGGCATTTCCAAGAACACTTAATGTGTGATATGTATCAAACGGTCCGGGCGCTTTGTTTAGACAAGTAAACACCAACGAGTCCAAATCTGCGGCGGAAAGGCTTTCAAAGGATTTCAACTCTTCGAGTGCGCTCTTCGCCGGATCGCTCCAAAAATACCAAAAGTCAATCTGGCATTTTTCCCAAGCCGAATTTGCAGCAGCAAGACACTTTTCGCGTTCTTCACCCGATGGTTTGTGCCGTGCCGCAAACAAGAATAGTTGCACTTTACTGGCGGAGTCAGGCAGCAATTCGCCCATCTTATTGGCCCAGTCCGCTAGGTAAGGAAATGGTCGAGGAGACGCTTGCAGAGTCTGAAAAACCATCGCAAGTCCATCCGGGTTGATTTTCAGATTCCGCTGTGTGCAAACCGCTTCAAATTGCTTGGGGTCGGTAATTGAAAGAAGTGCGAGTGACTCGCCGGTCAACATCTCGACTTCTCTCTGATCTGCGATCAAAGGAAGAAGCGCTAGGGCCGAATCGAGATCAATAATCGCAAGCCCCCTAACAAAAAATCTCGCCGCAGCCCGCGCATGTTGTCGTTTCCCTTCCACAAGTATTGTCTTAAATTCTTTGGCACCGTCCCAGGCGTCCTGCATCACGGACTTAGCAGCATCGACGCGATTATCGAGAACCAAATAACTGGCAAGCGCGCCAACTGCGACCAATTTGTCTTCGCCTGCGGCTCGCCCAAGTTCCACCACAGCCTCGCCGTACAACTCGTCTTTCAGTTCGCTGTCGTTGGTAATAAACGCGAAATGGGCATAGAACATCGCCTTTCGATCGGGTGTTTCGTTCGATTCCTTGACGGCAGCAATTGCGTCGCGCGGCGAATTTTGGAATATCTCGTTACCGAGAAATGAGACCAAATCCGATCGATGCTCATAGGGGCTTTTCACGTCCAACAAAGTCTTGCGAAACCCCTCAAAATCGACAGTCGCCTGCGCGTTGAAATAAAGGTATTGGCGGTAGAAGGACGATTCTTTTGCTCCGGGCACGTCCAGCTTCGCGAACAAAGTTTTCGCGATATCGAGATATTTCGGCCGAGAACGATTGAACGATACAAGCCGGTGGGGTTCCTGTATCCCTTCTACCGGCTGCATCGCCAAAACGATCTCAGAAGGAATGCGCTCAACGTGACTAAAAAGACATCGATAACCTGGGGCGCGTGCTGCGACTATTTGGGAAGTGTCAACCAATTTCAATGTCACTTGACCATCATCTTTTGTCGAAGCAGATTGGCGGCCGGCATGAACACTAATGAACACAACATCGGCACCCGCTATTGGCTCACGTGTCTGTTCGTTAATGCATTGAACGACTGCCGTGACCGACTTCGGTATAGGCAATAATTGAAAGTCGCCCAAGCTCAATTCTCCATCGACGGTCTTAAAGCGCGAACCGTCAATGAACGGGAGTCGACTTGGCAAGAAACCCTCGGCCTCAATTTTCAGCAATAGACGTTCGTCAAAACCGACAAAAGGTGGATGTCGAAACATGCCCTCAGCGTCGGATTCAAGAATCGAAGAACTCTCGTCTAGGGGCGAGCCGGCCAATTTCTCTGCGCCGTAACCCTCCTTTTCCGAAATTGTGGTACGAAGAATTGAAACTCGAGCTTGTTTAATCGGTGCTCCTGCCGCATCGATAATTCGGCCAATCACGGCCGCCATTGGCTTGCGCCGTACCACGAGCTCGATTTCTTTTTGGTCGCCTGCGGCAATATTAATCGGTGCCTTGGGATCGGTCGCCAAATCGTCTTTGAACGCTGATATTTCAATTCCGACATTAGGTGGGAGCCGGTGAATCATGAAGCGACCTGTTGTGTCGGTCAATGTTTGTTCGCTTTCATTAAATCGTTCCCTCGGATACGAATACGAGACTTTAGCGCCGACCACTGGATTCCCACTTTCGTCGATAACGTGGCCAGCCAACCCTCGCGAACGACTTAGTCGAATTGGTTCTGGCTGTCCATTCGAATCGACTTTGAGTCCAACTAAGCTTATTCCAAACGGATCGGACACGAGGTGTCGCCCCAAGGCATCGCGGGGAAATAACTGACCATCAAGGGTTTCGTCTGCGGGAAACCACTTCGACGATTTCCCGTGCATATCGGTGAGTTGCATATCATTCGCGTTGGTGTCCAAATTAATGTTGCTCAAAGGAGCACCTGATTCATCTTCAAAACAAAACGCTATTTCTCTCCCTTTCTTAAAGTTTAATTGGAGTTCAAATGGAATTTCTTTTGAAGAGAATTCTATGCTCATTCGATTTGAGCCAATGTCCGGAACGAACGGAAAACTCTTCTGGGAGACAATTTCAATTCCTGGAAAGCCAAAGGCCAACGTCTCTGCGACGAATCGTCCGTCTCGGTCGATCACCACAGTTTGCCAAGAAAAAGATGGAGGACCGCCATCGACGTACTGGTTGGTCTGGGAGGAAAATACCGAGATCGATTGGCCGTCCAAGGAATCTGTGTTCGATCCCTCGGGCAATACGATTTGCCCATTGACGCGACCGGTAGGTAACGCCGTGGCCAAAAGGTCATCTCCGTTGAGGTTCAGCGGAATCCGCTGGTTCCCAATGGCATTCGATTGTACATAAATGCCTTGAATCGACGAGCGGTTTTGCTCGCTCATCGTCGCCCATCCATCGGCATCTGTTGTTACGAAAAAATTCCTCGCAATTTGAAACGGAATTCTTTTTTTTGAAATTTCGGCGGGACAAATCCGTGCTCCGGCAACTGGCTTTTCGTTTTCGTCGATTAACCGAATGCGCTGTCCAGCACCCGGCTGCAATACATAGTCTTGGGGAAGATCGACAAGCATCCGGTCGATGGTCAAATCGTCTGCCAACATCGCGAAGCCCTTGGCGTGAACGATGAGCAGAAATTTCCAGGCACGAAGAAATCGTTGATCGCTTGTCGAAAGCTCGATTTCAAATTGACCTTCCATATCTGTGTTGACGGCAATAGTGGCAACCTCGTCGATGAACGCCATATCGCCAGAATTAATACTTCCTTTTGGCGCGACCAACGTCACGCTCGCTGCTGACAATGGAACGGAATTCGCATCGATTACGCGACCCCGAAATACAATCTTGTCCGGCACTTCCGTCAATCGCTCGGCCTTATCTTGAGCCCGCGATACACCGGGCAACGACGCTACGACAATCGCCCAACACGCGAAACGCGTAATGATTCGCCTTTTCATTTCACGACCTCAACAACCAGACCAGCCAGCGGACCTGAATTAAACTCAAGCCAGGTTTCGACTTGCGAAGCGGGAATTCCTGCGGGTACCCGAACCGGGACCGGACAAAACGAGCCTCAGCTAAAACCCGACGAGCCTAAATGAATCTGATTGCCCTGGTACATACTGCGGGCAGTCAATCGATTTTCGTTTGCCGATTCCACTTTTCCATACCGCGAACCCGCCAAATAAAGCCCCGTTTGCGAACGCAGAACCGGAGTCAATATTTTGGTCTGTCCCGAATTAGAGGATATGGTCGCGGCATTCGCGTTTATTCGCAATTTGCCCAAAAGGTCTATGTCCGCCGACGAATTGGCTTCGACAACCGTTGGTTGGGCCTTCGGATTTTCACACTCGAACGCAAACCAATATCCACCCGACTCGTCTCGCACATTCAAGCGAATTTTGTCGACATGATACGTTCCCACAGGAACCTCAACCGGAGAACCCAATTCCTTAATCGGAATTTGAATGCCGTTATCAGACGCGATTGTTGCTTCGATCGAGACAATCTGCGCGCCGGGACTGTTCAAACTTAAGACTGGCGTAAGTTTGCCCTGATCGCGAACCTCAACGATGCCCAATGAGAGACCGGTGGCGTCTCCCGCAATTGCATACAACACACCGGCGATTCTCCGCATCCCTTGGCAAGGAAGTCGCTCGAGAACGGGATCAAGTTTGCCGTCGCCATTCATATCCACGAACAGTCGGTCATCTGGGTCGAACCAGCGCCCGCTATTGTCGCGGTCGACATACTGTGCCGCTTGGGGCACATCTTGAAACTCAACTTGGCCTTTCATCGTTCCAGCCGTTGCGAATTTAAGCGAACCTGAATTTTCGTCAAAGCGAATTCGAATTTGCTGTTGTTGGTGAATGGGCTCGCCGCCAGCTCTGACAAACTCCGCACTCAATGGAACAAGCCACGCATTCGGGTCGTCATCCGCCTCGATCGTTTCGGTTGCAACAAATTTGCGATCGCGATTCAGGTCAACGAATAGCCTCCGTGGATCGTCGCTCGTCAACAAGACGACGACCGAGTTGGATCGTTGATCTCCATAATTAAACCATCCGATGGCCAACGCTTCCTTCGACGCGACATCAATTGACTCAAGAAAAGCCTTCTGCTCAAAACCTTCTGGCATGCCGGATTGAATTTCGGTTTCGTTGAATTGGCGGGTTCGATCTATGTCTGGCATAAATCGAAACCGCTTTGCTTCCGACTCTTGGGCGGCGGCGTTAAAACTACTCATTGCCGCCACACAAAAAATGCTCAGCAACTTGCTGGATACGCAACGATGGTAGTTCATGAGTTACTCCGAGCTGCGGACAATGAATGCCGATGCACAATTGTCGTCCCATTCCGCAAGAGTTACCAGACTGCGGTCAAGAGCATGGCAATCGGATTCACTCTTTATTGACTCAACCCGCTGTAATCCGCCCACGTTTTCGGCGTTTCGTAGACGCGGACGCGGGCGAGTCGGCACGGCGGTGCGAATTCGCCAACCAGCCAATCCCAGATGGTCACCGCGATGTTCTCGACGGTTGGGTTTAGCCGATCAAACGGTGGGACTTCTAGGTTCAAATGGCGGTGATCCAGGCGGTCGATGATTTTGGCTTTGACGATTTGTTCGGTTTGCGTCGTCGAATAATTCTGGGCCCGCTCTGGACTCAATTCGAGCGATGTTTCCAATACGTAATTGTGACCGTGCCCATGTGGATTATTGCACTTGCCGTACAACTTGCGGTTCTCGTCTTCGCTGAGCGAATGATTGTGAAGTCGATGCGAGGCCGAAAACTCGAACTGTTGGGTGGCTAGAATCATAGGAAAGCTCGATTTGCTGATGGAATACGAAGCGAACGGTGAAACACAAAGCTGCAACTCGGACAACTGAGTTCCGCGCGGAACTTTAGGAACGGTTTGCCGCCAAAATTCGGCCAGCAGTTGGCCTGGCGTCGGATCATTTGGAGCCGATCCCCAACGAGACCAAGCGGGCGCAATCGCATGCTCGCGCAGAATTTCGTCGACTAGTTTGACGTTACAAACGTAATCGGTTCGAGGATCGATTGGCCCTTGCAGCGTACAACGAAGGCTCAGAAACGGCGCGATGCTGACTCCGGTTGGCCAACCCGACCACGAATTCAAGACT
>JANNYC010000160.1:0-2630 GCA_031409895.1 Planctomycetota bacterium
CCCCATGAGCATTCTGGTCGACTCGAACACGAAAGTGATTTGCCAAGGAATCACTGGCTCCTCCGGTGCTTTCCACACACGCGGCTGTGCGGAATACGGAACCAAAATGGTTGGCGGTGTGACCCCAGGCAAAGGGGGCACGACAGCCGAGGGCTTGCCGGTTTTTGATACCGTCGAGGAAGCAGCTCGCAAAACAGGTTGCGATGCGACGATGATCTTTGTGCCGCCACCGTTCGCCGCCGACGCGATTCTCGAAGCAATCGACGCGGGCTTGCGACTCGTGGTCGCGATCACCGAAGGCATCCCCGTGATCGATATGGTCCGCGTCTACGAGCGCGTCAAGCGATCCGAAGCGATACTCATTGGACCAAACTGTCCCGGCGTAATCACGCCAGACGAATGCAAGATCGGCATCATGCCCGGTTACATCCATCAACGCGGCAAAGTCGGCATCATGAGCCGCAGCGGTACGCTGACATACGAAGCGGTATGGCAAACTTCCAAACTTGGATTGGGCCAATCGTCATGCATCGGATTGGGTGGCGATCCGATCGTGGGGACTTCGTTCATCGACGTATTGGGCTGGTTCCAAGACGATCCCGAAACCGAAGCCATTTTGATGATCGGCGAAATCGGCGGCACCGCCGAAGAAGAGGCTGCCGCATTTGTGAAGGCCAACGTCACTAAGCCAGTCGCGGCGTTCATCGCCGGTCGCACCGCGCCTCCCGGAAAAAGAATGGGTCATGCCGGCGCGGTGATCAGTGGCGGCAAAGGGACGGCTGGCGAAAAAATGTCTGCGTTACGCGACGCCGGCATCGAAGTAGCCGAAAGCCCCGCCGACATGGGCCTAGCCGTCCAGCGCGCCTTTCAAAGTCGCCGCCAATTCTCCAAGGCGTAGTTGCAGGCGATGTTTTACACATTGGGCATCGATCTCAAACGGTGTGTATGGAACTGCGCTGTTGATTCTGTTCAAATGTCCGCGTGGCCACATCGAGAAAGCATGGCAATTTCAGGGCAGGTTGAATGGCAAAGGCGAGGCGGACGAGAAAGGTAACGGTCGGAGAGCCGCGGGCGGAGGCTTATCGGCACCCAGAGGCCACGTCGCCGATGCGGCCGGACGTAGGGACGCAGCCGCAATTCAAGAAAAAAAAGCCCCCGCAAAAGTATCGGTACGATTCAAGCCTGTCGCCGGCGCTCCAGTGGGACGGACAAAACCCTGCCCGCGAACAAGGCGAAGCGCTCATCGCAGAAATCAACGGCTTGTCGGCGAAGCTTCGACGGGCCAAGTCGGATGCGGATCGCGAGGCGACCGTGACGGCGATCCAAGCTGCGGCAGAAAAACTTGGTTCCATTGGCAAACCATTTCTCGATTGGAGCGGCAAAGCCGAACGGTTGTCATTTGACGTTCCCACCCTCCCGCTGTTCGTTCACGAACGGCTCTCTACCAAGGCGATCATAGAAACGCTGACCGGTCATCGGCGCGATCGCGATCTGCCCAAGCAGACGACGATGTTCGAACTGTTTGGCGATCCGAGGCATTCCGTGGCGGACCAAGTGCTGAGGGCCTACGAGCATCGCGACCGCTGGACGAATCGCATGATCCTGGGCGATTCGATGGTGGTAATGAACTCGCTGGTCCACTATGAGAGCCTGGGCGGTCAGGTGCAGATGATTTACATCGACCCGCCGTACGGCGTGAAGTTCGGCTCGAATTTCCAGCCGTTCGTGCGGCGTCGCGACGTGAAGCACAACGACGACGAGGACCTGACGCGCGAGCCGGAGATGGTGCAGGCGTACCGCGACACCTGGGAACTCGGCCTGCACTCGTACCTCACCTACCTGCGCGACCGGCTGCTAGTCGCCCGCGAGCTGCTCGCCCCCTCCGGCAGCCTCTTCGTCCAGATCTCCGACGAGAATTTGCACCACGTCCGCGAGGTCATGGACGAAGTCTTCGGGGCGGAGAATTTTCTTTCAGTCATCACCATCCGAAAGACGACCAGCGAGGGCAGTTCCTATCTCGGCGCGACGACCGATTTCTTGGTTTGGTACGGCCGCGATTCCGAAAGAACGAAGTTTCGGCCGCTTTACTTGTCGCGAAGTGATGAAGCTGAGAGCCGATACGACCAAGTTCTGCTGAAAGACGGGACGACTCGCGCAGCAACGGTCGACGAGAAAGCTGACACATGTCCATTGCCGGACGGAGCGCGACTCTTCCGAATGGACAACATCACAAGTTCGCGTCCCGCAAGTGGTGGCGACCTGCGCGATTTCCAATTCCAAGGAAAGACTTTTACTCCTGGAAAGGGAACCTTCAAAACGGACGAGTCGGGAATGAAGCGGCTGGCTGAAGCTGGACGATTGCAAGCAACCTCAAGTGGGGGCCTGAGCTATCGTCGGTTTAACGACGATTTTGGCCTCGCGCAAGTCGGCAATCTATGGCATGACATCAGCGGTGCCGTTCAGAGTCGCTCTGATCCGAAAGTCTATGTCGTCCAAACTTCGACTTCGGTCATCCAGCGTTGCCTTCTCATGACGACGGACCCTGGCGATCTGGTGCTGGACCCAACGTGCGGGAGCGGGACGACGGCGTATGTGGCGGAGCAGTGGGGGCGGCGCTGGATCACGATCGA
>JANNYC010000161.1:0-9055 GCA_031409895.1 Planctomycetota bacterium
AAGGCCGACGAGTGGATTCGGCATGACTTGTGGGTCGAGACCGAGTTCGATACCGACGGTGATGGCAAGCTCGATCGGATGCACACCGATGTCACGCGGCAAAAGCAGACGGACACCGATGGACTTAAAGTCCCTGTCGTCTACGAATCGAGTCCTTATTTTTCCGGCGTCAGCTCGACCGCCAAAGAATACTTTTGGAATCCCGAGCACGAGCTTGGCACGCTGCCGGCGATTCATTCGGAGCCTCCCGCGATCCCTCATGTCAGCCGCCGTCCAACGATGTCCAATTCGCTGGTTGAAGACTGGGTTCCGCGCGGGTTTGCAGTCGTGCACTCCGCCTCGCCGGGAACTGGGCTTTCGCAGGGATGCCCGACGGTTGGCGGCGATAACGAATCGCTTGCGCCCAAAGCTGTGATCGACTGGCTGAACGGTCGCGCTAAAGGCTTCACGACTCCGGATGGCGACGAGCAAGTCAAAGCGCCTTGGTGTACCGGAAAAGTCGGAATGACGGGGACTTCATATAACGGCACGATTCCACTGGCAGCCGCAACCACCGGCGTCGAAGGTCTCGAAGCGATCATTCCAGTTGCTCCGAACACATCATACTACCATTACTATCGATCGAACGGCCTCATCCGACATCCCGGCGGGTACATGGGTGAAGACATCGACGTGCTCTACAACTTTATCAACAGTGGCAATCCGGAAATTCGCGAGTATTGCGATTGCGAAGTCCGCGACAAGGAAATGATGACGAATCAAGATCGCGTCAGCGGCGATTACAACAAGTTCTGGGCGGGTCGCGATTATCTCAACGACCTTGGTCCGATGAAGGCGGCTTTGTTCATGTCGCACGGGTTCAACGATTAGAACGTGATGCCCGAGCACAGCAATCGAATCTACCAAGCGGTTCGGGCCAAGGGCTTGCCTTGTCGAATTTACTATCATCAAGGCGGGCACGGCGGTCCACCGCCGATGGAAATGATGAATCGCTGGTTCACACGCTATTTGTACGGCGTCGACAATGGCGTCGAAAAAGAACCACATTCCTACATCGTGCGTGAGGACGCCGAATCGTCCGCACCAACTCCTTACGAAAATTACCCAAATCCGGAAGCGAGAGTTGTTACGCTGCACCCCAGCGTCGACGGTGGAGCCATCGGCAAGCTCGGCAGCGCGGCTTTGCCACGACGCGGAACTGCAAAACTTGTGGACGATGTTTCGCTTCACGCCAAAGACCTTGCCAAGGCTGAAACGTCCCAGAACCGATTGCTTTACGCGACCGATCCCTTGGTTCAACCGCTGCACATTTCGGGGACGGCACGAATCAAGATCAAGTTAGCGTGCAACAAGCCCGCCGCGAATTTGTCGGTAGTGCTTGTCAATTTGCCGATCGTCGACGGCGCGAAGATTACGGACAACTTGATCACACGTGGGTGGGCCGATCCGCAAAACCATCGCTCGTTGACGGAAAGTGAACCGCTCGTCCCCGGCCAATTCTATGAAATGAGCTTTGACCTGCAGCCTGACGACCAAGTCATCGCGGCAGGCAAGCGGATTGGCGTCATGATTTTTTCCAGCGACTACGATTACACCCTGCGACCGCCTGCTGGTACCGAACTGACCGTCGACCTCGACGCCACTTCAATCGAATTACCAATCGTCGGCGGCAGCGAAGCCTGGAGCAAGGCGACAACGCGGTAGTTTCGAATGGCACACCCTACCCTCACGGTTCCCTCTCTCCCGCGTCGGGGGAGAGGGCAGGGTGAGGGGGCTGCTTTGGGTCGTCGGATAGATGCTAAAAATCTCACAAGTTGGACGAGCAGCGATTTTGGCGAGCGGGGGACGTGAGTCCCCTGGTTCTGATTTGAATTAGACACAAAATTGCACAAAATGGCGCGCTCTCGCAAAGCAATCAAAGACTAGCGGTTGGCGATAGTGTGAGGTCGGGAGACCCGGCCACAGCGGGAATCATTTACGAGCATTTTGAGCCCGATGGGTCCGATGGGTACAAGACTACGTTTCCTTCCAACATTTTCACCGTCCATTGCGGCGTTAGTTGAATCAGCAAGTGAAGTTACGTGGAAGCAGCTCCTTGAGTATTGTTTTCACAAGTCTCCAGAGTCTATTCGAACAGTCCCACTCATTTCGGAAGCAATTATTTCGTTGGGTCATAATACTGGGTTATCTCAAGCGACCTTCGAGAAAATAAAGAAGACCGCGAGCGATTATTTTGAAAAGGCCGCTCAAGCTGAAGAACAAAAAGATGAATCAGAGTTCGTTCGCTGCGATCAAATCGCATCCGTACTTTCTGCACTTGTTTACGTTCTTCAGTCCGCGAAAATAGAGCCCATCGTCGTCGATGATGCCCTTTATTATTTGACATCTACAATGGGTCCTGAATCAGAAAACTACATTCAGTCCTTCTTTTCTGAGAACAAAAAGGAACAAAAAAACCAAAAAGAAAAAAACCAAAAAGGTCAGGCATAACTGACGGCAGGCCACGGTTGTCGCACGAATTGTTTGCGGAGCATGAGGATTCAAATCTTAAATTTGAGATTTCAAAATCTGAAAATTGGAAACGAATACACATTGCCTCGCGTGGTAAGTGGACCTCTTCCCTAACCCTCGCGGCAGGCGGGGAGGGAGAAAGGATGTCGCGAAGATCGCGAAATGATGGCGCTGGACGAACAAACCGAAAACGCAATCAGCCAGCCACGGGAAGAGTTTCAGGCTGGCGGCAACCATTGAAGGTAGCGTGGCCAATAACGCTAGAATGATGCTGAAGCAGATCAACGAGGCAAAGTAATCGAAGGCCATGCCGCAAAACCCGAATCGTGAGTTCTTTCCATCGGCCGCAACGCGCTAGCGTCCGGTTTTGAGTTGTTGATCAAAAAAAACCGAGGGCTAGCGCCCTGCGGCTGATAAGAAAAGAGGAAAAATATGATTTCTCGCCGCAATTTGCTTTCTAGCATGGGAGTCGTTGCGTCGCTCTCCTGGTTGCCGAGATCGTCGCCGGAGATGTCGCAAGAAAAACAGGTCGTCCCCGAGTCGTTTCCGCAAACCATTCCCAAACTGGCGGCGGAAATCGTTGGTGCCTCGCATTTCGATTTGGATAAAGTCAAGGCTCTCCTGCGCGAGAATCCTTCGCTCGCCAAAGCTTCTTGGGATTGGGGATTTGGCGATTGGGAAACTGCCATCGGCGCCGCGTCGCACACGGGCCGGCGGGACATCATCGAGTTGTTGCTGGCGCACGGAGTCAGTCCGACGTTGTTCTCGTTCGCAGCCTTGGATCAAGTGGACGTGGTCCGTTCGATTTGCGAAGCCAATTCGAATATTCAAACGACGCTTGGGCCGCACGGGATTACGCTCTACAAACATGCGGTTGTCGGCAAGGCCGACCGGGTCATTGAGTATCTGCAAGAGTTGGGACAAGCCGATGTGCCGCAGCCAGACAACCCGCTTTCGGCCGATGAGATGTCGGTCTACTTCGGCAATTATGATTTTGGCAACGGAGCGCAAGATGTGCTGGAAGTCGGAAAAGGAGGCACCGTTCCGCGGCTCGGGATTCGACGGACCGGGTGGAGTTACCGGTTCATGTCTTGTTTAGGTCAACACACTTTTACCCTTTACGGGTCCCCGCAGGTTGAGATCACGTTTGAGATGATTGACAACCGAGCCGCGAGCTTGCGAGTCAAAAACAGCGGCATCGACATCGTCGCGAAGCGAATCTAGACTCGATCATACACTTCACACACTTGAGATTGACGGTCGACGCCGATGCAACTTTTGAGATTGCAAAATGCGACGTTTCGATTTCGAGTCGGTTTGATCGGTCTGTTGTTTGGTGGTGTTTTCACGGGCGGAGCATTCGCCCAATCAACCGATCGCCCGAATATCGTCGTCTTTTTGGTCGACGATATGGGGTTGATGGACTCGTCCGTTCCGTTTTTGGCGAATGATCGAGGCGAGGCGGAAAGACACCCGCTCAACGACTTCTATCGCACGCCGAATATCGAACGATTGGCCCGAACAGGAACTCGCTTCAGCAATTTTTATTCGATGAGCGTCTGCTCGCCTTCGAGAATAGCCCTCATGACGGGACAAACATCGGCCCGGCATCACACGACAAATTGGATTGATCCTGGAGCCAACAATCCCGGCAAGTTTGGTCCGCCCCAGTGGCAATGGCGCGGAATGACTGAAGGGCACGCGAGCTTACCACGGCTCCTCCGTAGCGCGGGCTACCGAACCATTCATTGCGGCAAGGGTCATTTCGGTCCGCTTGATTCGTACGCTGCGGACCCCAGTCACATCGGGTTCGACATCAACATTGCCGGATCGGCGATGGGTCAACCCGGCAGTTACTTTGGAACCGACAACTTTGGAAAAGATGCCCAAGTAAAATCGACGCCCGGAGTTCCCGGCTTGGAGTTGTATCACGGCCAAGAGATTTTTTTGACCGAAGCGTTGACTTTGGAAATGAACAAGGCGATCGAAGGAGCCGTCCGCGATCGCAAACCGTTTTTCGCGTACATGGCACACTACGCTGCCCACGCGCCGTTCCAAGCCGATCCCCGGTTTTTGGAACATTATCCAAACGAGACCCAAGCGCTGTCTGCCTTTGCGACGTTGATTGAGGGGATGGACAAATCGTTGGGCGATCTGCTTGATCAACTCGACCGGTTGGGAGTTGCGGAAAACACGCTGGTGTTCTTTGTCGGCGACAATGGAACTGACTCGCCGCGCGGCGATGATTTCGCCATTAGCTGTGCGGCACCGTTGCGGGGTAAGAAGGGGACGCAGTATGAAGGAGGGATGCGGGTGCCGTTTATCGCGGCTTGGGCCAAGCCATCCTGCGAGCGAGACCTTCAGCGCCGGTTTCCGATTGCCCAGGCGACGATCAGCAATGGAATGGGCGCGATCTACGACTTGTTCCCAACGATTCTCGCGGTCGCGGGCGTAAAATCCGACCAGGTCGTGGACGGAATGGACTTGTGGAAGCAACTCGCGGGCGAGCGTGGCCCTGCCTCCGACCGCGAGTTCCTGATGCACTATCCGCACGAGCACCGCAGTTCATACTTTACGGTGTACCGCCGCGGCACTTGGAAACTGGTCTATCATTATCGCAAACCCGTCTCCGAGCGGTTTGAACTGTTCGATTTAACAAGCGACCGCGACGAGTCACACAATCTTGCGTCCTCCAATCGTAACAAACTGCGCGAGATGTTTGACGCCATGCAGCAAGCACTGGAAAAGACAAACGCCCAATTTCCGTTGTCCGATAACGGAAAAACGCCGTTGAAGCCAACGCTCGAGTGATCGACCAACACAATTGGCAACTTGACCGCGATAGATTGATCTTTCGTCGTGCGACCGATTTCTTGGCAGAAAGATTGAGGGCAGAAAAATGTGGATGGGGGACGGCCCAATCAACTTTTTGCGCCCAATGTTTTTGCCAAATCCCTCTTCAGTGAACGGAGCAATTAGCTTGAAAAGGCAATCGGATCCAGAGGTGTTGGCTGCTCTGGCATCGACGGGACGTATCCATTTGTCGCGTGATCGGTCGTTTCTGCTTGATTGCTGACCGGCGATGAGCAGGAAAGGGAGGGCACGACGCTGGACGGATTGAATTCAAGGCGTTTGAATTTTTCGATTTCCACCGTCTGAACGGTTGCTTCGATTTGATCGACGCCGGCGGAGGTGATGGAAAGCAAACCACATTCCTCCCGGTCGATCCAGCCTTTTTCTCGGAAGTACCAAAGATGAAATTCCAGGATCTCCGGCGGCAATCCCATCACTTGTTCTACGGTTGTTGGGCCGATGCCAGGCTGTTTTCGGTTGCGGCGGCGCTGAGCATAAAAGAGTGAGAGCAGTTTGTGCCGGTCAGCGCAATCCGAACTGATGTAGCCGGTCTCTTCTACGAGCTGTTTGATTTGTTGTTTTTGGTTTTCGTACTCGATGTCATATAAAGCCCGTGATTCCGGATTGGTCAACTTCTCACAAGCTTCCACCAAACGCGAAAAATGCTTGGTGTCAGCTTGATCCGAAGAGTCCGGATGGGAGCGTTTGGCCATATAGCGAAAGACCCGCTCGATCGTCTCACGGCTTGCGTGTGGACTGACCTCGAGCAATTCATAGTAGTCGATGAACTCAGCGGATTTTCGCATGGTTTAGTTCCTTATTGCTGCGGACGCGAGTGCGCCAGGGATAGGCTAATTATGGGATGGCTGCGGTTGTCCGAAAGCAATCTTGTAAGCGTAGGTCAAGACTAATTGGTTTTGCCAATAACTGGCGGACTTCCCGTGGGAACTCAGCTCAGATATGCAACGATTTTGCCGCCTGTATGGGTTGTTCAGCCCTCGAGCCCTCGATCGCGAATGACACCAACCAACTGCATTCGCTGATACAATAGTCACATTGGCAATCCGCGAATTCTCGGTTGAGTGGTCCCAATGCGCTGCAGTTTCATTGCACTTGGTTGGTTAATGTTCGCGCTCGCAATGTGCGTCGTTGTTGCTGACGAGCGTGACGAATTCTTCGAAGCAAAGATTCGGTCGATTCTGGTCGACAACTGTCTTAAATGTCACGCTGACATCGAACCTGAAGCGGGCTTGCGGCTCACGTCGCGTGAGGCGATTTTGGCTGGTGGCAAGTCGGGCCCGGCGGCAATCGAGCGTGACGTCTCGCATAGCCTGCTGGTCAAAGCGATCGGTTACGAAGGCGAACTTCAAATGCCCCCCGACGGAAAATTATCCGTCGATCAAATCGCGCTGCTGACTGAATGGATTGATATGGGTTTGCCGTGGCCCAAGGAAACGACCGGCCTCGTTCGCTCGGCTGGCGAAATGATCGTGACGGACGCCGACCGAACACATTGGTCATTTCAGCCAATCTCCGATCCTCCGCTGCCTGCGATCTCGAATCAAAGTTGGCTTCAATCGAGTATCGACTCGTTCTTATTATCAAAGTTAGAAGAACGCAATCTTCATCCTGCGCCGCCAGCCGATCGGCGGACGTTGATTCGACGCGCTTACTACGATTTGATTGGCTTGCCGCCGACTTACGACGAAGTCCAATCCTTCATCGCCGATAAGTCGCCGGATGCGTATGCCAAGATCGTGGACCGCTTGTTGCAGTCGCCGCGATATGGTGAACGCTGGGGCCGCCATTGGCTTGACGTGGCGAGATACGCCGACACTAAAGACGGTGTGCTTCAGTATGGCGACGCGCGGCTGCGGCCGTATGCGTACACTTATCGCGACTATGTCGTCCGCGCGATGAACGAAGATTTGCCCTTCGATAAATTCGTGCATCAGCAATTGGCGGCGGACTTGATCGAACCGCCTGTCGAGTCATGGCAATTGGCCGCACTCGGTTTTCTGACGCTCGGTCGGCAATACGACAACAATGTACATGACGTGATCGACGATCAGATCGACACGACGACTCGTGGATTCATGGGGCTGACGGTTTCATGTGCCCGCTGCCACGACCACAAATATGATCCGATTCCGACTGCCGATTACTATTCGCTTTACGGCATCATGGCCAGCAGTGAAGCGCCTGCCGAACTGCCACCGATCGCTATGGGTGAGACTCCGGAAGGGCGCGAGGACTTCGAATGTGAACTTTACGCCAAGCGGCAAGAGCTGAACGAATTTGTGGCGAGCCAACATGCGTTTCTTTCCGATGTCGCGCGGAAACGCACCGGCGACTACTTGTCGAAGATCGCCTCAGAGCGACAAGACCCGTTGGAAACGGCAGTGTTTTTTCTTTCTCTTGCGCCGGAAGATTTGCGGCCGTCGATCGTGATTCGCTGGCGAAGGTATTTGGCGGAACACGCCGTTGCCGACGATCCGGTGTTTGGTCTTTGGCACGATCTATTACAAATCGAAGACTCAACGGAAGTTGCTTTCGTGACGGCCGCCGCCCAAGTTCTTGAAAAATGGTCAACGATTCCGAGCGGCACAGCGGCTGGGCAGTGCAACGCTTTGGTGCGGCGAGCCTTGAACGCCGCTCCTTTGAAAAGCCGCGCGGACGTAGCTCGGGCCTATGGCCAATTGCTCGTTGATATCCAAGTTCCCTCTCCCGGTGCGCCAGGAGAGGGTCAGGGTGAGGGGCTTGTTGTCGACGAAATCGAATCGTCCGCGCGTGAGCAACTTTTGGCGATACTCAATTCAACGAGCAGCCCCTGTTACTTTCCGCTTAGCCAAACACATCGCCACACATCCCGCGCCGAAACCGACAAGTATTGGGCCAAGCTTGGCGAGTTGGACGTGATGGCGGCGACCTCACCGGTTGCTGGTCCTCGCGCGATGGTCGTATACGACAAAGCCGAACCGATGCGGCCTCGCGTGTTTGTGCGCGGCAACGCTGCCCAAGTCGGTCGCCCAGTTCCTCGGCAATTCGTGGCGATCGCGACTCCGGGCCAACGGCGAACTTTCGACAACGGAAGTGGCCGCCTTGAATTGGCCCAAGCTATAACGGCTCTCGACAATCCTCTGACCGCGCGGGTGATCGTCAACCGCGTTTGGATGTATCACTTTGGCGAACCACTCGTTTCGACGCCAAGCGATTTCGGGCGGCGCAGCACACCGCCCACGCATCCCGAATTGCTTGACCATTTGGCGACGCGATTCGTGCGCGAAGGCTGGTCACTGAAAAAACTGCATCGCTGGATCATGCTTTCGAGTGCTTTTCAAATGGCATCAAGCGGTCCGGAGTTCGATGCGACGGTAGCAATCGACGCAGATCCAGAAAATCAATTGCTCTGGCGAATGAACCGGCAAAGGCTCGACTTTGAATCGATGCGCGATACGCTGCTGGCCGCCGCGGGTCGGTTGGAACAGCGTTCGGGGGGCAGACCGGTCGACATTATCGCGGACACGAACATCACATGCCGAACTTTATACGGATTAGTCGATCGCCAAAGTCTACCTGGCGTATTTCGCGCTTTTGATTTCGCGACACCCGATCAATCGATCGAGCGACGCCCGCGCACGATGATGCCCCAACAAGCACTCTTCGCACTCAATTCGCCGTTCGCAATCGC
>JANNYC010000162.1:0-21974 GCA_031409895.1 Planctomycetota bacterium
CACGCGAGCATTTACTGGGCCCTGGGGATTGCTCCCGACACGTCATTCGATATCGAACGCCGCCCGTTTTACGTCACCGCCGACGGCACTGGAAACCCGGTGCGCGAGCTATTTGCTTGAGCGGATAACTCGCTGCTCCGCGCGGGCCTACCGACCCCAACGTCAACCTTGTTCCATGTTTAACCCGCTCAGCGGCTGGCGTTGCGGGCAGGTTGAACTCCGCAAAATGGCACGCAACGTCAATCGACTCTGCCAGAGGCTGCGCCGGTTAAACAATGGGTCGGGGGCCTCATGCTTCATGCCTTTCAATGGCTAACATCTTGCGCGGCTTTGGACTATTCTGAAATGAGTCCCGCTAAGAAGCGCTAACTCGAGTCCACCGATGCGATTGACTTTGCGAACTTTATTGGCTTACTTGAATCAGTCCAATCTCAACCTTCGCGCGGTCGAACGGATCGAAGCTAAAGTCAAGGCGAGCCCGGCGGCGAGCAAGTTGATCGAAGACTTGCGAAAACTTATGGCGGACCCCAATCTAGCGGCGCTACCGCCGAATTGCGACGAAGCCCAAATGGACGCCAATTGGGTCGCCGAGTATTTGGACAACTCGCTCGATGAAGAAAAAGTCGAGTCGTTTGAGAAGAAAGCGTTTGAGTCGACTTTGTTGTTGAGCGAGATCGGAAGCTGCCATGAAATCTTGTCGGCGATTTGCCGTAACGAGACGACGGTCGCGTCGGCCGGGCTCCGTCAACGGGCTTATGAAATTGGCCGAGCGTCGCCCGATCAATCGTCGTCCGCAGATTCCGTGGCGATCGAATATCTTGGCTCGGGAGCGCGGACCGATGGCGAGAAGGATGTTCCCCCGCATCAGTTCATCGCCGATTACAAACAACCTGAAGCGGAATTTCGTTTGGGCCCGCCCCCCGAAGAAAGCCACCGCCACGACGAATGGGCCGACGCCATTTCCAGCGAAGACTTCGACGACCTACACCGCAAATCGTCACTGCTCTGGCCCATCGCCCTGCTCATCGCGGCTCTGGCGCTATTAGCTCTAGTGCTTTGGCTGTTCTTTCGCGATTAAGCCGGCGTTGGATTTCAGGTTAAATCAATGAAGCCCTCGGATCGACGCTTCTTTTATTTCGCAATCGTCGTTGGCGGTTAGTCGGATTCGGCCGAAGAGGGGGGCGCGGGTGTCGTTTTCTAGGCGTTCGAGGACAAGTGATTTGCCGATCCAAACGCGGATGAAGCGGCCTTGTACGACGACTCGTAGTTGCTGCATGTCGCCAGTGGCTTTGGGCGTTGATCCTTTTTGGATTGGCGGTTGAGTTGGGAATTTGCCTTCGCCGTCCGTTGGATTAGCGATGCGCCAGTGATCGCGAAGCTCGCACTCGCTGCCCGCAACGAGCAGTTCGTAACCGACGCGGCCATCTTGGCCTTCACGCAAATCCAACGTAAGAGACCCGCCTGGCTTGAGCCGATAGTTGATCGCCAGCTCGACATCGCTCATCGGCGCGCTCCATTGGCCGACCGGAAGCGATTGCGAGGAAACGTCCTGACTGCGGATTCGGTGCAACGTAAAGTCGATCGACTCATTCAGTTCCTTTCCCGACGTAGACTTCAAATCGTAGACCACGCGAGTCTGCATGGCGGGCTGAATATCGTCAATCATCAGCTCGACGGTGCGATTATCGGCTCGCAAAGCAACTTTGGATACTTGCAACGGATCTCGTTTTTCTTCGTTGCGCTCTCGTAACGAGTAGTCTGCGGAACCATATTCGGACGACCACCAGTAGTTCCACTGCTGAACCGAATAGCGCGTTATGTCAGCGGCTGCTTGCGGATCGAGGTCGCAGCCGAAAGTAATCGCCAGCCCGCCGGGAATCGACTGCGCGGAAACCGGAGCCGGATACTCGCTGTCGCCGACAAAACGAACTCGCTCCAATACTCCATCCCAAGTATTCCGACATTGCCATCCATTCAAACAGGCCATATACAGTTGTCCGTCGTGCGGCGAAAACCGCCCGCGGGCACAACCCGACAACGTCCGCGCGATCGGGACGCGACAAGCGGCCGCTTGTTCCACGTCACCGATCCTGTCTTGCATCAAGTGAATCAAGCTACACTGCCCCCAGGACAAGTGGAGCATCTGGCCACCCAGCGGTCCCCATGTTCGCGGCGCGAAGACTTGATCGGCCGAGGACGAATCCAAATCGACGTGCAGCCAAGCCAACGGCTCGTCAAAGATCAACGGGGGCGGATTGGAGTGCGCCCCCTGCATCAATCCACCAAAGCCACCTTCGCGACAGATATCAACTCGCGACGACGGAGTCCAATCGCCTTGTTGCCCTGCACAAGTTACGCGACCGTCGGGCGTCATCCCCAATCCATTGGTATGCCGCAAGCCATTGAAAAACACCGTCGCGTCGTCACCGTTGGCGGGAACCTTCAACATGGTACCGCCATGCGGCGAGCCCCATTCCCCGGTCTTGTTGAAATAAAAATTTCCGTCGAGAAATTCCAAACCCATATTGAAGGCGTGTTCGCTCCCCGCATCGTGCCAACGATTGTTGACTTTTTGCAGCGAGTCAGCTTCGCCATCGCCGTCGACATCGACCACGCGCGTGATTTGTCCTCGTTCGATAACGTGAACTTGCGCGTCGACGACTTTCAGACCCAATGGTTGATTGAGTCCCGTGGCGAATCGTTTCCAAAGCGGGCGCGGCGTATTCAATCGGCTTACGGTCCACACGTCTCCGTATGCCGTACACATCGCGACCCGACCATCGGGCAGAAAATCTATTCCACTAAGAAAGCACAACGCGCGCCACGGATTGTCGAGTGGCGGCAGCAGATGATCGACAACATAAGGCCCCGTCCCTTCCGTTTCTACCGACGTTTCCAATTCCTGCGGCCAGTTCTTTTGCCCGCCGTGCGTCATCTTTTCAAGTCGCCCTGGCAAAGCAGATCGCGTCCCCAGCCCTTCAAAAGCCCCTTGTTCGTCGTGCGTTCCATGCAGAATTTTGAAAGTCACTGGCTCCAAGCGAGGACTGATCTTGGCGAGAACCCAATCATCTTTGACCGTAAGCGAAACGAGCCGCCCGGCGTCGCTCACGCCATTTCGTCCACCGATCAACGCGACCGCGGCTGAAGTCTTGCCGTCGTAGAAACAATACCAGCCAGCGCCGAAGTATCGAAACACCGGGTCCTCAACCGGCATCAATCGCAGCAAAAGTTCGCGATCGCACGCAACGACTTCAAATGAACGTGAAATGACTTTGGTACCAGCGTCTTCTTCCATCCACGGATGCTCAAGAACGCGAACGTCACCGACGGAATACTCGATGACCGTGCGTTTTCCAAATTGATGCACGGCGCGCCAATCAACCCATTCGCGCGGTGCAGGGAAATCTTTCGTGGGACGCTTCAAATCGAATGAACCGTCCTTGTCCCAAGTCACGCCTGCGGGAATCGAAAACGTCAGCGGTGCGTCATTGGTCGGTTTGGTATATAAGCCGAATCGAAACGAGCTGACGTTGATTCCGCCGAACCAAGCTCCTTGGCATTGGCACAGATTTTTTTCATACACAACATTTGCTTGCCGCTGGTCGCCGACGCGCACGCAAATTCCGGAGACGGCTTCGATTCGTCGATCGCCTTTTCTGTCACCGTCGGCGAAACCCAAAACCGTCCCGGCCATTACCGGTCCAAAGTCCATCAAGGCCAAACGACCATCCGACCAAGCTCGCTCATCGGCTTTTCGCCAGTCGTCCCCCAGCGGACCTCGCGCCGCCTCGGGCGTCCAATGCGACAGCTCCTCTGGCTTTTCAAGTTGAGCGATTGCGTTAGTCGTGGTGCAGGCGAGTACACAAACGACCGTGAAACAGAGGCTAATTCGGCTCATGGTTAGGTCTCTTCGGTGCAAATCGACATTCAGATTGGCTTGTCCAACACAATGTCGGTTTGTAGTTGTCCTGCGGCGGCGCGGATTACTGAAGGAGCAAGGCCAAGTTCGCTGCGCACGATGTTGCAGCCTTGGGAGATAGACGTTGTCTTGAAAAAAGCGATCTCACGATTGCAGCCTTGGCGGCCAAAGCCACAATCGGTTGAGATGATCAGCCGCTCCGCCGGAATGTGCTTGAGCGATTGACGAATCGTCGCGGCGACTTCGCTCGGCTGTTCGACTTGCAAGCGGCGATGGCTGACCACACCAACACAAACTTTCTTGCCGGCGTTTCGCATGAACGGAGCCAATAGCTCGATCTCGCGCATGTCGCGATCTTTGGTTTCAATCGTCCAGACGTCACCTCGAGCTTCGCTCATGTACATATCGAGCGAAGCGGCGTAGCTGTCGTTTTCAATCACGCGCTGCATGTTGGGATTACCCCAGCATGTGTGAATCCAAATCTCCACGTCGTCCAAGCCCTGGACTTCGCGATTGTAGCAATCGAGATAAAAGCGAACATCGCTGTGATCTTTGCCAAAAGTATTCGCCATGAAGTGCAGACACGGTTCCTCAATCTGAATGCAACGGCAACCCGCATCGCGTAAAGCCAGCAGTTCCCGATTCATCGCCTCGGCCATATCCCACAGGACTTGGCGTTTGTCTTTGTAATGCGGAGTGTGAATGTCGAGGAACAGACCCATGACTTGGGAACAGCACGTGCCGAATTTGATTGGCTTCTCCGTCTTCGACTGGGCAATACGCCAGATTTTAGGATAATCGAGCGGCTGATAAGTGATCGGGCCGACGACATGCGGCCAGCGCCAGCCGGTGTAAATTTCATTGAGCATCGTGCCGGCGGGATATTTTAGCCATGGCGATCGCGTCGCCCATGATTGCAAATGGTCCCCTTCAAAACCGCCCCAGCGTTGCAAAGGATAATGATGCCAACTTCGGCCTGCAAAATCTTCGTCGCAGTGCAAGTCGCCATGCGTAAGAATGTCGATCCCCGCGCGCTCCTGGTCACTGACAATCACTGCCATCGCGTCTTGGAATTTTTCGCGAAAGCGGACATCCATCATGCAAGTATCAAGCGGTCGTCCCCACATACTCTCATCCATCCACCTCGGCCTCGGCCAAGAACCGGTAATCGTACATGGGAGAACGTGATCTTTGGTTACTGTCAACATGTGCTATCTCGTGAAGGCTACAACCCGACGACTTCAAAGCCTTTGCGGTATTGTTTGGTGATGAATTGTTGAGCGGCGGGGTTATTGTGTGCGGTCAGTTGGTCGGCGCGCCAATCGACGACGGTGCCGCTGCGGTAGGCGACGATGCCGAGCAACACGGTTTCGGTGAGTAGTCCGGCGTACGTGAAATTGCAACTCGTCGGGGCACCTGTCCTGCAAGCGTCGGTCCACTCTTTCCAGTGCCCGATCGAGGGTGCGATCGTCGGTTTAGGAGCTTTGAAGTCTTTGAATTTGTCGGTCGGCAGCAGTTGCCTGCGTCCGTAGTCCGCCGCGAGCATACCGTCTTTACCCACGAACAAAATTCCAAGTCCCCATTCCGATAACGGTTTCCCGTCGGCGTCCATTGATTTTTTGACGAAGTCGAAATTTTCGCCGCCGTCGGCCCAATGAAATTTGAGGGCTGGTTTGTTCTCGCGCGGAAACTCGTAGATCGCGCGGCACCAAGCAGGTGCACCAACCGGGTGGACCTCAGGGCCTTCACAAGAAATCCTTGTCGGCGATTTCAGATCGAGGGCCCAAAACGGCAAATCCATCACGTGGCAGGCCATATCTCCAAATGTCCCCGATCCGAAATCCCAAAACCGTCGCCAATTGGCCGGATGCAAATTGTCACTGTATGGTCGCTCGGCCGCAGGACCCAACCACAAATCCCAATCCAAGTGCGCGGGTGCCGGTCCGCTGCTTTCGTTGAACCGCCCATCGGACCAGCCTTTGTTGCACCAGTTGTAGACTGATTCGATTTCGCCGATCGCGCCGCCACGGACCAACTCGACGACGCGTCGGTAGTTTTCGTCCGCGTGAATTTGAATTCCCATTTGCGTGGCGACTTTTTGCTGCGCGGCTAACTTGGAAATAGCGCGAGCTTCGGCCACGGTGTGTGTGAGTGGCTTTTCGCAATAAACATGCTTGCCCAATTGCAGAGCCGCACTGGTCGTGGGCGCGTGGGTGTGATCGGCGGTCGAGACGACCACTGCATCGATATGGTTAGCTTCTTTGTCCAGCAACTCGCGGTAGTCACGATACTTGGTGGCTTGCGGAAATAATTTCGCGACTTCGTTGAGATAATTTTCGTCGACGTCGCAGAGAGCGACGATGTTATGCTCGAGCAACTGGTCAATATTGTGTCGGCCTTTATTAGCCACGCCGATCGCGGCGATGTTGATTTTTTCGTTGGGCGAAGTCGATGCGCGCACTGAGCCGCCGAGATAGATGGCGGCAGCGAGACCGCCGGAAACTTGGAGGGAATCGCCTAGGAAGCGCCGCCGATTGATTCGTGACATGATGCACCTCGCGGAAGCCTGATTGGCAAAGCGGTCTATTCTAATTCCGATGGAGGGCGGTGAATGCGCGGTTAAACCAAAGTTAATACGTCGCAATGCCCGCGATGCTTCGTTTAACCCTGAGCCAACGTCGATGGAAACTATGCAGCGAAAACGCCGAAACTTCGCCGGGTCAACGCCGTCGCCGTTGGCTCCGGGTTAAACAATTTGTCGCTGGGTGTGCGAGCCTAGGGCAGCTTCGGTGAAAAATGCTGGCGGGGCGGCGGGCGGAAAAGGCCGCCCAAAGCTGCAATAACGGCGGATTTTAGCTTTTGCCTGCCGATTCTGATTTCGCAAGCCGGATTTGTCGAAAAAACGCAATGCCATTAGAATAGTGGTTCACGATTTTGACCTAGCAATCCAGCCGCACCATTGGGCTGGTTTTTTCGGGGGCGGTTTCAGGGTGGAAATATCGATCTCAACAAAGCACGGTCACCTGAGTGACCCCATTCAGCAAACCATCCGCGACAAGGTACAACGCTTGCCGCGATTCTTTGATCGAACGACCGCGATTCGCGTGATCGTCGATTTGGAACACAACGAATCTCCGTTGGTCGAAGTCCGTGTGACCGCCGAAGAGACGAGTGATTTCTTTGCCGCTGACCATGGTTCCAACGTGATTGTCGCGCTGGATAGCGTCGTTCAAAAACTTGAACAGCAAATGCGCAAGCACAAAGAAAAACTTACCGAGCACAACCGAGGCAAGTCCATTAAACATTTTGAGCCAACGTCGGAAGATTAGCCGATCATTAACTTGGTTGAATCCGGACTGATCGAAATCAATAGAAAGGTTTTCCTACATGAAGTTTTCAGATTTTGTCAAAACCGAGACGATCATTCCGGATTTGATTGCCACCGATAAACGTGGCGTCATCCGCGAACTGGTCGGGAGCTTGGTCGAACATGGCCGGATCCGAGCCGACGAGATGGACGGTATCTTTAATGCGATCATGAATCGCGAAGAGCTTGGCAGCACCGGGATTGGACGCGGCGTGGCCGTGCCACACACAAAACACTCGAGTGTCGATCAATTGATCGGCACCGTAGGGGTCAGCTCTTGCGGAGTTGACTTTCAGAGTTTGGATGGAGAAAAAGTCCTGTTGGTCTTCTTGTTGATTTCGCCACCGGATCGTCCGGGAGATCACTTGAGAGCGTTGGAAAATATCTCCCGCCAACTGCACGACGATACGTTTTGCCGATTTCTCAAGCAATCAAAGACAGCTGCGGATATCCGCCAGGTTTTGGAGGAAGCTGACAACAACCAGTACGTGTCCTGATTGCCAAGGTGAAACGGCGCAATGTCCGATTCCACTTACACCCGCACGGTCACCATCGTCAATTCGCCCGGCTTGCATTTGCGGCCGGCCAAATTGTTCGTCGAAATGGCATCCACTTTCCGCAGTCGAATCGAACTTATCAAGGATGATATGCGGATCGACGGCAAAAGCATTTTGTCGATTTTGACACTCGGGGCAGCGCAAGGAACCCAAGTCTCGCTCGAAGGTACCGGCCCAGATTCACAAGCGGCCGTCGAAGCTCTCGCGGCGCTGATCGAATCGGGGTTCCCCGAAGAATCCGAATTAGGTTCGTCCAAATAGAAGTAGCGGTTGGGGATTTACTTCAACCAAAAAACCATGATTCACAACCTACCCATCCCGAACCGAATCGCGTTGCAATCGCGAGCGGTTGGTAAGTTCGATCGTGACAGGCTGTTGGCCGAACCCCATCTTTTCCGAAATGCTGCGGCGGATTGGCGTTTTCCAGGGACGACGCCGAACCAACCGCTTGGCAGCGGGATCGCGTCTGCGATTTTGCAGGACTTGCCACTGGCTTGTCCACCATACAGTTCACGCTTTTTTCCAGCAGTTTGCTCCGAATCGGCGCAGTCCGCTTGGAATTGGCAAACTGGATTTCTCGCGCCCGCACTGCGGCAACGCTTGGTCCATCCGATCGTACAACACGAACATCAATTGGCCCGCCGCATTTTGCCCCGGGCCTCCTATTCTGAAAGAACACCGCGTCATGAAAAAAGAAATGTTGATCAATATGTCGCAGTCCGAAGAGTGTCGGATTGCGATCGTCGAAGACGGCCGACTTGAAGAACTCTACGTCGAGCGAGCCAGCCAAGATAATTACGCAGGCAATATCTACAAAGGCCGCATCGTCAACATGGAGCCGAGCATCCAGGCGGCTTTCGTTGACTTTGGTGTAGGCCGCAACGGATTTTTGCACATCAGCGATGTCGAGCCGCAATACTACCGGCAAGGCGGATTCGATCCAGAACGCTACGGCGAAGAGGATGATCGTGACGAAAGTGGTGGACGCGGTCGACAACGCCCACGCAGCTATCGGCCCCGCATTAAACCGCCCATGCAAGAGATCTTTCAGCGTGGCGATGAAGTCTTGGTTCAAGTGATCAAGGAAGGGATCGGCAACAAAGGACCGACGCTTTCCACTTACATCAGCATTCCGGGCCGATATCTCGTGCTCATGCCGTCGCTAGGGCGCGTCGGCGTTTCGAGAAAGATCGACGACGAAGACGAGCGGCGTCGGTTGCGCGACATCCTGCTGGAGCTTGAGCCACCACGCGGTTTGGGATTTATCGTGCGAACGGCCGGAGCGGGCCGAACCCGCAAAGACTTGTCGCGCGACTTGGCGTACTTGCTCCGCTTGTGGAAAGCGATTTCGCGGCGCGTGAAAAAACTCGAAGGGCCAGTCGACATCTACCAAGAAAGCGACATGCTCATTCGCACTATCCGCGATATTCTAACATCCGACGTGACGACGATCTTGGTAGACGACCAAACTGGCCACGATCGGGCGCGCGAATTTTTGAAAATGGTCATGCCACGCCACGTTAGCAACTTGCAGTTGTACGAAGGCAAAGACCCGCTGTTCCACAAATACAAATTGGAAGAAGAGATCGCTCTGATCAATCATCGCGAAGTCCCGCTGCGCGAAGGCGGGTCCATCGTGATCGATCAAACAGAGGCCCTCGTGGCAATCGACGTCAACAGCGGCAGTTTTCGGATTCCAGATTCGGCGGACGAAACCGCTTACCAACTTAACTTGGCCGCTGCAGAAGAAATCGCGCGTCAGTTGCGGCTGCGCGATTTGGGCGGCGTGATCGTGAATGACTTTATCGACATGCGCCGCGAACGGCATCGTCGCGGCGTCGAAAACGCATTTCGCGACGCGATGAAGCGAGATAGGGCGCGCACGAAAATTCTTCGCACCAGTCCGTTTGGCTTGATCGAAATGACACGGCAACGCATTCGCCCTGGGCTGAAACGCAGCTCCTTCAGCGAATGCCCTTGCTGCTCCGGCCGCGGCGCAGTTAAGACCGAAGAGACCATGTGCCTGGATGTGATCCGCATGTTGATGCTGGCTGCCCAGCAACCCAATTGCGTTCGCGTCACGGTGAAAGTCAACGACAAAGTCGCCGCAACCCTCAACAATAAAAAGCGGAAAGAACTCACGCAATTGGAAGCAGAGGGCCATTTGAATATCCAGATTCTCGGCAGCGAGGCCTTGTTCCCAGAACATTTGGAAATCGACTGCCGCGACACCAACGGCAACGAAATCCGCATGCCCAAATAAAAATATTTCCGATAGCCATCGTAGAAACTACCGCCGCGAGTCCGTAGAGTCTCATACAACGGTCAAGAGGCGATTAGTCGATTGTGTCACTACTACCGGCTCGCGTCGGTAACTTCCTTCCCTCAAGCCTATCGCCTCAAGCCTATTGCCTTCCACAAATGAACGCCGACGAATCACTTCCGCGCAAACAACGCATTCAGGAACCTGCGGATTTTGACCGCGCATACAACGAAGGGCGTATGGCTGCGGACCCGTGGCTTGTTATCCACGCCGCGCCCAATGGTCTAGAATTTTCTCGGATCGGGCTTTCACTGTCTCGCCACGTTGGCAACGCCCCCGTTCGCAATCGTTGGAAGCGTGTGATTCGCGAAGCCTTTCGCCGCTCTCAAGATCATTTGCCCGGAGGAATGGATTTGGTCGTTCGCCCGCGCAAAGATGCGATCTGTGACTTTCTCAATGTGCAGGAATCGTTGATCAAACTGGCCAACCGTTTAAAGAAGAATTGGGAGCGACCCAAGTGAACGCCGTGCTTCGTTGGATTTGGCGAATCCCCGCAGCGATTTTGATTCTTGTGGTACGGGTCTATCAACTCACTCTCAGCCCATTCATCGGTCGCAGTTGCCGATTCTCGCCGACCTGCAGCTCGTATTTCATTCAAGCCGTCAATAAATACGGTGCCGTCCGCGGTAGTTGGAAAGGAATCCGCCGTATCTGCCGCTGCCACCCTTGGCATCCCGGCGGCCACGACCCGCCTTAGAGCAAGCTGCCGATGCGAGCCGGTTGTACCGACACAACTAGCTCATAGGCGTCAGGCATGCGGAGCAGACCACAGACTGGCGTTGGTAGTTTCTAAGAATTCGCTTTCAACAGTGGCATTCCTTCCAAACCCTCAATTTCAACGCCAAAAAAACCAGTTCTATTGGCAAAAGTCGAGGATAGGAGCCAACGTCGAAAAAGGCATCGGCGGACAATCGCCGCAAGGCAATTCCTAATTTCTTTTTGGTAATTCGTAATCTCCCCTCGGTTGCCGAATTGGACAACGCACGCATCGTGGATTCAGTGCTGACCACGCTGAATTAAGTGCGGTTGCTTGAGTCTCTTTGGGGTGACACGAGTGTCGCGGCGGGAGTACAATCCGCTCAGTATCGCTTTGTCGTCGAGCCGCCTAATGTCGGACGTCACACGAATCTTGTCGCAGATTGAATCCGGCGATCCGTCGGCCGCAGAGAAGTTGTTGCCGCTGGTTTACGACGAGCTGCGGAAATTGGCGGCGGCGAAAATGGCCCAGGAGAAGCCCGGACAGACGCTGCAGGCGACGGCCCTGGTGCATGATGCTTATATCCGACTTGTGGACGTCGAGCGGGCCCAGCATTGGGACAGTCGCCGACATTTCTTTTCTGCAGCCGCCGAGGCAATGCGGCGAATCCTGGTCGAAAAAGCCCGCCGAAAGGGGCGACAAAAACATGGCGGAGGCGTCGTGCAGGTCGGCTTGCGCGAGGACGATTGGATTACCGAAACGACTCCCGATCAACTGTTGGCCGTCGATGAGGCCCTCTCGCGACTTGCCGAGGAAGATGCAATCGCCGCTGAAATTGTGAAGTTTCGATACTTTGCCGGGATGTCGGTGGAAGACGCGGCCCGCATGCTGGGGATCGATCGCGCAACCGCCTATCGGCATTGGGCTTATGCGCGAGCTTGGATCCGAGCGGACCTCTGTCCGGACGATTCCATCCGGCGGTCGTAGATTTTCTTTCAAAAAATTCCCTTGTCGTTGCGACGAATCAGGGCGCATTGTCGCATAGCTCTCCGAACGTTCATTTGCAGCAAGGCCACCTTCATGAATTCGCCAGCCAAAACAGCCAAGCAAATTTTTTTGGAAGCGATCGAGTCCCATGCCCCGGACCAATGGCCGGCGTTCCTGGACCAAGCGTGTGTCGACGACGCACAGTTAAGGCAACGAGTCGAAATTCTGCTCAATGCACATTTTGGTGACGGAAGTCTTCTCGGCCGTCCGGCCGCCATTCCCGACGCGACGATTGACCAACCCAATTCGGAAACGCCTGGCGCGCAAATCGGTCCCTACAAGCTGCTCCAAGAAATCGGCGAGGGGGGAATGGGCGTGGTCTTCATGGCCGAACAGCACGCGCCGGTCAAACGCCGGGTCGCCCTCAAACTGATCAAGCCCGGAATGGATACGCGGCAAGTCATCGCCCGGTTCGAAGCCGAGCGGCAAGCTCTGGCGATGATGGATCATCCCAATATCGCCAAAGTCCTCGACTGCGGGACGACCGAAACCGGCCGTCCCTACTTCGTGATGGAACTGGTCAAAGGCGTTCCCATCACGCGCTATTGCGACGAGAACCATCTCACGCCGCGCGAGCGTTTGGCGCTGTTCGTCGATGTCTGCAACGCCATCCAGCACGCCCATCAAAAAGGGATCATCCACCGGGACGTAAAACCCTCCAACATCCTGGTCGCCGAGTACGACCAAAAACCGGTTCCCAAGATCATCGACTTCGGCGTGGCCAAAGCTCTCAACTCGCAATTGACCGATAAGACGATGTTCACCCAATTGGGTCAGATCGTGGGGACGATCGAATACATGAGTCCCGAGCAGTCCCGCGTCAACCAGATGGATGTCGATACCCGCAGCGATATCTATTCCTTGGGCGTGTTGTTATACGAATTGCTTACGGGGGCCACGCCATTTGACAAGACTCGGATGCGTTCCGCCGCCTTCGAAGAGTTAATGCGAATCATCCGTGAGGAGGACCCGCCCCGTCCCAGCACCCGCTTGAGCACGATCGACAAGCTTCCCTCGATCGCCGCCAACCGCAAGACCGAGCCCAAGAAGCTGAGTCTTCTATTGCGCGGCGAATTGGATTGGATCGTGATGAAGGCGATGGAAAAGGACCGCGGAAGGCGCTATGAGACGGCGGCCGGTTTTGCCGCCGATGTTCAGCGGTACTTGAGCGACGAGACGGTCGCCGCTTGCCCGCCATCGGCCGGTTATCGGTTTCAGAAATTTGCGCGTCGCAACAAATTGGCAATCGTTACCGCCTCGTTGATCGCGTCCGCGTTGGTTATCGGGATCATCGGCACCAGCTGGCAGGCGTTCCGGGCGACGAGGGCCGAAGGGGTCGCAAAAACACGCCTCGTTAGTGAATCCAAGGCGCGTCAAGAAGCCGAAGACGCGCGAATCGGCGAGCAAGCACAGCGCATAAAAGCTGATCAAGCGCGCCTTGACGCAGACAAAGCGCGGATCGAGGCCGAGAAAGAATCCGCGCGGGCCAACAGCGTCGTGGCCATCATCAATTCCTTTTTTGCCAGCAATGACCCGAGCGAGCCCGGCTTCCGCGGGGGAGACATTTCTCTCAGGCAATTTGTCCAAGATCTCTCAGACCGCTTGCCGGAGACCATCACGGCCGAGCCCAAAGTGGAAGCCGAGGTTCGATCGATTATTTTGCGTGCGTCCGGTTTTGCCTCGGGGGGAGGATTCGTCGAAGGTTTCGCCGAGGCCTTGCAGAATCTTAATCGAGCTCGGGACTTGAGAGCAAAAGCTTATCCGAACGATCACCCAATCCAGATCGAATCGCTGATTGACCTCATCGACTTCCATGTTTTCAATGCGACGAATTATGACGCGTACAAAGACGCCGCGCATGACTTGTTGAAACGCGCCCAAGGCCTCCCAAAGGAGTCCAATTCAAAACTCAGGGCGTACGTTAAATGGCTGCAACTACCGAGTGGCGAAGATCAGACTGTTGAAGCTGTGTGCAAAGAAGCACTGGTTCTGGCAGTTCGCGCGAATGATAGCCATTCTGCTTGCCAAATCATGCGAATCATGGCCGAGACGAAATTACGGCAGGCTTTGCAAAGTGAACTGGACGAGCCTTTACTTAAGACCTCGCTAAAGGAAATTGAAACATTGATTGGGCAGGCAATCGTGGAAGGCGAAAAACTCTCCTACACGCCCTTGGAAATGGCCAAGCTGTTGAATTTGCTCGCGTGCGTTAAAAGGTTTCAAAACGAGGATGACTTAGCGCTGAATTACGCTGCTCACGCCAAGGAAATTCAAGTTTTGTTTCCAAGCTTTACTGGCAATGACCTTGTGGCCCGGAATTTGTTTTTCCAAGCCATGCGTTGCCTTGAGTGGAGTGATGTTGAGGGTTATCGGGAAACCATCGCGAGATTGATCGAACTCTACGACCATGACCCATCACTACAAACACGAGCATCCGGCGAGTACTTGTTTTGGGCCAGTTGTCTGGATCAAAGAGCGGTCGATGATTGGCCGGGATTGACAACTCGTGCCCAAAAATGGCTGGATACGCGCAAGAGATTCGACCCGGTTTTTGCCCTAACGGAAGTCGGAGCCATTGTTTACCGAGCTGGAGACCCGGCCGCCGCCCTCTCGTTGTTGGATCAGTCGGACGCATTATATGAGAGATATGAACACGATTTTCCCGCACTCAAATCGACGTATTGGCGAGCTAATCGCTGGTACACATGGCTCTTTTTGTCGCTGGCCCATCACAAACTCGGTAATCGTGCACAGGCCATCGACTACTATTCCCGCGCGGCGATCGATACTCCACGAGCTCTGTTGTTTGGAGAAATCAACGGCGCTTTGAATGCGGCCGTGGTGCATTTGCAATCCGAGGTTGAAACCGTACTCAATCTGCAACCCGAGGACGTGATTGGCGAGTCGAGCGATCCGATGTTGTCTGTCGCCCGTGCTAATTTATTGAAGAAGAAAGGACAATTCACGGAAGCCATCGGCGCGCTGGGAAGCGCAATCGAACTGAAACCGGAGATGCCCAAACTTTGGGAAACTCGGGCCGATTGGTTGGTTCAAGCCGGACGAAACGCCGAGGCCGTTGGCGATTATACGAAGGCGATTGAATTGATCGGAGTGTCGCCTGATCTGCGGCTCAAACGGGGCAACTGCTACACCAACCTTGGGCAGCGTCAATTGGCCCTTGAAGACTTTTCCATCGCAGTGAAGACGGCTCAATCGCTGGGGCAAACATCTCATTTCTTGCAGCATCGTTCGCGGGCGCAATTCGAGCTTGGACGGTTTACAGATGTCTTAAGCGATATCGAGCGGGCGCTGAATGCCAATCCTGAAAATGTGTGGGCCGTCAGCCACTTGGGATTAGACCGCGCGGCTCAATGTCCCGATGCCGATTTCAGGAAAGCCTTGCTGGCCTTGGCCAGTCGGGCGATTGCGATTGGCGGAAATAACCAAAAAGTTGCCTATGTGCTTCGAGGCAACCTGTACCGCGAGTTGGGCGAAATCGAGAAGGCAACGGCTGATTTTTTGGCCGCGATTGAACTGGACCCGAAATTTTTGGATTCGTACGTGGCGCTCGCCGAGATACCGCGCCGTGCCGGAAACTATGAGCAGGCCATTGTGTTCGCCAACAAGGCCATTGAACTCGATTCGACACCCGAGGATCGCTACCACCAACGAGGCGATATTTACAATAACTGGGGAAAATATCCGCAGGCCATTGAAGATTACACAAAAGCAATCTCGCTGCAGTCCCCAAACTCTCACTTCGGGTCCCGGAACACCTATTACTGGTCCTGGATCAATCGAGCCGACTGCCACAAGGCTCTACGGCAGTTTGACCAAGCGATCGCCGATTATCGGGCGGCGCTTGAGCGAGGCTTTCCGGATACCGCCCGCATTCATCGCAACTTGATCGACTGTTTCCGCGAAACGGGTCGGACCGAGGAAGCCCTCAACGAATTGAATAAATGGATCGACCAGAATCCGAAGAACGCGGAAGCCTTTCATCTCCGCGGCGAACTTCTGAATCAACTCGCTCGGGTGCCAGAGGCGATCGATGCGTACTCTCGCGTCATTGAATTGAATCCGAAGAACGCAGTAGCCTTTCATCTCCGCGGCCATAGTTATTGTCATTTGCGAGAAATTGAAAAAGCCTTGGCGGATTATCGGCGGGCCGAGGAATTGGAACCCAAGAAATCGAGCCACGCATTGGCCCGGTTGGGGGCAATGGCCGCCAGCGGCCAAGCAGAAACAAGCCAAGCGGAATTCGATCGGCTCCTTGACCAATCCGCTGATCCGGGCGGCTTGTTGGTCTACTACGGCATTGAACTGATCTACGCCGGATGGCTGGAACAAATGGAGTCGGCGGTGATGAGAGCGGCAGAGTTTGGGACTAGCATTGAATCCAGCATGCACTACAACCTCGGCTGCGGCTATGCGCTGAATAAGCAAAAAGACAAAGCATTCGCTGCGCTGCAGCGCTCAATTGAATTGGGTGAAGGGCGCGCCAAGATGGTGACCGGCGATCTCGATTTGATCGGACTCCGCGACGATCCGCGATTCGCTGAACTGTTGGCGCAATTGAAATGGAGTGAATGGTTCCAAGCCGGCCGGACCAAGTACGAAGCCGGGCAATTCGCCGAGGCGATCGCGGATTTTACCCGCGCAATCGAACTCAACCCGAACTTTGGCGTGCTCCGGAACTGGCGCGGCCGCGCCTATCGGGCCAACGGTCAAACCGCAGAGGCGGACAAGGATGCTGCGCACTATTTAGCAGCCTTCCAACAAGCGGTGGTTGACCAGCCCGATAACTGGATCGCCTTGAAGCGCCGCGGCGAAGCAATGAGCAATGTTAGCCATTGGAATGAGGCGCTCGCGGATTTTGCCCGCGCTATCGAACTCACGCCCGATCAGCCCGTGCTGTATCGCAATCGGGCGACCTGTTTATTGGAACAACGGCAATGGCCAGACGCGGCGGCTGATTTAACCCGCGTGATCGCGTCGAACCGTGCCGATTGGCAGACTCATTATCACTTGGCCTTGGCGCGGCTAGGGGCCGAAGACCGGGATGGATACCGCGCTGCCTGCCGTGGGATGTTGGCCGCATTTGCCGATACGACGGATCCACGGACCGCCAATTTCGTGGCCTGGACTTGCAGCTTGGCACCAGAGGCCCTCGCCGATTGGAGCGGCGCGATCGCTCTGGCCCGCAAGTCTTGCGCAGCAGAGCCGACGTCCTCGCAAAACCAAAATACGTTGGGATCGTTGCTCGCGCGAGCCGGGCAAACCGAAGAAGCGATTCGAATCCTGACCGGCGTCGCCGAGCAACTCGACCATCCCGACGCCAGCGCCAACACCTCGCCCGCCTACACCTGGTATGCGTTGGCCCTGGCCCATGCCGCCACCGGACAAGCCGAGCCGGCCCGCCAGTGGTTCGACAAGGCCAATGCCTGGACCGCGCAGTTGCTGGATGAACCTGCTTCCGCTACCGCGGATCTGGTCGCCTGGAATCGGCGGCTGACGCTGGAGCTGCTGCGCAAAGAGACGAAGTCCAAATTCGAAACGGATACGCAATCGCAGGGAATTCGAGCCAATTGAAAGATGAATCGTTTAACGCCCAGCCGCAGGCGACGGCTTTGCACCAAGCGGGGTAACGGAACAAAAAAGCCGGCGCCTGCGGCTGGGCGTTAAACGCAATACCGTTCAAATATTGATCGACTTGTAGCGGAATCGGCGCGAGCCGTCCGGTTCTTCCTGTGTTTTCCTAGCAGTTTACCGGGCAGCTCGCGCTGCTCCGCTACAAATTGAACGGTATTGGCGTTAAACGAAGGAAAATTCGTCAGTCGCAGGAAACAAAACAAACGACCAGTGAGCCGTTAGCGACAGGAAAATCGCAACATCAAAGGGCGATTTCCAGATAGATAAATTCGCTCAAGCCGCAACAGTCGAAGCGCTGTTCGAGGCGAACATGCTCGGGATACTATCTACTTGAATTGAACTGGCGAATGACTGCGCCCAAGGTTTGCTTCTGAAATTTGCATCTGCAAAATGCGGCACAACTCCTCGATCACGGCAGGGTCTTGCGGAATTTTCGAGTGCCCAGCCTGAAAGAATGCCTCGCTGGCAGCCCCATCGATATGGGCACTCGAAACCGGAACGACGCCGTCCGAGTCCCCGTTACCCAGCATCCAGCGTCCGTTTCCAATGATCGAATCAAAGGCAACTCCAGAGTCAATCGGCAAACTGTCGACTGCTTTAAGCAACGGGCTCATAGGTTGCAACAAGTCGATACTGGTGGGAACCCGCCGGGTAAATTCGCGAGAAAAGGCCCCTGGGTTGTCGCGTAGCAGTTGTTGATGCACTGCCTTCGCTGTCTCTGGCTCTTCCACCAATAGCGAACCTATTCGGCCGATGGGTCGTTGAGCCCATGCCGACCCTCGATGCGGCGTGCCCATGAATATGACGCGCGCGATCATTGGCGACGGCTCGAAGAAAAGGGATTCGCCCAGTTCAACTCGCGTCGTTTGGTCCATGATGATGTTTTCAAACGGCCGATTCGAGATGCCCTTCCATAAACACACACCACTGTGAGTGACTTGTAATTTGGAGATTAAGCCCCCGAGGCTATGTCCGACCAGCACAACTTGGGTTAACGCACAATCGGTACCCTGCGGATCGAAATGAACACGCAGTTGTTCGAGTTGCCGCCTCAGCAATGCCGCGCTTTTCAGAAACGGCCCTCCGGTCGGATACTCAAAGCCCCATAATTGATAGCGTTCCATGAGCTCAGGCCGCGATTGAATTTCATTGGCAACATTGGCCCAGGTCAATCGATCTGAGAGCAGTCCGTGGACAAGCACTACCGGAATTTTCCCCGGCTGATAGGGTTCGAGCATGAAGAGTCCCGGCTCATCTGGTGTCGAGCCAGGCTGCAGGAACTCTTGAACGTAGTTCCTTTTCGTTGTGCTCAACGCGCGAGCAAAGGGCGCGGAGATGTCTTTCGCTAGGGGGACCGGTCGCCCGCAAACCGTGGCGGTCGATGTGCGCAATGGATCGTAGAGTTCCAACGTCGTCGAAGCTGGTCGCCCCGCAGGGCCGTCGGTCGTTGTTCGCAACACCAGCGTGGCGGCGAAGGGTTGTTGTTTTCGTTGAAAACGCTCGCTCGGCTCACGATGGTGAACGGCAATTGCAGGCACGCCCAAACCGTCGCAATGATGCGATGTATTGAGTTGCTTGGTGCAATATTCACCCACCGAAATGAGTTCGTGAAAATCTTTGTCCGCTCGTGGAAATCCATGGTACACCATCGGGATGATCGACCATCCGTCGGCGGTTTGAATGCGCAGGCCACGACTGGGATCAAGCCGCTTGTAATGTTGCCCCTCGTCGATCAGCGCAATTAGGGACGATCGGTAAATCTCTCCGGCCCGACCAACGAAGGGGTTGCCTTCGGAAACTTGTTCCTCCATGTCGAGCCAAGCGAATGATGCGGCGTGAAAGAAATGGTCCACGCATTCTGAGTTGCCGCAGGCCATGACTTCAAAGGCCTTTGCGTATTCCCACTCGGCCCTGACAAGGTTTGAGCAGTTGTAGACAACCGTAACGTCGTTGTTGGCGGCAGCGGCATCTGGTGACGCAAGGCTTGGCGTTCCCCAAGTACCATGATTCCGCATCGAAGCGCAGCCAATGAATGCGCCCAGCAGCAGCATCCAGCTCAGTGCGAAACCGCGGCTCCGTCCGGATGCGTGCAGCATGTCCCAAATCCTTGAGCGTCAAAGAGTAATCTTCCATGTCCAGCGCGCAAGCTGGATGAATCGAAAACGACGACATGCCGGAAACTTGGCAGTGGTTTTCGACTTTGGAGAAGTTTACAGCGCTAAACAAGTTCACCACGTACGATGGTGTGCTTTGATGCCAGAATATGCCGCGTATTTCAGTCACAATCGAAACCATCGTCAAATCTTTACACCGCTTCAGCGCGATACCCGCCAAGAATGATGTTAGACGTGCGTTGCGTGAGTGAAGCAACGGCAACTGTCTATTGGGAGACCATCGTCGCAATTCCAGACAACTTGGCCGGCCTTACTTCAAAATTCCTCTCGCCGAGTAGATCCGCCGCTCGGCCCCAACGGTGAGTTGACTTTGAAGCCTTGCCGCGTAACATGCCGCGTATGTTGAAAAACCTCTTCCTGGGGCTTCCGCAGCGTCGCCGGCAGGCTGAAAGGATGGATCAGCCTTTGGCGGTCGACGAACATCGATCGGCTTTGCAATCGCTCGCGCGCATTAACTGGGTAAGCCGAAGTGCGGCCATCATGGCGAAACCGATTTTCGCGGCAGCGCGCGAGCCGAATCGCCGACGGCCATTGCGAGTTCTGGACCTTGCCAGCGGGGGAGGGGATATCCTGACAACGCTTGCGCTGCAGGCGATGGCGCGGCACCTGAAGATCGACTGGATCGGCTGCGACATCAGCCGCGAAGCGATTCAGCATTCTCAGGAACAGGCTTTGCGTGCCAATTTACCCATTCATTTTCAGCAACTCGACGTCCTACGTGATCCGTTGCCGCCGGATTGCGATATGGTCATGTGCTCGTTATTTCTACATCACCTGGAGGATGATCAAGCCGTGGACCTGATGAGTCGTATGCGCGAGGCAGCCGCGGAATCGATACTGATCAACGATTTGATTCGCAGTCGCTGGGGATACTTTTTGGCGCGGGCGGGTTGCCGATTGCTGACGCGGTCGGCGGTGGTGCACTATGACGGTCCGGTTTCGGTGGCGGGGGCGTATACGATCAACGAAGTGCAAATCTTGGCGGAAAAAGCTGGGCTCGCACCCGTGCGATTTTCTCGACATTGGCCGCAACGATTTCTTCTAACGTGGAGTCGCCGGTGACCATTTCCGCCACGATGAGTTCTTCGACTGCGAAGTCCCAGCGCTGGGAATCGGTAGTCATTGGAGCAGGTCCGGCGGGATCGTTTGCGGCCTTGCGTCTCGCGCAGCGGGGTCGCCGCGTGCTGTTGCTCGATAAGAAATCGTTTCCGCGAGAAAAAGTTTGCGGCGGTTGCGTTGGCCGGGACGCGATACGATTGCTCGCCGCTGCGGGCATGTCGGTGCCATTGCAAAGCCTACCCCAGCGGGTTGCCGACCGACTGCAATTGCACGCAGGAGGAAAAACGGCCCAACTTGTAATTCCTCCGGTGTCGATTATATCGCGGGGCAATTTCGATGCCTATCTCGTGCGCGAGGCGATTGCTGCGGGAGCTCATTTCCTGCCGAACACCGTCGTGTCGGTTGGCGATTGCAACGAAGGGCGTCGATCGGTTTCCTGCCGTCATCCGCACGAGGAGCGATTTGATTTTGAGGCGGATTTCGTCATCGCTGCCGATGGCCTCGCGCACTCGAGCCTTGGTCGTGTGGCCGGCATGAACGATCGGGTGGCGCTCACTTCGCGCGTCGGACTGGGAACGATTCTAGCTGCGGAGGATGAGTGGTTCTCAAGCGTTGGCGTTCGCTGGAACGCGATTCAGATGGTTATCGGTCGACAAGGTTACGTAGGGCTGGCCAGCTCGCAACCGGGACAACTACACGTAGCTGCGGCGATCAGCCGCAGCAACCCAGGCGAGCGAAAACGTCCCTCGAGGGCAATCGCGGATATTTTTGAGGACGCAGGGAAGCCAGCCTGGGCGGAACGCGCTCGTCAGTGGGACGACTCAAACTGGTGCGGAACGCCGCCGTTAACACATCGTCAACACCGCGTCTCGGCGGAACGCCTGTTCGTGATTGGCGATGCGGCGGCTTACGTTGAACCTTTCACGGGAGAGGGGATGACCTGGGCGCTGCTCGCGGCGGACAAATTGTCATCGTTGCTGGCGAATCGGCGAGCTTGTACGAGTCGTGACCTGGAGCTACAGTGGCAGAGCGAGTACTCGCGTTTTCTGCGCCACAAGAGCCGAGCGTGCCGAGTGCTGGCGTCGGCCTTGCGCATGCCGAGGCTTGCGGCTCGGGCCGTTCAATACCTAAACGCTTCGCCGAGCTGCGCTGCGTTGCTGGTTCGGTTGCTCAATGGGA
>JANNYC010000163.1:0-35848 GCA_031409895.1 Planctomycetota bacterium
CCATCGCCGATTCCGGTCGCGTCTGGGCCACGAAACTGCGGCCAGTTCAAGGGAGCCGTCACTTTCGATGCGGCGTCCTCGCTTCGCGCAGCGGCCGTCGGAGTCGCTACCGGCTTGGCGGGATAAAAATACGTCTCGGAAGTAAACCGTCGGAAGACTACTCGCGTGACTTTTTCGCCGGATTGCTCAAACATTATCGATGAATTGACAGAACCTACTGGAACGAACGAGTTGAGACCCGTTGGACGAAAAGCCGAACCTGTGCCGGACGGGGATTTTGTAATCAACCCGACGTCGGCTACTTCAATGATCAGTGATGATCCGTTGTCGTTTTCGTATTTTCCGGCAAACGCAGTCCATCGTTTGAGATCGGCCGGATCGGCCTTCGGCACCGATTTAGCGCCGGCTTTTGTAAACGCCTCGCGGACAGCGGCCTTGCTTTCGGCGGTCGAATACAGAATTCCATCAAGCGTATCTTGGGAGACTTTCCCAGTGTCTAACACGAGCCACAAGCGAGCTACGTCTGCACTTCCGGCAGCGACCGAAGCGGCCTCGTCTAAATCCTTCGCGCCGGCTGCAAGAATTTTCTTTACCGATTCTTCCGAGCCCTCTCGAAGCGAGATGCTCAGCGGAGTTTGATACCAAATGCCGTCGCGCACGTTGACGTTTGCGCCGCGTGCGATCAACAGTTCAACGATTTCCGGTTTTTCTTTACCGGCGGCAATCCACAGCGCCGTAATTCCCAATTCATTTTGAGAATTGACGTCGGCGCCTTTGTCCAATAATTCCGCGATCGCGGCCGCATCGCCGTTTCGAACCGCCGCCCAAAGCAAATCGCGAGTTTCGTCGCCGGCATGTGCGCTCGCTGCGCCAATGAGAAAAATAATTCCCGCAACCAACGATTTACGCAAGCTCATTTTTGCCTTTCGCTGCAACGATATATCGCTTCGGCCAACCCCGATCCCAATCGAGCCGTCCTTTCTGGTTTATTGTAGCGAGTCCGAATTTTCGTTAAACCAGACTTCAGGATTCGTGACCGACAGTGTGTTGGGATTGTGACGCGATACGAAAGTGAGTACGAACGCGAAATCCGTCGCTCACGCATTTTGAAGTTGCGCAGTTCTTGTTCCTTCTCCATCAAAATCAACGGGCTTTGCCGTTGATGTTGGGGGAGAAGGTTAGGATGAGGGGGATGCATTCGGCGTTGCGAAATCGCGGCCCCTCACCCTGGCCCTCTCCCCAACACGACGTGAAATTACGTCGTGTTGGGGAGAGGGAACTTAAAATGCGCAACATCAAAACTTACGCTTCGGGATAGCATTTCAACAAGCTGTTAAACGCTCAGTCGATCTTCATACGGAACAAGCTCGCCGTTTTCCAGATAGCGTCGCAAAACGCGCAGGTACATTGCCCAACAGTGGTTTGAAATGCGAAAGTGCTCGTTGGCGGCGGGCCAGCCGGTGTGATGAAAGCGAACCCAAACCATCTCTGGTTTAGTTTCCAAACGGAATCCGACCAGCGTTCCATTCCAATCGTCATCGGAACGAATCATGCAAAGTTCGAACTCTTGGCCAGCGATGCACTTCGTGACAACGGCTCGCCAATCGAATTGAGGACCGAACCCAAGTTTGTATTCCTGACCAAGGGCAGGAGTCCCGGATGAACTTTTCGTCCACCAAGCGTCTAATCCGACAGGTGTGCTGATCGCGTCAAAGATTTTCTCGACGGAGGACTTGATGGGAAAATCTTGGAAGATGTCGGGCATGGGAGACTCGCGTTGGCTTGAATTTTACGATTGATTGGAATCACCATCAGGACGCTGACGTACGGCGCTTGCAATAACGAATGGCTTTGCTTCGCTCCCAACTTTCAACCCCCAACATTAAACTTTCGCTCAGAATCAGGGGGCTGATCCGCCGCGGCGGACTCGCCAGGAAGTCGCGCCTGGAAGTTGCGTTCCAAATCCAACGCGCGCTGAACGGCTTCGGGCCAGGGAACTTGATATTCGATCGGGTCGATCCATCCCAATCGATGAAAGGCCAAAATTCGTTCCACGTCCGAGCCGGTCTGCCCAAGTGATCGTCCTTGAGCGTCAGGCAAATAGCTGGAGCAAGTGTTGCGAAACACGGTTGCGAAATCTAACTGCAACGCGTCAATCGACTCTCGAGCGTCGACCAAAATATCGGACTTGTTCAAGTGCAAATACGGGAGTTCCAGCTCGACTCGCTCCGAATTCCAATTCCCAATTTGAAAAGCGTGCAGCAATGCTGCATAAAATTCCGGACGGCAGTCGGGGTAGATCGCATGGTCGCCTGAATGCACGCCCAAGCCAAGCTTCACGAGTTGGTTGAATTTCTCGGCAAGCGACAAAGAAAAACCATAGGCGATCGAACAGAAGATCGCGTTTCGATTTGGCACAAACGTGGACTTCATCGACGAATCTTCGTAATGTCCCAGCGGAACGTCGATTTCCTGATTCGTCAGTGCCGAAGCCAGAAGTTCAGTTGTGGATGTCAGGTCGATCAGCTTCCACTGGATCTGCGTAATTCCATGTTGGTTGAAATACGCCAAATTCGATTGGAGCCGATCCAATTCGATCCGGTGCTTTTGTCCGTAATCAAAACTTATGCCATGGACGAAAAAACCTCGCGAAAGATAGTGCAAGAGCAGGGCGGTCGAGTCCATTCCGCCGCTAAGACAAAGCACGACCTGATTTTTTTGACGTGAGTTCACAATGGCCATTGTGCTAAATTGGCAGAATTGAATGAAGGCGTTCGCAAGTGACTTGGCGAAAGCCGAATCAGGAACGATAATCAACCTACTTAGTTTATCGCGAACGAACGGAGTCGCTATGGCGCGCAACGAACAACTTATTCGACAACACAAAATCCTGCAAATTTTGGAAGGGGTCCGTTTTGGCAAAACGATTGAGGAGTTGCTGCAGGTGGTCGTGGACGAGCTTGGACTGAGCTCGCTGCATCCGCGAACGCTGCGGCGCGACCTGGAGGCTTTACAGGCCGCCGGAATTGATGTCGATGTTCACGACGAGGCACGCGGCAAAGTCTGGAAATTGGGGCCGCGACATAACTCGGATCATCGAATTACGGCGACCGCGTCCGAGTTGATTTCACTTTCGCTTGGTCGGCAATTATTGCATCCGCTGGCCGGCACGCCGTTTTGGATGGGAATCGAATCGTTTTGGAACAAAGTCCGTGACGAGCTGCCGGCCACCGTTTTGGAACATTACGAAAAGTTCTCGCGTTCATTGCGAGTCAGTGGCGTGCCGACCAAGTCCTACGAGCGACATCACGGCAGCATCAAGACGGTCAATCGCGCGATTCTCGAACATCGGGTTGTCGAAATCGTGTATGAGTCGCTGGACAAACCGACGGCGGTTCGCAAGATCGAGCCATACGCGATTGTGTTGTTCCAATCGAGTTTGTATGTCATTGCGGCGGACCATGAAATTATCGACGACGATCCGGCGGCGCGCGTGCGGACTTGGAAGATCGATCGGTTTGAAAAGGCAACGATCTTGGACGAGTGGTTCAAGGTGCCGGAAAATTTGGACGTCGATCAATTCATGGCCCACAGTTTGGGCGTGTACTTTGGCCAAGACCCGCAGCAGTTCAAAATACGGCTTTCGCCCCAAGCCGCGCGGCTCGTGTTGGAGGATCCCTGGCACGAGGACCAGAAGCTGACCAAACTCCCATCGGGCGAGTTTGAGATGGACATCAAAGCGATCAACGAAGTCGAAATCATTCAACGAGTCTTGTCGATGGGTTCAGAAGCCGAGATACTTGAGCCCGCAAGCACCCGCGACGCCATGCGAAACATCGTCGCCAAACTCGCCGAGGTTTACGGGGAAAAATCGGAGGCGGCGAAGGCTCAACCGAAGAAAGTCGCCGCTCCGCGGTAGGCGCGTTAGTCCCGGATGGAGCTATCGTTCCGTGGCGAACGGGTGGGGTTGAGATGATACGCTTTCGCTGGCGCGTCAATTCACGACAACGGTGCGTCCAGCAGCGTGCCAACGCAACCTTTATAGTCGCTGACCTAGGCTATTGAGTTCCGCACCGTTGATGCGAAACAAAACTGCTCGCATGCCTGACAGGATGATTCTAGAGCATCCATATTTCTTAGTTGGCTTTTCGCGGGTTGCTTGAATCGGCCGCCGGCGGAACAGCTTGTTCACTCAATTCGGCTTGCTCTGGTTCGATGCCTTCGGAATCTTCTGAATCCGTATCCGATTGCTTGCTCAAGTCAGGATACGGTCGCAGCATGGAGCGGTCCGGACAGCCGGCAGACGTAACGAGCAAACTGACTCCGAGGAACGCTTGATATAAGATTTTTTGCGGCTTGCCCATGGTGCTCGTCCTAATTGCGAAAAAATTCAGCGATCGAACTAATATTCGCCAATTTCCTGCCGGTCGTTGCGCCCACCCAGAGCTTGTCGAATTACCGGATCCATCTCCATGTTTAAAAATTTCGTTTGACCACCCGCGTATACAAAATGGACGCCGCCGCCGGCATGCCAACTACCAAAACTATAAGTGATAAAGCGTTGTTGTTTTGCCGGAGCCGAATAGATGTCTCCCGGATAGCTGTGATAATAATTGAGCGGATGAATCGTAGACGCAAAGAACTCAGATTCATCCACAGTTGTTGTGGCCGGAATAGTCTCGGTTGTTTCCCCAAAGTCCAATTGACGACTACCGACCGCCCAATGATCGGCGTCAGATCGGGTAAACGCATTGTCGAAAATAACTTCGCCAATCATAACCGTATTCGCTTGACCATCAACGACATCGTCCATGTTCACGACGGTGGGGACGAGGGGTTCGGTCGGCACAAGAACGCCATTTCGATTGGCTTCAACTTGGGACTTGTTGGGATACGGGTGTGGAATGACCAGGCTTGGTACATAGTCGATGTGGCCATATTCTCCTTCAGAAGGTGTTGCACCGTCTGGAACATAATAGCCGGCGGCACAAGCCGCATAACTACATGTCATTCGGTTAGCAACAACTGGAGAGCCAGAGTTTAGCCCATACGGGATTGGATCCGACGGGCATTTGAAAACTTTGTACAAACTCGGCTTATCCGGACCGTACTGACAAGCAGCCACGTTGTCGGGATACGACGCCGTACTCGTCCAATGGATATTAATCGCCGGGGTTGTTTCTTTTAGTGTCAAGCGATCGTAAACATTTTCGAACTCAAGGTACGGCAAAATAAATGCATGCCAGCCAGCGCCTTGGCCAAATTTCGCCCCAGGTGGGTATTTTGCGAAGACGGTTACGTAATTCGTAACCGCCACTCCCATTTGGCGCAAATTATTCGAGCAGGTCGTTCGCCGTGCGGCTTCGCGTACGCCTTGTACGGCTGGAATTAGAATTGACATCAGTATGCCAATGATCGCGATCACCACTAGAAGTTCGATCAACGTAAATCCGTTAGACCTTTTCACGTTCATGATTTCTCCTTGAAATCGCGACTTGTCGATCGACGCTTTGAAAAAGAGATTGAAAATTCTCTCGCCGCACCGGGCTCGAGAAATCGGCACAACAAGCCCAAAAAGGGTGGTTAGGTACGCATCAAATCGTAACCATTTTTGCTTGAATGCCAAGCCATTTGAAGCCGAAATCCACGACTTTCACGCCTTCTTCATTAAATGGGAGCAGCCGTTCCCTTGTTTCATTTGTGAAGCCGCTGCGTGCGAAGCGACCGGCTAATGCAGACCTTCTCAAGGACCCAGCCGCCGCGCTCTTGTTTAACCGGCGAAGCCGTTTTGCTGCGGCCAGCCCGAATGCGGCGGCGTTAAACACAATACCGTTCAATTTGTAGCGGAGCAGCGCGAGCTGCCCGGTAAACTGCTAAGAAAACACAGGAAGAACCGGACGGCTCGCGCCGATTCCGCTACAAGTCGATCAATATTTGAACGGTATTGGGGTTAAACAGCAGCCGATGAGCAGTTCAGTTAATGAAACGATGCAATTTCGGACAACGATTTTTTGGTTATTCGAGGGACGACGGCACCTGGAGCTGGAAATCCGGTAACCAAAATCAAGAAAGGCCGCTCGTGTTTGGGTCGCCCAAGTATTCCGTTGAGAAATTTCATCGGGCTTGGAGTGTGCGTCAACGTCACCATTCCGCAATGGTGCAAAGCGTTGACCAAGAAGCCAGTGGCGATACCGACCGACTCTTGGGCGTAGTATTGTTTGACGGTTCGTCCGTCGGGTAGTTCGTCGTGCGTCTTGTAAAAAATAACGATCAAGTACGGTGCGATTTCCAAAAACGGCTTGTGCTCATCGGTCCCCAGCGGTGCAAGAGCGGCTAACCATTCCGGCGGCGCGATCTTCTGATAGAACTCGCGTTCTTCCTCCTCCGCTGCAACGCGAATCTGCCGCTTGATTTCCGGCGACTCGACGACCGCGAAATGCCAGGGCTGCAAGTTCGCACCGTTGGGCGCGGTTCCCGCCGCCAACAAACATGTCTCGATGACTTCTCGCTCAACCGGTTGATCCGAAAAATCGCGCACGGTTCTGCGCCGCTGAATGTTTTCGTAAAAGTCCTTTGCCCGATGACGCATTTCCGCGGCGGAATAAATTCGGTAATTCTGCAAGAGATCGAAAAGAGGTTCAGCCATGGGGGGAATTCGTTTGATTTCAGATTTGAAATGTCAGATTTGAGAAGTCAGATTTCAGATTTTAATACGGCCCCTCGACCGTCGCCGTTTCTTCATGGTTCAATCAGCGGCGACGGGTTGGGGCGCTGAAATCCGTTGCGCAAAGGACTGCATCTGCGACCAAAGGTTTCGCAGCGGTTGGATATCGGCTGCTGAAAGCTGCCCTTGCGCATAAGCTGCTTGGGAATACAACTGTGCCAAGTGCCGTGCACCCCGGCCGAGCAGGTCGTATTTCTCTGCAACGCGGCGAGCAAATTCCAGTGGCGTCTCATCGGTCTGCCGCGGAATCTTAGCTTCTCGAGCAAGCGATTCGAACGCGGCAAACGTGTATTGAACCATTTCTGTTGGCGACAGCTTGGACGACTTGAGATCGTCAAACGGATTGCTAAAGGAAGCGAACGGTTTGAATACGGATTGATGTTTGGCCGCCGCCGCCAAAGCGTCGGCGGACTCGGTTTGTTGCTTACCACTAAACATCCGTGCAAGCAAATCGCTAAGGGATTTGAAGAAACTCGTTAGGCCATCGATGATTTCATTCCGATAGCGGACAATTAAAATCCCCACGACGACAATGGCGATCAACCAAATCAAAAACGTGATAAATGGCTTTAAGGTACTCATTAGATTTTGCAGCCCATTGGACGACCGAGGCGGAGTCGGCTGCGGTTGCGATTGTGGTTGCGCGGATTTTGTTTTTTCGGACGGCGCTGAACTCCGCTCCGTTGGCGATTGGTCTTGAGATTTCTCGACAGGCTGTTTTTCGGTTGGCTTCGAAGCGGAAGAGGGCGAGGGCGAGGGCGAGGAATCTTTCGGTTGACTCGCGGAGTCTGATTTTTGGGACTCCGATTTTTTCTGCTCGCCAGAAGTTTTGGGAGTCTCCGGATTGGGCGCGTTCTGGGGAGAATTGTTTTTCGGCTCCGAATTACTTTCTTGTTTCGGGTTAGGAGATGGCGCGGCCGGTTTTCCGGTTTTTGATTTTTCTGGTGGCGAATTCGATTGGGAAGGTTGCTCGGGCGGCGAAGCAGGTTTTGGACCTTTGCCGCCAGGATTATTGCCGCCGGAGCTTGAGCCGGGTTTGCCTTGCGGTTGGTCGCCAACTTTGTCGCCGCCCGGGATTCCGCCTTTTGCTTGTCGCTCGGACGCTTTGTCGCCTTGGCCTGGAGCACCGCGCTCAGCGGGTTTGCCGGAGCTTTGTGGACCCTCGACTTTGCCGCGTTCTTTCAATAGCGAGTTTTCGCCAGTTCGTTCTACGGTTTCAAATCGCGGGATCAATGACGACAACGACAACCCGGAATTTGGCCACGGAATAAATAGTACCGCTCCGACCAAGCCGATCGCGAAGATGGTCCCCGCAGCCAGCCAAGCCCGTGCGATCGAGTCGGGCATCTCGGTTCCGCGCTGTTTCAAATAGCGAAACAATCCGATTAGGCTTATGAACATCATCAGACCGAGTCCCGCGAACAAATAGATTGCGAACATTCGCAAGCTAAAGTTCCGAGCCCGCTGAGTGGCTTCGATGAAAAGTTGTCCGAAGCCAAAAATGAATAGTCCGGCGGTGAAAAAGAAAAACGCCCAAAGCCCCGGCGTGTTTTTTCGTTTTCGCTTCCACACAAGTTCTTTCATCCAGCGGGTGACGGATGCCGAATGATCGTCGGCCGAACTCGAATTCGAGTCGGACGTTTGTTCAGGCTCAATGGCATCAGCAAGCGAAATTTTTCCGCGCCAGACTTGCGAGAACTTGTCGCGGAAAATTTTGCAGCGATCCAGCGCGGCCGAAACGAGACCTTGGCCCGTGACATCCCGGCTTTCGTCGATAAAAGTGCAGTCCCACGTAAGTTTGCTGGCCGCCCACCAAGACAAAATGACGAGCACACAATGCGGTCCCAGTCCGGTATGGACAAAGACGGCGATCATCAGCGCGGCTGCAAAAAACTGAGCCCGGAAAAATCCTTCCATGATCGAAATCCGGCCAATCAGCACGATCGCAAACACGTACAAGCCAAAAACCCAATGGACCGCGAATCGGTAATCGTCACGATACAAAATCTCGACCAGGAAAAAGAACATGCTGCCGAGCATGAGCATGATCAGCGCGGGCGCGATGACTTCCAGCAGGATTTCGCGCAACCCGGATTGAAAACCGGGATTAGATTTCTGCCGTGCGTGTTCGTTCATAGGAGATAAAGTTTCAATACAGCCGACCGACACCAGCTTGTTTAACCGGCGAAGCCGCTCCGACGGGACCAGCCGCTGCGCGGGTTAAACAAATGAATCGACTGATCAAGCCAACGAGCCGCTGTACAAAACAAGCTAATCGACGAGCAACTCAATTATCGCATGCCGAAAATTCCGGCCTAGTACATTGTTTCCGCTAGGAATTTGGGTGGCACGTCCATGAGTCTTCGAAGGGCGTGGTCGGAAGCGTATTTCAAGCCACGCCCTTCGCAAAGCCTCAGAGCGTGCCATCCGGCTATTTCTTCAATTCCGACACCGTTATCGAAGTGATTTTCACGGGGACTTTGGGACGGTCGTTTCCAAGAGTTTCTACCGCGCCGATTTTCTTGACGACCGCCAAGCTTGCGGCGTCGGCCGTTTTTCCAAATGCCGTGTATTTGCCGTCCAAGTGAGTATGTCGGTCTATGCAAATGAAAAACTGTGAGCCGGCTGAATTGGGATCGCCGCTGCGGGCCATCGAAAGTACGCCGGCCTCATGCGGAGTCTTATTGAACTCGGCCGCGATTTGAAAGCCGGGTCCGCCCGTCCCTGATCCTTCTGGGCAGCCTCCTTGAATCATGAAGCCGCTGATGATGCGGTGAAAAATCAAGTCATCGTAAAATCCCGCGCGAGCCAGCCCGATCATGTTGCGACAATGATTCGGCGCTTGGTCGGACAACAGGACAAGCCGAATGTCGCCCATGCTGGTCGCGAGATTGACCTCGTACTGGTTTTTTTTGAAATCGAGAGTTTTCGTGTTTTCATCGACTTTGGTTTTGATTGACTCGACCTTTGGTTTTTGCGACATTGTGTGTCCGTTGGTTTGAAATTTGGTGAGATGAAATGAATTCTGCAAGGTCATCCGCTGCTTTCCCTGTTTAACCGCTCGGCTTCCGAGCGCTGCTGCGGTGAGGCCGTGCGTCGAACTTGACGGATGACTCTGCAACGGCCCGAAGCGGTCCGGTTAAACGAAGATTGTACGGCGAAATTGAATTGTTGTAATTTCGATCTCGGAGCATGGTATTCGCCACGGTTTCCATCAACTCGTGAGTGAGTTTATCGAGTTCAGCGATCGACTGTTCATTCTCCTCGTGATTGATTTCGGACCGAGTGCCAAAAATCTGTCGCAAATGCTCGAGAGGTGTGTTGCATGCGGCGGCGTTCACGCGCATCGTCTTGGGCCGTCAAAACGCTGGATTGAAGCACAAAAAGGACTAAAAACGCCACGGTTGCCAGGAATTAATGTCGCACCCCGTGAAAAGCCTCACTTTGTCGATTTCGGATGAAGTCGCTCATTTTAGGGGTATTCGCGTCGAATGGGCAACGACCTGGGCCGGATTCATTGTTTGCCTATGACTGAAACATCGCGAAATCTGCGGGTTGAAGCAACTCCAAGAAACGGGGCGTTAAGCGAAGTTCAAAATTGAGTAAGTTTGATCGACGCCTACGGACCCCTGCCGAAAATCGGGGAAACTTTAGAAGATAATCGGTGTTTAAGTCCTTATGTCGCGTTTGAATTCCGTGCAAAAGTATGCTTTTTGGCGTGGACCAACCGGCGTTGCGTTAGTTTAGAACTTTGAAAAATCAATGATACGGTCGGCTGGTGTCGATCGCGAGAGTCTTTAGGAGAACCGAAATGAAGTTTGCACGATTGGTGGGAGTTTTTGGTTTGGCGGCAATGGCCTTTGGCTTGGCATCGAATGCCGCAGCACAACCAGGCGGTCAGGGCGGACCCGGTGGACCTGGCGGTTTTGGCCGAATGATGAACAATCCAATGATGCTTTTGCGAAGCGAACAAATTCAAAAGGAATTGGAAATCGTCGAAGACCAATTGAAAGAAATTGAAACGATCGGCGAAGACATGCGTGAATCCTTCCAAGGAATGCGCGATATGTCCCAGGAAGAACGCGAAACGAAAATGACCGAAATTAACAAGGATTTTCAAACGCGAGTTAATGAAATTCTTTTGCCTCATCAGCAGAAACGCTTGAAGCAAATCGGTTTGCAGATGGCGGGGCGCGGTCGCGATGGTGCGGCGGGCTCGCTAACCGAAGGCGACTTGTCGAAGGAACTCAAAATCACCGACGAGCAAAAGGCTAAACTGAAGGAAGTCGCCGAGAAAGCTCGGATTAATATGGAAGAGAAGACAAAGAAGCTTCGCGAAGAATTCGAAAGCGAAATCTTGGCCGTCCTAACCGACGAACAACGCGCGCAATACAAAGAAATGGTTGGCGACACGATTGAATTGGATCAGCGGCAAATGTTCCAAGGTGGCCGAGGTGGTCAACGCGGTCAAGGTGGACGTGGCGGACGCAGTGGAAACCAGAGCGATTTTTAGTTTGACGATTTCTCCTCAAGGTTGATCATCCGAGAAAGGGTGTCTATGGGCACCCTTTTTTCACAGGTCGGAGTCTGACCCCTTCCAGCCTACGAAAACATGGGTAATTTGACGGTTATGCGGGGCGGGAGATGCCGACTTCGACAATAATACGACGCCAACGACGAACACTCTTTTCCAAACCTCGGCGATTGCTTTTGATAGAGAAGGAACCAATATCGATGCGCGATGCGAATATTAAATAATTTCTAGAAGCACTTAGATGGACGCCGGCGCCTTATTACTGAACCAAGGTTTGATCAACCCAACCCAACTGGACCAAGCAGTTCGGCGGGGCGGCAACGTCTTGCGCAGTATTATCGAATTGGGCTTCGTGCGCGAGGACGATGCGTTACGAGCAATCTCGGCCGATGTCGGAATCGATTATCTGGATTTGCGAACCGCCGAAATTGATTTGAGTTTGCTCAAAAACTTTCCGCAAAAACTTATCTATCGCCAGATACTCTTCCCGATCTCTCGACAGAACGGTTCGTTAACCGTTGCGACAAGCAATCCCTATGACCTGTATCCGCTTGACGAAGTGAGCGCGGCCACAGGGTTGGTCGTGCAGCCGGTTTTGGCGGAGCGAGCCGAAATCGCGCGGTTGATCAAAGAGCATTTGGGCGTCGGCGGCGAAACGATCGAAGGGCTCGTCGAACAACGCTTGGAAAAGGACGGCGTCGAACTGCTTGAAGAATTGGAAACTGACGGCTCCGAATTATCGGAGATGGCGCAAGAAGCGTCGGTCGTTCGTTTGGTCAACGAGATTCTGCTCGAAGCCGTCGAGTCGAGGGCCAGTGACGTGCATATCGAATCGCAAGCCGCCGGGTTGGTCGTTCGATACCGCATCGATGGAAACCTCAATTCACAGCCGGTTCCGCCAGAAATCAATCATTTTCAAGCTGCGATTATCAGCCGCTTGAAAATAATGGCTCACCTCAACATCGCCGAAAAACGCTTGCCTCAAGATGGTCGCATCAAACTGAAAGTCAAAGGTCGCGAAATCGATGTTCGCGTTTCCGTGATTCCAATGATTCACGGCGAAAGTTTGGTGATGCGTATTCTGGATAAGAGCGCGATGGTGTTTAACCTGCGCGGCTTGGGAATGGACGAGGCGACCTATTCGAAATTCAGCGAAGTCATTCGTTTGCCGCATGGCATTGTCCTGGTCACCGGGCCAACCGGTTCTGGAAAAACGACTACGTTGTACAGTGCATTGGTCGAGATCAACGAACCCGATACCAAGATCATCACGACGGAAGATCCTGTTGAATATCAGCTTGCCGGGATCAACCAAATCCAAGTCCATCCGAAAATTGGCCTTACCTTTGGAACGTCACTTCGCAGTATTTTGCGGCACGACCCGGACATCGTTCTGGTCGGCGAAATTCGCGATTTGGAAACTGCCGAGAACGCTATTCACGCATCGCTGACGGGCCACCTCGTGTTCAGTACTTTGCACACAAACGATTCGGCAGGCGCTTTTACTCGTATGATCGATATGGGCGTCGAACCGTTTTTGGCGGCAAGTACGATCGAATGCGTGATGGCGCAGCGGCTTGTCCGACGCTTGTGTTTGAAATGCCGCCAACCCTACCAACCTCATTCTGCGGACGTACCTGAGGATTTTCCATTCGATCGGTTGGGAGACAGGCCGCTTTATCGTTCGATTGGCTGCCGCGAATGTCGCAATGTTGGCTACCGGGGCCGAATCGGTATCTACGAATTGTTGCTTAGCACGGACAAAGTTCGGCAGCTTGCCCACGATCGGGCCAGTACGTGGGAAATCAAAGCAGCCGCGCTCAACGAAGGATTGAAGACGTTGCGAGACGATGGCTGGACGAAAGTGATCGAAGGGGACACCACTGTTGACGAGGTCGCGCGGAACACTAAATCCGATCGACGCGCCAAGGAGTGACCATCATGCCTGAATTCACTTATGTTGCTCGCGGCTTTGACGGCAAGCGCGTCAGCGGATCGATGTCGGCGGCGTCCGAACGCGAAGTCATTTCGGCGCTCAGCAACAAATCGCTTTTTCCGATCAATGTTTCGACTCAAGCGCCGCAGCGCACGATTTCTTTGTCCAGCGGGCGCGTCTCGGACAATGCGATGGTCAACTTTTTTACCTCGCTGGCTGCATTGTTGCGCGGTGGAGTTCCGCTCTTGCGCTCGCTCAAAGTCGTCCAGGAGCAGACGTCGAACGCGAGGCTCAAAACTCTTTTGGAAGATGTGATCGATCGTGTCGAGGACGGCGATTCAGTCGGCGACGCATTTGCCCGCCACCCCAAAGCATTCAATGAAATCACAGTCAATTTGGCCAAAGCTGGCGGCGAGGGCGGTTTCCTCGAAGACGCTTTTGACCGAGTCGCTCAATTTATCGAACATCGCGCCGATCTAAAATCGCGCACGATCGGAGCCTTGATCTATCCGCTGATCTTGGCTTCCATCGGCACCCTTATCGTGATTGTCCTCCTCGTATTCTTCGTGCCAAAATTCGGCGAGTTGTTCGGAGAACTTCGGCAGCGCGGCAAACTGCCGATGGCGACCGACATGCTGCTCGGGCTAAGTAGTTTTACCCAGCAATACGGCCTGTATTTTGCATTAGTTTTCGCGATACTTGCGGTGTTCGCGTGGGTTCAATTTAAGACGCCAGCAGGCCGCCGAACGCTGGATTTGATGAAACTTAAGATTCCGGTTTTCGGTACGATTATCAGGAATTTGTCGGTCGCCAGATTCTGTCGCGTCCTAGGTACGTTGCTGAAAAACGGCGTCCCAATAATAAAGTCGCTCGATATTAGTCGTGAGGCGACGGGAAACCGAATCCTTTCGGAAGCGATTGCCCAAGCGTCCGAAAGCGTGACTTCGGGTGAATCGCTGGCAGCACCTTTGCGAAAGTCTGGACACTTTCCGGCAACTGTTACCGAAATGATCGCGGTCGCCCAAGAGTCGAATACGTTGGATTCCGTTTTGGTCAATTTGGCGGATGGGCTCGAAAAGCAAACCATGAGGCGTTTGGACTTGATGGTTCGTATGCTGGAGCCTCTGATGCTTGTGATCATGGCGGGCGTCATTATGTTAATCGTGGTCGCTTTGCTTTTGCCCGTTTTGAAAATGGGTGAGGCGTTTACGTAGAATATGATCAGTCCTTGTCGAGACCGTTGAATTTCTTTGAAACAAGTTTTTGCATAGAACCACCCTTTGAATAACGGGAGTACCCTCATGGCCAAACGCCAAAATCGAAGTCGCAATCGAGACGCTTTTACTTTAATGGAAATTTTGCTGGTCACCGCGATCCTGGTCGCGATGGCCTCGATGGCAAGTTACGCCTACATCGCGATGCAAAGAAACATGACTTCCCGAAACACACGAACCGAAATCGGATTATTTGAAAATGGCTGCACGGCTTTTTACAGCTCGGCCAGCGCATTTCCGCAATCGCTACGAGATTTGCAAACGATTCCTCAAGGAATGAGCCAAGTCACTTGGGGTGGACCACATATGGATATCAAGAAAGATCTACTCGATCCGTGGCAAACCGAATACAAATATGCGGTCGATGAAGCCAACTTGACGGTCAACATTTCCTCTGCCGGACCCGATCGACAATTTAATACAGCCGACGACATTTCCAATTAGTCTTTGATGAATTCGCGTGTTTCGTTTCCCCTCGGCAATCGCCGATCGGAGCAAACACACGGGCACTGCCTTCCCCCGATGCTTTCTTCCACTTTTCGTTCGGCCATGAATACGAATTTCCCAATTCATGGCCGACGGCATTGGGGCTTTTTCCGCGCTGTCAGCTCGCATTCGCGCGGCTTTACGTTTTTCGAATTGCTGCTGGTGCTGGCGATTTTCATGGTCATCGCCGCCATGGCGACGCCATTCTTGTTGCGGACGTTTAATTCCCAAGCACTCAAAAGCGGTGCCGATCAAGTTCGTGCGGGCTTTGATCGCGCTCGTGTGCAAGCCATTCGCACGGGCAACGTCTACGCATTCTTGTATCGGCCCGCGTCGGATGCTTACACACTTTCGCCGCTGATCAATGCCTACTCACTGGTCAATCCGGCCATCGCCGCTAGCTTAGGGGATTCTCCGGCGATGAAACAATTGCCGACTGGGCTCTTCTTTGCAGGTAGCTCCGTTTCCGAGGACGCCCGGGCACAATTTGAATCGGAAGGTGCTGCGATGGGCGGAGGTGGAATGACACCGATCCTGTTCTATCCGGATGGAACATCCCAAGACGCATACTTGTTCGTCTCCAATGAGCAAGGCGATCAAATTCGCGTTCATCTTCGAGGCTTGACTGGCTTGTCGACCGCTGAGCGCGTTAGCGATAAGGAGCGGAAGCGATGATCCGTCGAACTTTCATATTCAGCCGCCGATTGCGGAAAGGGCTTTCGCTTCTGGAAGTCATTTTCGCGATCGCGATTCTTGGTACGGCCCTAGCCGCGATTGGCCAACTTGTACAACTCGGCATGAAAGCCGGTGGAACCGCGCGCGTCCAAAGCATCTCGCAGATTTTGGCCGACGCTCGCATGTCCGAAATCGCTTGCGGCGCACTGCCGCTCGAATCGAATTCAGGTGCAATGATCCACGACGCCCCCGGTTGGCAGTATTCCGTTCAAGTGCAACCCGCCGAACAAATCGGCTTGCTGGTGGTCAAGGTCACCGTTCAACAAGTAACCGCCGACCGTCCTGTCGAGTTCTCGGTCGTCCGTTTCATGCCCGATCCAAACTTTGAATTCAACGATCCGGCGGCCGAACAATGACAAGACACAGTACTCTATTGACGCACGACTCGTTTCCGCGCGGACATCACTCAGGCCGACGTGTGATCGGGTTCACGCTGTTGGAAGTCATGATCGCACTCGGGCTGACGACTTTGATTATTGGCGTGATCGGCACGGCGATTCGAATGTACTTTATCAATTTGAAACAGGCTCAGTCGAACATGGAACTCACTGAGTTAGCGCGCAATACGCTGAACTTGATGACGTCTGACATTCGCAGCGCGATTCAGTACAAGCCCGTCGATGTTTCCGGACTGCAAGAACTTCTCGACTCGCAAGCGGCTGCGATCGCAGGGCCAACGAGCGCCTCTGATACGGACTCTGAAGCCGACGGCGACAACGCCGACAATGCTACCGAAGACGCGTCGTCCAACGTCCCGGCGGAAAAACCTCAGTCAACTCTCCCCCCGGAAAACCGTCCGAAATTTATCGGCACGAACAAAGAAATCGCGGTCGACGTCAGCCGTCTGCCACGCCTCGATCAATATCACCCGATTCTGCACTTGAATTCGAGCGGCGCGTATACTTCGCTTCCAACCGATGTGAAAAGCGTTAGCTATTTTGTGTCGTTGGATGCAAACGATTCGTCATCGGTTCCCGGCGGACTGTATCGGCGAGAAGTCGATCGAGCGACGATGCGCGACGGTGGTGGCGCGAACATTTTTTCCGTCGACGCGGCTGCCAAACAGGTCGCTCCGGAAATCGTTGACACATCTTTCCGTTATTTTGACGGCGAAGCTTGGCAAGAACAGTGGGATTCCGATGAATCCGGTGGATTTCCATCGGCAGTCGAAATCACGATCATCATCGATCCCGGTCGGGCCAATTTAGCGCAATCCGGGAGTTATCGACTTTCAGACGCTGATCCAAAGTCCTTGCGATCGTTTCGCGCTGTGACGAAACTACCGCTTGCTGAAATCCTCAGCGCGGAAGAGCAGGAACTAATCGCCAACCCAACCGAATTCACAAGTCCGACCGAACAAGCTCCCACGTCAGGGGGCGACCGATGATGCACTCTCAAAACCTGGGCAGGAACCGCAACGGGATCGTGCTCGTCATCGTGTTGGTCTCAGTCGTGTTTCTAGCACTGGCGGCCTATACATTTTCGACGCTCATGGTGACTCAATCGCAAATTACGAAACTTGCAGGCCGCCAAGTCCAATCGAAATGCCTTGTCGATTCGGGCATAGACTACGTTCGGCTGTATTTGGCTGCGGACGACGCGTCGATTCAGGAACTTGGCGGCCGCTACAACAACCCGAATTATTTTCAAGCGATCAATGTTGGCTTGGACGAGACCAATGTTGGCAACATTGGTCGGTTTACTGTTATCGCACCGGCTCTCGACCAGGACGGTAATCCAGGGGGCTTTCGTTATGGGCTCACGGACGAATCAACGCGTCTGAATTTGAATATTCTTGGTTTCTCCGAAGCGTATTCCCCGGGGGGCGGGAAACAATTGCTTATGTCGTTGCCGCAGATGTCGGAAGACGTTGCCGAAGCCATTCTGGATTGGATCGACGCTGACGACGACATTCGTCCATTGGGTGCGGAGAACAATTACTACGGGAGCATCAGTCCGCCATACGATGCGAAAAATGGCCCGATGGATACGATCGAGGAATTATTGCTAGTGCGTGGCGTTACGCCTGAACTTTTGTTTGGCCTGGATGCCAACCATAATGGCGTTCTCGATCAAGAGGAGACACTCACGCCGGGTGCAAGCGCGATCGACCTGGAATTGCAATTGGGTTGGGCCAGTTACCTCACGTTGTATAGCAAAGAGCACAACGTCAATGGCGATGGCTTGAAACGTATCAACATCAACAGCGAAGACTTGGAGCAGTTGAGCACCGACTTGCGAAGTCGATTCGATCAGCGAATGACAGACTTTATTATTGCTTATCGACAAAATGGTCCGTACACCGGGACCGACGAGCCAGCGGCAAACGCGGCTGGCGAACTCGATTTTGAGGTCAAAGCCAAAACGAACTTTTTGCAAGTCCTCGATCTGATCGATGCCAAGACGACCGTCAAGTACTCAGGCACGGACGATGCCGTTGTCATTAAGTCTCCAGTCGACTTGGCCAGTTTAGGATTGCTCTTGCCGGTCATCATGGACGAACTTACAACGCAACAAGGCCAAGTCGTTCCCGGTCGGATTAACATCATGCAAGCCCCGCGGCGGACGTTAATGGGCATTCCTGGCATGACCATGGAATTGCTTGATAACATATTGCGATATCGCGAATTCGAGCTGGACTCGCCGGAGGGTGCCGATCGAAACCGCCAATTCGAGACTTGGTTGCTGGTCGAAGCGCTCGTCGATTTGCCGACCATGAAGTCGCTTTTGCCGTATATTTGTTGCGGCGGCGATGTTTACCGGGCCGAAGTTGTCGGTTATTTCGACGACCAAATCGGAATTGCGCGGTCGGAAGCCGTGATTGATACGAGCACTCCGCTCCCTCGCCTATTATTCTGGAGAGATAAGAGCCATTTGCAGCGAGGCTATTCCGCCGACACGCTGGGAACGGCTTTGATCGAGTAGATAAAAACCATGACACGGTCCATTGCCATTCATTGGGATCAAGACGTCATTCGCATTGCGACTGCCGATGTCGGTGATCGCGTGCGCGTCGACGACCTCGTCGCGTTTCCGATCGGCGATGGATCGGATGTCCCCGCGATTTCCGAGATCATTTCGAACTACGTGGCCAAGCATGGACTGGCGCGAGCGGATGCTTCGGTCGTTATTGGACGCGGGCAAATCGAATTGCGAGTCATTGAACTTCCCGCCGCGCCCGACGATGAACTCCCCGACCTGGTTCGCTACCAAGCCAAGAGCCATTTTTCGACGATTGCCGATGGTCAGCCGATCGATTTCATTCGTTTGGCGAACGGCAAAGAGGATTCGCCTGTCCATGTTCTGGCCGCAACGCTCAGCAGCGCCGAACTAAAAAAGATTCAAACCGTTTTTGAATCGACCAAGCTGCGAGTGCGGCACGTGCTGCCTCGTCCGTTCGCGCTCGTCAATTTATTGCGCAACGAATTGACGGCACCGAAGTACCATCTGCTGGTAAATCGATTCGAGACAGAAGCGGACTTGACGGTAACTTACCGAAATCGAATTGTGCTAACTCGGACGCTTCGACTGCCCCACGACAAAGCCGAGCAAGCGACGGCGTTGATTCTGGAAATCCGTCGCACGGTCGCGGCATCACCCAATCAACCCAGCGGTGGCCAAGTTTCAAAAGTCATCGTGCTTGGCAGCGGCGTCGCGAATCAAGCGCTTGCCAACCTGATCGACGAGCAACTTAAATTACCCGCCGAAGCACGGAGCGTTGAGAATTTTGTATCGCTTGGGTCTTCAGCGGCCAAAGCGATCAGCGACGACAACGGTTCGTTTGCACCCGTTTTGGGCAGTTTGAATTTGCCCTCAGAGCCGTCCGAACACTTGATTGACTTCGCGATTCCGCATCGCCGCCCCGAACCAGTGACGGACCCGCGACGAATGTACCGTCTCGCGGGCATTGCGGCAGCGGTTACGACTTTTCTCTTGGCGATCGTGTTGTACATGATCTTTTCGCGCCGTTCTGAAATTCAGCGACTTACGAGTGAGCTTGTAATCCTTTCCTTGGATAGCGATTCTCGCGACCTTTTGATCGGAAAGATCGAGACTCTCGACACGTGGAAGCGTGGTGACATCAACTGGTTGGATGAACTTTACGAAATTAGCGATCGATTCCCGTTGCCCGATGAAGCCATCGTTAATCGGCTTTCCACTTCCGTCGGTGCCGCAGCGGACGAAGCGGGCATTAACATTTCCGGATTGATTTCCGAGCCGCGAGTAGAAAACGACATGGTCGATAAACTTCGCGAGGGACCATACAACGTCGCGCAAGGGAAGACTGGCCCTGTGAACGACAACAAGATTTTCAAGCGAAGCTTTGATTTGCATCTGGGGCTTCGTCTTTCGCAGCGAAACGTCGATCAACTTTTGCGAGTTACCGCCCCAGCGAACGATGAGAAGCGGCCCGCCGCAATTCCCAATTTGACGGAACCAAATTCGACCTCGGCACCCAAGTAAGCAACTTTCTATTTTTACGAATTCGCCACGAATGCTTTCCAACTTGTCCCAACGCGAACGTCTGCTCGCCATCATCGCCGGTGTGATGCTGCCGATGTTCTTGCTGATGGTAGGATTTGTATGGTTCATGAATTCGCTGAGTTCCTACGACGCAAAAATCGTCGAGTTGAGTTCGAATATTAAGCATGCCAAGGGGCTGCACGCCAAAGCGCAAGCGAGCGAACGGCGGCGGAGTCGTTATCTCGAATTAAGCTTGGCCTCGAGTCCGGAGCAGGCGAAAATCCAATATCGCCAATGGCTAAGCGGACTTGCTGAAGAAATTTTTGGTGCCAATGGGTTCACGTTGGAGTCAATCAACGGCACTCCAATGACTTATGATCGCAAGCATAGGGTCGGCGAAAAATTGAGCGTCAAACTCAACGTCCCAAACGCGGACTTGGGTAAAATGGATCAATTCCTCTACCGATTTTACGATTCCAAAATTCTTCATCGAGTCAGCTCGCTTACCGCAACGCCTCTCGTGGCAAAGACCGGCACGTCCGAAGAAATGGCACCCACGGGCAAGATATCATTGCTTTTCCAGATCGATTCGCTCGGCTTAGCCGACGCAGAAATAGCCAAGACGATTCCCGACGAATCGTCTGGCGCGATGCCGCGAGATTTGGCCGCTTACCGTGCAAAAATCGAGTCCCGAAACATTTTTGGGCTGCCGAATAACCCGCCGCAATTCACTACGTCGGCCGAACCGTCCGAATTCGAAGGCCGCGCGATAGAACTTGGAATTAGCGTTCGCGAACCCGACGAAATTGACCAGCTTAAATTTGAACTGATCAGCAGCGAGGTCGATGGTGCAAAACTAGTCCAGCGGGACGCCAAGAGCCGATCGGCCCAATTTACGACTGAGGCGCTTCAACCCGGTTCGTATAAATTCAAAGCTCGCGTTACCGATTCTGGCTTTCCGCCAAAAAGCGACGAGCGCGTATTCACTCTGACCGTCAAACCAAAAGAAGTCATCGTCACCAAGCCACCGGAGAAGTTTAACCACGTTCAAGAAACCGTCGTCGTCGCAATCGTTCAAGATGCCACCGGTCAGACACGGGCTTGGATTCACGTGCGAACTCTTGGCAAGACGTATCATCTGGGCATCGGCGAATCGTTCGACTTGGACGGTGCGTCCTGGAAACTAATTCAGCTAGATTCGGATTTGCTCACTTTGGAAGTCAACGGCAAACAGCAAACGTATCGCATCGGCGACCATCTCGACCACCCTCGCACCTCCGCAACCATCCCCGCCGCGTCGACCGCCAAAGACTCATCCCTCGGCGGATAATCCCAGCGCACCGGAACGGCTCTCGCATCAATAGCTGAGCGAAATCGTTGACATGGGCACATAGCTTGGCCCGCTTTTTCCTTGATAGCTGCCGTAAACGATGACTTCGTCAATCGAACAGACGCCGAACGAGCGCTCGGCAAACGATGCCAAGACGTCGAGGTTGCGGTTTTCGTCGGCTTCGTTTCTCGTCGCTCGGGCAATCGTCAGATGCGGCCTGTAGTTTTCGCGGTCTCGCGGGAAACCTAATCGACTGGCCGCCTCAGCAACAGTTGCTTGCAACTGGCACAATTCTTCTTTTCCAAAGCCGACGCCAGCCCAAACGTATTTAATTCGATCGATGGATGGAAAAGCAGTCAGTCCAACAATTTCAAGCTCGAATTCTTCGATCGCCTTAACTGATTCCTGGATGACTTTGCAGATTTCCGGAATTTCTTGGTCGCGGACTTCTCCCAGAAAGCTGAGCGTGAAATGATAATTTTCCGATTTGGTCCAATTAATTTGCGGTGCCGCTGCCGTGAGCTTGGGCAACTCGCGCTCGATCGCTTGGCGAACGCCCGGCCCAACATCGACTGCAACAAAAGTCCGAATTTTTGAAGACATAGCTCCCCTAACTGCCAATATATCGCGAGTATAGTGACTTCGCTTTGGCTGGGTCGCCGGTACCGGTCACGATGGTCCGGCCGCCCGAAAAAACCGTCAAAGTACATTCCTCGGCAAAGAACTTTAGCAAGTATTCATTGCGCTGTACCCGCCCAAGTTCGCTCAAGCGTCGCTCGAGTTGCTCAAGCGAAAGTACATACTTTTCCGGCGAAGAAATCTGAACCGAGTTGCGTCCACATAGCACAATCGAACGGCTTGCTCGTTGCCCTCCGAGCCATTCGAATTTCCGATCTTTGCAGCATGGACAGTTTCCTTGCTGCGCCAGCGCTGATAGATCGAGTTGCCGCATCGTGTTGGTCCAGGCGTCGATCACCGTGAGCTTGCGATTGACTGCGGATCGGTTTCCCGAAAGGACTTTCAAGGCTTCGCACGATTGAATCGCGGCGATGATATTGATGATCGGGGCCAAAATTCCCGCAGTATCGCAAGTCGCCGTGGTCCCCGGCGGCGGCGGTCCTTGCGACATTAAACATTGCAGGCAGGGCGTTTCTCCGGGCACGATCGTCATCGCTTGGCCTTCGGCTCCGATGCACCCGCCATAAAACCACGGAACGTTTTGTTCAACGGCAACGTCGTTAATCAAAAACCGCGTTTCGAAATTATCGGTTCCGTCCAATATCGCATCGACATCGCGGCACAGGGCGCGAATATTGCCGTGGTTAGCATCTTCGACGACTGCGTCGATTTGAACTTGCGAGTTAATTTGCCGCAAATGGTTTACGGCGGCGATGGCTTTGGGCAAGCCACCCGCCACATCGTTTTCGTCGAACAGAACTTGCCGCTGCAAATTGCTAGTTTCGACAAAGTCTCGGTCGACGATTCGAATCCGCCCGACACCGGCCCGAACCAAGATGCTGGCCTGGACGGATCCAAGCGCACCGCAACCGATGATCACGCAACTTGCCTTTTGAAGATGCCGCTGACCGGCCAGGCCAAACGGCGAAAACCGAATTTGCTTTTCGTAGCGTTGTAGATCGGCGGCGATCGATTCGAGATGAGGTGTTGATTCGCTCATAAAAAAACGCTGGCTTGAGCAACGCCGTAAAAGGCTCCCAAGCCAACGTCGCAATTCACTTTAGTTCGTTAGCCAAACTATTTAGGCTGAACCGATTTTACCGATTCCTGAACGCCGGGGATATGGTTCGCGCCGACGGGGATTTGCACATTGGCTCCCTTAAAGGCTTCGCCGATCAACTCGAACTTTCCGCCCAAATGATTTGACAGAAAGACTTCGGCTACAGCGAAAAACGCCAGATTATTTTCGGGCCGATCGAATCCGTGACCTTCCTCCGGGTAAAGCATATAGGTGACCGGGATATTTTTCGTCTTGAGCGCGCTTACGATCTGATCCGACTCGGCTTGTTTGACCCGTGGGTCTTTCGCGCCTTGACCGATTAGCAGCGGACGGCGAATTTCGCTTGCCTTGGACAAAGGCGAACGAGACTCTAGGAACTTTCGACCTTCATCTGTTTCCCAATCGCCGACACGGTTTTTCATGAGCGGCATCATCGGCATCCAATAAGGCGGCGGGTTCTCCATCAAGCTAACGAGATTGCTTGGCCCGACGATGTCCACGCCGCACGCAAACAGCTCCGGCGTAAACGTAAGGCCAACGAGCGTCGCGTAGCCACCGTAACTGCCTCCCATGATGGCTACTTTGTTTTCTTCGGCGATACCTTCTTTGACCGCCCACGCGACCGAGTCCTTCAAGTCGTCGTGCATCTTTCCAGCCCATTCTCCATTGGCCGCGTTGATGAAATTTTTTCCAAATCCGGTTGAGCCGCGATAATTGACAGACAAAACCGCATAGCCGCGATTGGCAAAAAGCTGGTGCAGCGGATTGAATCCCCATGTATCTCGCGCCCACGGTCCCCCATGCACCAGCAAGACCATCGGCATCGGCTTTTCGGGGCGACCATCGTTGTTCGCGTCACAACCATTGGGCAAAGTCAAATAACTTACCAGCTTTAGGCCGTCTCGCGATTTGATGATCTCGCTGCGCATCGCGGCCAAAGGAAGCTTTTCCAATTCGGGGCGGTGGCTGAACAAGAACTTTGCTTTTTTGTTGGCCCGATCATAAAGATAGAACTTCACAGGTCCGTTATCGGTGTCGTAAACCACCGTCCACGTTTGATCGTCCTGGCTTCGGCTGCCGATACTTAGATCGCCGCGCTCGAGCGATTGCAAATATTCGAAGTCGCCGCGAATGGCTTCGTCCAAAATTTCAAATTTCGGTCGGTCGTAAGTGTACCCGACGGCTTGGACATGATGCTCTGTCGGATGTGTGACCAAATCGTCGACATCAGCCGAATCGGTCGCGAATACGTCGGTAAGTTTCCCGGACTTTAGATCGAGCGTTTTGAATGCGGCCGTGTCGCGGTTCCGACTATCAATCATGTACATGATGTTGCCGGTCTTGTCGAAGCCCGCTGGCTGAGTCGTCATAGAATCTTCCGGGCCAATCGAAAGTAGCTTGGTCCAGCCGTCTTTGACCTGTGCGTCCGGCGTCATTACATCGATTCCACCTTGCGGCGTAAAGGAAAAAGCTGCTTTTACGTTGTAATCGTGATCCGGCAAGAACGCCGCGAATCCCGGATTCTGCACCATTAGTTTGCGTTCGCCCGTTACGATGTTGACACGATAAACGTCATGCAAAAAGTGTTGATCGCGATCGTTAATGCCGACCAAGACGGTATCAGGAAATTTCTCGCTCACGCCCATCACGCTTGCGCGAATCTTCTCAAGCGGCGTTAAGTCCTTGACGGTCTTGCCATCGAGCGATGTGCAGTAAAGATGAAAGTCCTCGTCGCCGTTGTTGTCTTGCAAGAACAAAATGTGTTCGTTCGTATACGCCCAAAAATACTGCGAGATGCCGGTCGTTCGGTCGTTGGTCACAGGCACGGCCGCCGCAATATTATCCTTCGGCGCGAGCCAAACATTCATGACGCCGTCGCGCGGTGCGCGGAACGCCAAATGCTTACCGTCGGGACTAATTCGCGGCGAGGCCTTTTCTGGATTCCCAAAAAGCTTTTCTCGCGGGATTAAGCTACTGCCCGATTGTTGAGCATTCGACGACTGATTCGACATGGCCATCACAGTGATAAACAGAATAGAACTTGGTACAATCCAATGTTGCGTCTTGAACATAGCTGACTCCCTAAATTGATTCGGACATTGGAAGACTTACTTGGAAAAGCGTCAATGGGTTTCGCGCCTCGTGCGGATCGAAGTCTGTTTTGTTTCAGCGACTCCGCGCGTTTATTTCTGATCGGACAAGCCATGAAATCTCACGTTTGCCAATGGTTGCTCGTTATTGTTTGCCTCTTGGTGAGCCTCGAGGATACCGCAGGGCAATCCACCTCCGTCGACCAAGCCGTCCCGGCCGTGGAAACCGCAACTTTAGGCGACACCAACAACGTTCATCGAGTTGGTTGGCTATTTTTGTCCGGCCAATTCACGCCAGCGGACATCGAAGCAATAAAGGAAGCGAATATCACGCGGGTCATCACGCTGCGCAAACCCGAAGAGTTAAAATGGGACGAAAAGGTCGCGATCGAGGCCGCGGGCCTGCATTGGTTCGAATTTCCGTTCCGCGAGCCGGCCGAGTTATCTGACGATGTATTCGATCAAGCTCGCAAATTATTGCGCGAGTCAGGTCAAACCCGGACTCTTTTACATTGCGGGACGGCCAATCGCGTGGGAGGCGTTTGGCTCGCCTATCGCGTCCTGGATCAACAAGTAAATTGGGATGCGGCGCTCGCCGAAGCGAAAACGATAGGCCTGAAAAATGATGCCTACATTGCTCGGGCAAAGGAATATGTCGAGTCACATGCCAGCCAATCAGCTATTTCGCCGGACCTTAATCGCGATTTTTTAGATCCGAGTCTCGACGTCGATTCGTGGATTTCCAGATTCGAAGTCGAAAGTCGAGAGGTCTTTGTCGGGCGGCTAGAGATTCTCAAGCAATGTGGAATTCAAACGGGCTTTAAGGTTGCTGATGTCGGGGCTGGAACTGGCTTGTTCACGAGGTTGATCGCAAACGAAGTCAATTCCGATGGTCACGTTTTTGCCGTCGAGATATCGCCTGCTTTCCTATTGCACATTAATAGAATGGCCAAGGAACTAGGCTTGCAAAACGTCACGTCCGTGCTTTGCCGCGAGGATTCCGTCGGCCTGCCAGCGGAGTCCATCGATATGGCTTTCGTATGCGATACGTATCACCATTTCGCTTTTCCCCAAGCAACTCTCGAGTCGATCTATCAGTCGTTGCGACCGGGCGGCTCGCTCATCGTTGTCGATTTTGAGCGAATCCCCAACCAGTCCCGCGAGTGGGTAATCAGCCATGTGCGAGCTGGCAAGGAAGTGGTGCAGGCTGAAATCGAAGCCGCCGGTTTTCAATTCATAGACGAGCCAAATGTGCCTGAATTGGAGGAAAATTATCTGTTGCGATTTAGGCGACCAGAATCAAGCAAATAGCTGAGGAGTTCTGGGATGAGCCCGGCATCTTTACCGAGGCTTGGTAGGTAGATTCTCGGCAATCGTCTGAGGCATAGCGGTTTCGGCTGATTCCGCCGGCAGTTTGGCTTCGAGTTCGGCCAAGAAAATTTCCAATTGCTCGTAGTGGACCGCGATTCTTCCGAGTCGTTCCGTTACCAATTCGCTCCGGTAATCCAGCGTGCTAGCCGTAGGAATCGTTGTTTTTGATTTTCGCCGAGATTGATTTCGGAACATGTTTTCCAGTTGATTAGGAGCCGAAAGCAAAACCTGCAGGGTCGGACCCTCTCGCATTGAGGTTTTGTTTTCAACGCAAAGAAAGTTTCGTTGTCCTCGTTGAAGCGTCAGGCTGCTTCCGTCCATTCTTGTCGAATGAAAGGCAAAATCAAGTGGCAATCTTTTGAGCGCCGCCGAAGTTGATTCCGGTTCCTTGGCCGGAGCTTTGGAACGAGGCACGATAGTGCAGGCACTAGCGTCGCGAATTATATTTTCCGTACGGGTTTGTGTGCTTTTGTCGAACTCTGGAGTTTTTTCCCGCCCTTCGTCGGCAAGGCGCTAGATTTTGACGCCGCAGGTTTGCGCTTTGGCGCCGGTAGAGACTGAGGCACTGTTTTTGATTTCGCAACTGAAGTTGAATCGACAGGCATTTTTTTGCCAATCAACAAACGCAAAACGCGCAAGTTCATCGCATCCAAATCTTCGCCGTTTTCGGTTCCCTTTTCTGTCTCCAAGTACATGGGAATCTTGGCGAAACGCGGATCGTTAAGCAGATTCCAAAATGGCTTCAAACCCATCTCGCCTCGGCCAATGTGCTCGTGACGATCCTTCCGCGATCCGAAAGGCATTTTACTATCGTTCAAATGAACGGCCTTCACGCGGGACAAACCGACAACACGATCGAGTTCATCCATGGTTCGTCGATAGTCTGCGGCGTCCGATAACGGATATCCAGCCGCAAACGTATGGCAAGTGTCAATACAAACTCCTAGTCGTTTCGGAAATTTGCATCGCGAAATGATCTCACCAAGATGTTCAAAACGCCAACCCAAATGATTCCCTTGACCTGCGGTGTTTTCGAGCAAACAAACCGTTGGCAAATCGATAGTCTGACGGAAAACTTCATCAAGCGAGCGGGCAACGGCGGCCAACCCTTCCTCTTCGCTGCTGGTAGTAAACGAGCCGGGATGCAGAACCACGAACGGAATGCCAAGCTGCGCAGCACGCTGCAATTCGACCACCATTGCATCGATGCTCTGTTGCAATAGGCTTGGATTGGGGCTTGCTAAATTGATCAAGTACGACGTGTGCGAAAGCGGCGCGCGAACGCCAAGCTCTGCCAAGCTCGCTTGAAATTTCGTGGCTTCCTCCTCCGTAATAGGCTTCGCTTTCCATTGGTTGTTGTTCTTGGTAAACAATTGCACGCAGTCGCAGCCGCCCGCGTTGGCTGCTTCGACCGCGCGATAATAGCCGCCGCCGATCGACATGTGGGCACCAATTAAATGCATCGTAAAGTCTCGCAAAGCAATGTTGGAAATCGGCTTGGCCGTCACGTCAATCTTGTCGTCGCCCTTGAAGCAACGCTAAAATCCCCGAAAGCCCGGTAAAAGACAACAGCAAGAAAACGGCAGTATCCAAGCGACTGAAAAGATTATCCCCAATACGTATCCCGCACGAACCAGGGACTCACCCGACGGATCAACGTCGCCTCGTTTGATTTTCTTCAATTCGACATGGCCCATAAGCGCAGCGGCAATGGCACATGGAAAAATCCCAATCGCTCCAATAATGGCAAGCACAAGGATCGCCGTGCCGTTATGCGGCGCAAAATGGAGCGCGCTCGAACCAGCGGTAGGTGAATAAATAGTTGAATACCTATTTGTAGCGGGCGCAAGGCGTCCAGGAGCAAGCACCTCCATCGCTGGCAACCACTCCTCGCCTCCAAGTTTCTGCAACGCGCACTCGTGGTTGATCCGGCCCTCCGCATGCCAACGTTGCAGCTCTTCCATTCGAACCGGGCCAAACTCCGTTCCGTCAACGCCGCGCATCATCCAACGCTCATCTTCCGCCGGAAGAATTTGAATCGGAGCAGATTGTTCGTCGGGCAGTGGCGAAGTGAGCCGCGCAACTGTCGGTTCAGTCGCTCCGGTTGGAATCGGATTGATCATGCTGCATTTGGGGCAGCGAGCCATCTTGCCTCGGTTCGCATCGTCGACGCGTAACAAGGTTCCGCACTCAGTGCATTTGAATTCGATTGCCAAGTCACCCTCCTAGAGCGTTGTATACTATTCGAATTCGTTTGCCATTCATTGGCAAGCTGACTCAAACTGGCGTGAGGCTGGAGACTTGGGGCTGGATGTTTTAAACTACCGGCTTGCTTCGGCAGTTTCCACGAATACGTCTGCGAAAGTGCCATTTGGGACGATCTCATTCACAGGTCCAATCCGATGGACACCCACTGAACAAGTTCATAGAATCGGTGTCAGTTTGTTGGTGATTGACCGTCAAGTGGTAGTGAAATATTCGGGGGCGTAGCTCAATTGGGAGAGCGCAGCGTTCGCAATGCTGAGGTTGTGGGTTCGATCCCCATCGTCTCCATTTCTACATTCACGTCACGTTCGGCGCAGGTCTCCCAACGTCGTCGCAATGCAGTCTTGACTCTCAAAAAGAATCAGGAGGCTGATCTGCCGCAGCGGATTCGCCAAGGGAATGCGATAAATGCTCGGCGATGAGGAAGGCGATTTCCATGGCTTGATCGTAGTTGAGTCGCGGGTCGAGCGGGCTTTTATAGTTGCGCGACAAGTCCAATTCGGTGATGGAGGTTGTCCCGCCGATGCATTCAGTCACATTGTCGCCAGTCAATTCCAAATGAACCCCGCCCAAAATGGATCTGCTCTGGCGATGGATCGCAAAAGCGAGTCGCAGCTCATCAATGATCTGGCCGAATTGCCGCGTCTTGGTTCCGGATTTCGTGGCAAACGTGTTGCCGTGCATCGGGTCGCAACACCAAAGCACGTTCAAGCCGGCATCTTGAACGGCCCGAATCAGTTTCGGCAGGTGGGCTTCAATTCGCTCCGCGCCCATTCGATGAATGAGCGTAACTTTGCCCGGCTCACTCGACGGATTTAGCCGCTCAATCAATTGAGTCAATTCGGCGGGCGGAATTGTCGCGTCGACCTTGACGCCGATCGGGTTGCAGATTCCGCGAAAGTATTCAACGTGCGCACCGTCGAGTTGTCGGGTCCGATTTCCAATCCACGGATAGTGAGTGCTGACGTTGTACCAGCCTTCGCGCCGAGGAACTTGGCGAGTTTGAGCCGCTTCGTAGTTCAGATGCAGGCCCTCGTGCGACGTGAATATTTCGATGCTTTTGCTAGTCGCTATGGAGCGATCCAAAATCGTCTCCATGAACCGGAGCGATGACGTGATCGATTCGGCCATCTGATGGTATTTTTTGACTTGCGGCGAGTTTTTGGCGAACTCCAAATCCCAATTTTCCGGATGATGCAAATCCGCAAAGCCACCACCGCTGAGCGCGCGAATAAAGTTCAACGTGACGGCGGCCCGCTCGTAACCTCGCACCAGCAATTCTGGATCGGGCTCTCGATCCGCTTGCGTAAAGCCGCTACGGTTGATTATGTCGCCGCGATATACCGGCAACGAAACTCCGTCTCGCGTTTCAATTTCCTCGGAGCGGGGCTTGGCGTATTGGCCTGCGATCCGCCCTACGCGCACGATGGGCTTCATCGAGGCGTAGGTCAGCACAAAGCTCATTTGGATAAGGACTTTAAGTTGCCGGACGATGGACTCGGTGGAGCAATCGTCGATTTGTTCGCTGCAATCGCCGCCTTGCAAAACGAATGCTTCACCCAAAGCCGCGCGTGCCAGCAAGGATTTTAGGTTTTCAATCTCCCAACTTGTCACGAGAGGAGGCAAAGTCGACAGACGCTTGACGTTGAAATCCAATGCGGCAGAGTCGGCGTAGACGGGCTGCTGTTTGGCCGTCTTGTTCCGCCACGAGTTAGTCGTCCAGTCAGTTTTTGTCGAACGAAGCATATTTTTGGTCGCGATCGCGCGGGAATCTGAAATTCATGATAGGCCCAGAAATAATCGGGCAGTCGACCTTATCATAACCCTCGATGAAGCGCTAGAGTGTCCCAGCTCGCAATTGCCCTGCAAATGCGTATTTCGACGCGGAACCGAATGCGACTCGGCTGAGTCACGGCCGGTCGGGGTGCCCAAAATGTCTAACTGGATAATTTGGCAGGGATCTCGCGCTAGGCGCACCGAACTCAGTATTGTCTTGTCGCCTGTTCAAAATGCCGATGGTTGGGTTAAATTTGGCAATCAAGCGTCGAAAGGGGCGCTCGGCGAGCGACGCGATTATTTGGCCTTGTGCGATATTGTCACCCAACGGCACGGTACGAAAAAGATGCAACGACTAAAAGCGATTTTGATTTTGGTGCTTTTGTTAGCTTTCCCACGACTGGTAGTGGGGCAAAATTGGGCGTCAAAAATGTTCACCGAGAGCACACACGATTTTGGAGTCGTGGCACGCGGAGCCAAGGCCGAATTCCGATTTGAATTTGAAAACAAATACAAAGAGCCTGTTCACGTCCATAGCGTCTCGACGAGTTGCAAATGCACATCCCCCAGCGTCACGAAAGACTTGATTAGCACGCACGAAAAATCCGACATCGTTTGCAAGTTCAACACAGAGTCGTTCACTGGCCAGCGCTCAGCCGACATTACCGTTCGCTTTGACAAGCCTTACTGGGCTGAAGTGAAACTCCGAGTCACGGGTATCATTCGCGGTGATATTTTCTTTGAGCCGGGAATTATCGAATTTGGGCAAGTCGAACAGTCGTCGGCTCCGGCAAAAACCGTTCGCGTTTCGCATCAAGGGAATTCGAACTGGAAAATCTCGGACGTCAAAAGCACTTGTCCATACGTCAAAGTCCAGTTGAAAGAGTTGTTTCGCGGCCAGGGAGTGGTCAATTACGAATTGACGGCTCAGCTAACCGAGGCTGCGGAACCAGGTTATTTGCAAAACGAATTGATCCTATACGTTAACCAAACGCAAGGCAGAAATTCCGCAATCTCTGATACACGCGTTCCGATCGCTTTCACGGCCAACGTCACGTCGGCATTAGAAATTAGTCCCGCGTTTGTGAAATTGGGCCCGCTCAAGCCGGACGATTCGGCCACGACAAAAGTCGTGGTCAAATCGAAAGTGCCTTTCGCGATTACCGACATCGTATGCGACGATGGGAATTTTTCCTGCAAGTCAAACGAGAGCGCGGGTGGACGATTGCACTTGCTGGAACTTTCTTACGAGGCCAAAGATGTGGTCGAGGGCGAAATCAAAAACACGATCAAAATTCTCACCGACTTGAAAAACAAGCCCGAGATTGAGTTGCCAGTTTTCGTGATAATCAGCAAGTAGCCGACGAACCGGTTACACCCAATCGAATCCGGTCGTCTTGCGCACGCGCTCTTCGAAGTTTCCCAGCAAGCCGCCTATGACGTCCCAGCGTTGTGGTCGACGGACTTCGATGTCACCTTGTTGATTGATCCGCACGATGGTCGAGTCCTTGATACCCGCGCTCGTCAAATCACGAACTTGGAGTTCTTCATCTTTGACGATATGAGCCAAGCTCTCGCCTGTCATTTCGATGAATTTCATTATTGGTTTCTCTCGTTCCGTGTAAACACCAATCGATTGAGCGCCGCCAACATTAGAGGGCAACGATTCACAGCATAATCGGGCCGCACACGGAATTGAAGATGCCGGCAACTACCTGCGCATCAAGTCTTCGCAGTCGTATCGTTGGCTGTGGAAAACCACGGAGCTTTCATCGGAACTAAGAGGGCATGACTTGCAGAGTCGCGAAGTTGTTTGCGATGGTATCGTGCAATCCAGTCCTGCAAATCCAAATCCGTCACATCCAATCGCTGCCGGACTTGGGAAAATGTTACATCGCACGAAAGCAACTGTTCGGCCACCCCGTCTCGGAACTTCTCGGAATAGCAGCCTGCACGTTCGGAGCGTTGAATCAACGACATGGTCGAAAGAAACACATTGCCCAAGGCTTCGATTTCCTGTTCGGCGATTGGCTTTGAAACGCGAACGCGCGGATCGTAGTTCGATGCCTTGCGTCGATGCGGCGGAAACAGCAGCCTGCGCGTACTACACGAAATGCAGTACCATGGTCCAAAGCCAAATACGGAAGCCAATCGGAAGCTTGCTTGATCAAGCAATCTGAGAATGGGCGATCGAATTGCCCGAACGTGTTCGACGTTCGCCATGCATGTGCAGCAATAGCCTTGTTCAGGTAACCTAATCGACATTTCGAATTGCCCAGCCTGTTTCGCAAACTGCGTTGATTGTATCGCAAGCGACCGATTTTCAAATCGCGGTTGAATCAATTTGCCAAAAAAACGCCCATGTAGTTTCATCGGCCGTGCGAGATTGGAAATAAAGATCGTCTTAAATCCCAAATCGCCAGGTTTACCTACTTGCCCTAGTCGAAAGGCATTCGCCTGTGGATGCTGCTGAAGAACTAAACGACAGAAATGAATCGGCACAAGCCCAATCGTGGTTGGTGTCGCCAGACGACCACGGCAAGCGGTTGGATCTTTTTCTTTTCGAAAAGCGAGTTGCCGTAAGTCGGTCGATCGTCCAAAAACTCATCGAATCGCGTTTGGTCGTCGTCGACGATCGCGCCATTCGATCATCGTTTCGACTAAAGGCCGGCCAAGTCATCACGGTCCAATCGTTCGAGCCGCCAACGGAAGAGATCGAGGGCGAAGACATTCCGCTGACGGTCTTGTATGAAGACGACGAGATCGTGGCAATCGATAAACCTGCTGGCATGGTTGTCCATCCTGCGAAAGGTCACTGGTCGGGAACTTTGACTGCGGCGCTGGCTTTCCGTTTCAACGAACTGAGCGTGGCGGGTGGCACGAATCGACCAGGAATCGTTCATCGACTGGATCGCGACACCAGTGGCGTGATTTTAGTCGCAAAAACGGATCGAGCGCACATGCACCTAGCAAAGCAATTCGAAAAGCGAGCCGTGCGCAAGCGATACACGGCGATTGTCTCACCCGCACCGGATCGCGACGCGGATTTGATCGAGCTGCCGATCGGCATTCATGCGTACCAGCGCGAGAAGATGATGATTCGGAGCGATCATCCAACGAGTCGGCCCGCGAGTACTTATTACGAAGTCCGCTGGCGGCATCGTGGCCTTGCGCTCCTAGATGTTTTTCCGCGAACAGGCCGTACACATCAGATTCGCGTCCATTTGGCACACGTCGGTTACCCGATTTTATGCGATCGTTTGTATAGCGGCCGCGCACGCGTCACTCGCGGCATGTTGTTGCATTCAAGCGACGACGACGTCATTCTCGCGCGTCAAGCCTTGCATGCGTCGTCGATCGAATTCAAACACCCGACGACGCATTTGTCGCTAACGATCGAAGCTCCGTTGGCGAACGATATGCAGCGGACGTTAGACTTGCTGGAGAAAGATCGGGTTTGAAGAAATGCTAGCTTATCGAATTCATAGAAACTGCAGACGCAAGTCGGTAGAGCTTTAATTAGTTTGCTAAGTCCTTAGCCTTTTGTTTCAGCAATACCGACTCGCATCGGTAGCTTGCTTTTACTCAACACCGATTCGCCTTTGTGGCGTCGGCTCGATTTGTTACGATTCGACGCCAACTGCCTGAAGTATTTGCTTGATCAAACTTTCGAGCCGCCGATTGCCGAAAAGATTTATCGTTGTCGTTCTGATTTGTTTTTTCCCGGCTTGCGCAACACCGCGGTCGAGCGTGGCCTTACCCGGTAAGAACCAAATCATCCGCGACCAGTTGGTGATTTTCAGCGACGTCAAGTTGCCTCGCCGTCATCGATTGCTTGACGATCTAGTTGCGGGTCGAGAGGACGTATGTCAACGACTGGGACTTCCGACGTCAGACGAGCCGATCAATGTTTACTTGTTCAAGGACGAATCGCAATATCGATCGTTCATGGACGAGCGTTATCCTGGATTTCCGGATCGGCGCGCGATCTTTGTGCAAGATGACACGACGCTAAATGTTTATGCTTTCTGGGGCGAACGAGTGGCCGAGGATTTGCGTCACGAAGTCACCCACGGTTACCTTCATTCGGTCGTGCCGAACATGCCGCTGTGGCTTGACGAGGGCTTGGCGGAGTATTTCGAAGTCGGTCGCGGGCGGCACGGAAGGCATCAAGGGCACATTACCGCGCTGGCCGAAGCTTTTCGCGACAAACGCTGGTCGCCGGAAATTCAGCGGCTTGAGCGGTTGCAAAATGCGGACGAAATGACTCAATTAGACTACGCTGAAAGTTGGCTTTGGACCCATTTCCTTTTGGAATCCACTCCGGCCAACTTAAAGCTCGCGCAAGACCAGTTGGCTCGTTTGCGGATGTCGGGCGAAGTGGAGCCGATTGCCGAGCAATTTGCCAAGCATTTGCCAGACGCGACGAATCAACTTGTCGAACATTTGCGTTCGCTTGCTGAACACGAATCGGCCAAGGAAATTGCAAACGCCAAATCGAAATAGTCGCGATCATCGCGCAACGAACATCGCTTCCTACATTTGAGGGAATTTGTCCATGAGTTCGAACCCCAATCCAAAAAGCCCATCCCAAGCCGACAAGCTCAAGCCAAATACCGATCGCGATCCGAACCCCGAAGTGATGCTTTGGTCGGGTACGTTTTCGGCCAAGTCGATGATCGGGACTTGGATCGTACTTGTACTGTTGACGATCGGCGCTGTTGTCGCGATCGTGCTGATCCCAACGCTGCGAAATAACCTGACGGTGCGGAATGTGTTGCTGATTGTCTGGGCCGTCGCTTGGCTCGTCGCCCTAGGCCTGGTTGGCTATCAAAAACTGGCGCATTTTTACGAGCTCTCAAACCAGCGGCTCAAGCACCGAGATGGCATCTTGATTCGCCAAAACAATCGAGTGGAAGTAATTGATATTGACGACGTGAGTTTTAAGCAAGGCATTATTGAAACGATGTTCAACGTGGGAAACATTCACATTCGTTCCAGCGACACCAGCCATCCCAACCTTGTCCTGCGCGGTGTTTCCGATGTGAAACGCGTTGCCGACTTGATCGATAATGCGCGGCGCACCGAACGAACCAAACGCGGTCTGTACGTCGAGTCGATTTGA
>JANNYC010000164.1:0-13007 GCA_031409895.1 Planctomycetota bacterium
TAAGGAGGAATTCCCCAGGTGAACTTCGCCGCAGAATTGGCCAAGGACAAAAAGCATGTACATGACGGAATGTGTCAATGAGTTTGAGACACATATTTTCGAAATTGGAGTATGGGTCCTTTGCAGTCGGGGGGCAGCCCCGAACCCCCGGGATTTTTTCAGGCATGGCTCGCGCCTTTTAAGTCTCACTTCCGATGGACCGTAAAGACGTGGTCGAGGGACTTACAAAAATCATATTAATCTGGTGGAACTCTCTGATGGGAATCGGGTGACCATGTCTTACGACGCCGACAACATGCGAGTTCGAAAGGCGACCTAATAGGGAAGCAACAGATGCCGGTTACAAATTACATTTGGGATCGCGTCAGCGACAATGTCCGAATGGAAGTGGACGACACCGGAACAGTCACGGCAGCGTATGCAAATGAACCCGGACAATTTGGTGAGCTCATTTCACAGCGTCGAAATTCGACGAACAGTTTTTATCATTTCGACGCGCAAGGTTCGACAAGGCAGCTGACAACGGATTCCCAGGTCGTGAGCGACAGCTACACGTACAACGCATTTGGTGAGCTATCGGAATTTATCAATGGTCGCGTTTGAGTGCCAGTGTAATCACGGTGTTCCGAGTTCTAGAGAAGTAATTCCGCACAGATAGGCGAATTGAAATGATGTCGACAAATGAACTTGTTCAAACTGGGATTCAAGCTGGTTTTGCTGTATTCATATTGCTGGAAAGTTTCATTTGTTCCGAGGCACCGAAAATTCCAGTCGGTAACCAGCAAACGGAAACAATGGTGAGTTCGAGGGTCGATGAGGTCTTGCAACATTTCGCGTTGACGGGGTCGGTTCCCGAATTGGGCGTCACTGGAATGCCAATAAATGAACCAACATCCCCCGTCTTTAACATGCTTCGGTTGGCGATTGACGACGATATTTTTGCAGCAGCAATCGGACTTTCACCGGACCAACGAGAAAAAGCAATCGAGATTCTGGATTTTGAATTCAAAGGTGAGCTATCACTAGCAATTGAAGATGAATCACGAACGGACCCGGAGCTATATAACTTCCTTGATGAGTCGCAACGTCGAAAACTCGAGTTAACAGCATTGCGAATGGAAGGCTGCGTTGTCATAAAGCGGACGTTTTTCGCCACTGAGCTGAAACTTGACGAACACACAAGAAAACAAATCGACGAAATTCTAGCTAAAATTCGCAGGGAACGAGTCCTACCGCGAATTCGAAAGTACTTTGCCTCGCCAGTCGCTGATCGGTATTTCTGGGAATCAACTGTGGATTCGATTGAAGTCAATTTGTCCATCTTGAAGCTGCTAACTGGAGAACAGAAACTTGCCCTATCTAAATTAGTTGAGGCTGCAAAATCACATGACGAACTTTACGAACTGTTTCTCGAAGAATTATTCCAGAATTCACCGGCCAAACAAGAGTAATCACCAGCGTTGCCCGTCTTCTTCGATTCGCCATGGACTTGGGCAAGTCAAAACTTGTCGCCTGCCGTCTGGCCGGATAGACTGGTTCCGGCGTCAACTGTTCGACCGGCGTGACTACGTCGGCTCAGTTCAACGCCCAATCTTTGCATCGGGACATCGAGATTCATTTAGGGTACCCACCCAACTCCTCCTAACGCATTGATTGCGATACGTTATGCCGCTTGATCAAATATTTCTGAATGGAGACGTTCAATTTCAGATTCACCATCAGAATCTGGCTGGCGGGCTGTTAAACGACTGGCTCTGATTGCCTTCGTCGCGGTGCTGCATGGTGTCGCTTGGCTCGTTTACAATGGAATAGCCACCTCTATTCGTGCTGAATACAACCTTCATTCAACACTCTATGTTGTTCGGCTTGTCGACGAATTCCTTCACGAAAACCACCGCTGGCCCGAATCGTGGTCTGAACTTGAACAACTGCAATTCACTGGCGATGGGTACGGCTACCTTGCATAATCACGTCATCTTCTGTGCACAACCGATATGACAAAACCAACGCTCAAGATCCAATGCTGGTCCACCGCGGAATGAGCGACCGACAAGTTCGCGATCAATTCGACAAGAAGACAATCAATCCATCGCACCGGCTAGGTTTGCGACTAGGCATTTGGTTTGTTGTGATTGGTGCGTTAGGCCATGTTCTGATGCGATTGATTTGATCCGATGAAGAATTGTTGATTCCTTCAATGCTGACCTCAAGGCCTGGGGAAGGGTTTCAAGCGCGCCTTTTTCCAATTGGTCAGAGGCCAAACGTCGAGAAACGGTGGTTTGACGTGTTGCAAGAACCGTGTAGCATGGATCGAACTGGCAATCGCAAAGCCGCCCAAAACTGCACAAGGGATGACCCCTCCCAAGCCAGCGGCCAATTTACAAACCCCATGCCCCGTCAGCGCATCGATGTTATCCGTTCGACGGTCCAGTCATTTGTATCAACGAAAAAAATGTCTCCGACTCGGTCGCTACTATCACTAACAACAAGACTAAAAACAAAACCACCCTGACATGGCCGGAGACTACCAGCGTACCCCGTTGGCGCATCCAGAATCGTCTTATTTGATCCATCAAGATCCATCCTCAAAATCTGCCGCCGGTATTCCGGACTGAAGCAAACAATGTGTTTTCCATCGGATGAGAACACAGGACCATGCAATTGGCACAGTTCACGACGATTTGTCCCATCCGGGTCCATCATTGCCCATTCGCTGCCGGGAGAACCGCTCTTTTGACAAAACAGAATTGATTTTCCATCGGGCGAGTATCCTGGAGCATGTCCCTCCGTCAGAAAACGTTTGTTCGATCCGTCAGCATCCATCAGCCAAATCTCGAACTGACCCCTTGATTCATCGAACAAAACGTACGTGACTTTCTTGCCGTCCGGCGAAAAATTTGGCAAACCTTCAAGCGTCCGGATCGACGTCTCGCCACTTAGAACGCTGACAGCGAACGGTGTTGCGGAGCGGCCGCCGCCGGTTGCAAGTGGCGAGCGCAAGAAAAATATCTCAGAACCATCAGGAGAAAATGAATTGAGTTCGTCAATGACATCGCCGAGTGTAAGTTGCCTTTGATTCTTTCCGTCCTTGTCCATCAGCCAGATGTGTCGACAACCGTCGGACTCACGAACAAACGCTACTGTCGAACCGTCAGGCGAAAAAATGGGATCAGCCTCGAAGTCCGCCAATTCCGTCAGGCGGGTGCGGTTGCCTCCGTCGCGATCAACTTTGTAAATGTCGCCATTACCGGTTCGCGGCGATGAAAAGACAATGGTCGACCCATCGGGCGACATTGAGGGAGACCCAGTGGCGTACATTCCGCCGCCTTGATAGTGTGCCCAGCTATCCTCTCCGCGGGGAAGACGACTCACCTTTCCGACCCGCTCTAGCACCAGAAGCACCGAGTCGCTGTTTTCGTCTGTCTTAAACGCCTCAGGGCGAACAGTAGCGTGATTCCCATTCCAACACAGTTTCAATGTGTCACCGGTTAGTTCATAGATCCACTTAATTGTCTTTTCATTTTCGTTTGCATCTCCCGATGAGATGTCAATACGATTCGGCGTGCTGCCGGAATCAACCGTGAAATTCATGGTGTAGCGCTGCAAGAAATTTGTCATTACCATCTGGTTCCCCAGGAATTGAAACTCAACCCCCGCATATAACTTGTCTGGCGCGCCGCGGTACTCAGATGAGACAGTGTTCCACACACCATCTAATCGCTCAGGATCGTGCGTAGCGGAAGTAGAGGTGCCGGCATCGTTCGGCTCTGGTGATTTGGGTTCGGTGTCAACCGTGGTATTTCGCTTAGCTTTATCCGCCGCAATTCGGTCGCTGGCATCTGTCGCTTGATTCGTGGAAGGTCGATTTGATTCTTGATCCCCGGGCGACGTCCGTGGACGGTCCCGACGACTAAGAACGATGGCAACAACGCAGACGAGACATAAAATCCCACCAATCCCGATCAACCATAGTGACGACTTTTTGGGTCTATTAGCCATTGTTTTCCACTCGTCCAATTTCCAGGAATCATACGAACCGCTTTGAAACCTGTTCTCTTCATCGCCGTGTTTCCCAAAAATGCTAATAGAGAGAACGCCTCACAGAATTCTGTTTGACGAGGCCACGACGGTCAAGTCATCGCAGCTTCCGGCAATTGATTGTCACAAATCGTTCCCCATTTGGGACGCTTAAAAAACGACGAGTTGATGTGACGATTTTGCCGCGAGATGAAATGGCGTAGGTCAGAACGGCTTAAGGTGGGCCGTTGACGAAATTGCTGATTTGAAAAACGGCCCATTCTTGGTGATATTCAAAAACTATCGTTGCGTCGCAAGTATTTGAAACACCGCCCGCCGCAGGAACGACTAAATGGCGGCCCGGGCTGACTGGACCTGTTCTCCTGTGAGTAATGGATCGGTCGCCCGCCGTCGCCCATCCCGGCAAGCTCGCGCCGACTCATCGACTTGTTGGTCCGGGGTGTGCTGATCATTCGCCAGTTCAGGTGTTCCAACCGCCAGAACTGTCCCTTGCAAAAGCGCCCGATCAGTTCGAAAAACTTGCCCCGCGCCGTTTGGCCGGATAGACTGACCCCAGCGTCAGCTGCCCAACCTGCGAGGCATTCGCAAGCCACAGGCTCCGGTTGTTCCGCTCCGTCGGCTCAGTTCAACGCTCAATCTATGCGTCAGGAAATTGAGGTTCACCCAGGGTACCCACCCAACTCGCCCCGACGCATAGATTGCAATACGTTACGTGGCTTTCGGTGTTTGAAGCTAGACGAAATGAAACGGCTGATCCCACTGTCGATTTGTGATTTTCTTGTAGGTGGCTTTGTTACCTGTGTGCTCGTCATCCTTAATCTCACCGAGAATCACGACAATCTCAGGTACACGTCCACTGCTGAACGAGGGTGGCCAACGTCTTACCTTATATTTCGGTCAAATTTTGGCTGGGAATTTAATGTTGCTGCGCTGGCAATTGACATCGCTTTTGCGTCATTGATTGTCTTGGCAGCCATATTCCTGACACAGGTCATTCGAAGTTTCGTTCTTCCCGCCTTCGTCAACCAAAAAATGGAAAATATTGCGATTGGCTACCGAGCCATAGCTTTTGTCGCAATCGTATCTGCATTCGCCATTTGGGAGCTTGGGCCGGTTTCCTGGCGAATCAGATTTGACAGGAATCCACCCAGCCCTAATGAAAGGGCAATTACCAATTATGGTGTGCTCCCTATCCGATTCCGATGCAGCGATATTTCAGGATGGACGTGGCTTGGTTTTTTGAGTTCGGACGACATTCGGGATCCTTGGGGCAGGTTCCCGGCGGATCCGATTCGCAAGATCGAGGTCCGGGATTTTCTGGGGCGGACTACTGAGGTTTCACTTTAGTCGTCTCTTTTTTCCGCTGCCGAGTTTCGTGGAGAACCACATAAAAGGGTCGCACGTGCGGACTGCCAAGATCTGATTGACGGGCGAGTGGGAAGCCGACTCCGCAGACGTTGTCCTCCCCGCGGCCGAGAACCATCAGACAGTTCAGGAGTTTCAACCGCCAGAACCGCATCGTCCAAAATGGCCTGGGCAAGTCAAAAACTTGTCGCCTGCCGTCTGGCCGGATAGACTGATTCCGGCGTCTGCTTTCCGATCCGTGTGACTCCGTCGGCTCAGTTCAACGCCGGATCGCTGTGTCGTGGCATTGAGTTTTACTCGGGATACCTATCCACCTCCCCCCGACGCATAGATTGCAATATGTTACCGCCTAATGCCAACGAGATCCAGTCTTGGGACACCGCTTAGTTGCCAAAGCCGAATTCTACATTCGCCGTGGAGACAGAAAACGTCTTCGGCGATTGCTTAACAAACGACCAAAGCTGCTGCGATCGGGCGATACTTATATCCTGTTTGTCGCTATTTGGAGCCAACCGTCACTCGTTCCCTGGCTTTTGAAACGCGGTGCTTCAACCGATTCCCGCCCCGGTCGCGAATCGAACACTCCTCTTATGCAAGCCGCTGCAGATGGTGATACCGCGCTCGTTACCTTGTTGCTCGATTTTGGTGCTAACATCGAGGCCGTCAATGATTGCAATGAACGTGCCCTTGGATTTGCATGCTCATATAGTCAACCAGATACGGCACGCTTGTTGCTGGAGCGGGGTGCCGATCCGAACGCACTTGAAGACCCTGACAAAACCTATCTTGACTGGGCAATTATTGGCGAAAGAACTGAAATTGCCGAATTGCTGAGATCGTTTAGTGCATTGACGTTTTCTGAACTTTCACATGGCGTCGGATAACCAGTCAGTCAGCGACGGTCTTAAAGTCAGTCAATACGCAAGTCATTGCCTTGCCTGTGCGGGGGATGTTGAATCGCCGAGGGATTGAGCCGCTTGCCCGAATGGGGTTTGGGCACGTCAAAAACTTGTCGCCTACCGCCTGGCCGGATAGACTGGTTCCGGCGTCAACTGTCCGACCGGAATGACATTCGCAAGCCACCTGCTCCGGTTGTTCCGCTCCGCCGGCTCAGTTCAACGCCCAGTTTATGCGTCGGGACATTGAGTTTCACCGAGGGTACCAGCCCAACTCCCACCGACGCAGTGATTGCAATACGTTATCCCAGCCAGACGGACATAATGAAATTTCGCCGTTCAACATTCCTGTTGGTTTTTGCCTTAATTTCCGTTGCTACCGGCTGGATTGTCGACCGTACAATCAGGAAGACGAACGAAGAGGCGATCGTTGAACGTGAACACCTGTATGCAAGAATTTATGCCGCCCAGCGCCATGGAGTTAATTACCTTTGTTACGAAACGTCAGACTTTCGAAAAGAGATGCAAACGGAGATCGTTGACTCACTAATACTGCTTTGGAAGAATGAGAACACGTACAGCGAGTCTTACTTTGGACGTGACTTCAATCCTTCAGACTATATGGCAAGGTCGTTTCTGGAAATTCTCGACTGTGATTCGCCTAAGTCTTTTCGGGAATTTGCTTTGTCTCTTTACAGATTTAAAACTGAAGCCGACCAACAGGTTTACAATGAGGAAAACAATATTTCCCGCGTATATGTTGGGTTCGGTGATCCACATCCAAACGAGGAGAACTTCCCCGAGTTTCACGACGAACAGAGCGCTGAGTATGCTTCATTTGACGCCTTCCTCCGCCGGGCATTTGCCCGATATGAACGCGATTGATGCGATAACTATTAAGCCCCCGACATCGCGAACCGGGGGAACCAGTCTGCCGGTTGTAATTCCTTGACCGGTGCGGGGGATGTTGAATCGTCGAGGGATTGAGCCGGCGTTTCCCGATCCATCGGGATTCAAGAAGTCCGATCTCGCTGCGGGTCGACTTGGTTCTGCGTTCTCGCAAAACCAACCCACTTCGTAACAATACTCTCTTTTTGGTTGATCGTCACAAGCGATTTCGGGATACGAAGTTGGCGATTTCGAGCATTGTTTGGCGGCTGGTAAACGGTCGGGACGGTTTTTGAACCGCAGTATCGGTTGTCGATTGTGTCGATCATGGCCAACCCCTCTCCCAGCATTCCGGCTAGCGTATCGTCCAACCAAACCGGCCACATTAACGGAATGATTAACGGACCGAGGTACAGCAAATTGATACAGAGATTTGGCACATTTAGGCATTATTCCAGCACAAACTGCACCAGAGTGCGCTTGGGTCTTGATCAGCAGGCGCGCGCGAGGAAAAGTTTGATAAGAAAACCGAACGCATCTGGATATTGACTATCGAGAAGTTATGGAACGAAAGCGCGATACATTCCGTCAAACCAATTAACAGGTAACAAATCGATGATTGCGGAGCCGCCGAAGGCGCACGTTTTGAAATTGAGATCACTCCAGCGGCTGGATGGTCGCATACTTATTATCAGTTGATCGATGATTTGCCATGAACCGTCTTTTCCTCGTGATTTTGTTCGCAATTCCGTTTACAGGTTGTACCGAAACGGTTCATGGGCCCTTGTCCAAAAACCAACAGCCGTGGGAGTTGTTTGATGTACTTGAGCCTCATGGCGACGACTGCTTTGACGTTGAGTTTAGCCCTGATGGCACCAAATTGCTTACTGGTTCGGGGAATGGGACCGCGCAACTTTGGGAAGTTCAGAATGGATGGGAACTCGCGAAAATCGCCTGCAGAGCAAGTCCCACTTACCATGCAATCTTTTCACCGGATGGAAAGTACATACTGACTAGCTCATTCGCCGATCCGTCATTGGAAATCTGGAGCACAAACGATTGTCGTTTGGTGAAAAAGCTCCGAGGAAACACGCCAATTTATTCCGACGATGGTTTGCATTTTCTGATGCAAACCAGGTTCGGAAGTGGCAGCGGACCAATGATCTATGACTTGGTTGATGCCAAAACTCTCGAAACCATTGAATCTGACATAATGGTCGTTGAATCAGAATGGCCTCAATTTGATCTTTACCCAAGAAGGGACTGCCACCAGCATGGCTGTTCCTCGCCTGACGGCAAATTCAAGATCCTTTTACACCCGGCCGATTTCTCAAAAGCTTGCATATATGATAACTCCGGCAACATCATTGCAACACTTCAAGGTACTGGCGGCATCAATGATGTCGCTTGGTCGCCCGATGGACGAATGGTTGCCATCGGTGGTCGAGGCAGGTCAACGGTAATTTGGCAACTGAAGGAATAGCGATACAACCAACGGATAAATCGACGCCGTCCGTATCGCGTATAATTCCGGAACCAACCTGTAGTCGGGCCGGGATGGGGGATCGGGTATTCAATTCCAGATAACAACACTATGCAAGCGAAGCCGCCGACAGCGCGAGTTTTGAAGCCGAGATCACTCCGGAGCCTGGGTGATCGTGGCCAGTATACCTCTAAAAACTCATGAGCAGACGCAGAAGACGATATGTGACAATTGCAATCTTGCTCGCGGGGCTGATCTTCGCGACAGGTGCGATCACATTCCTGATCCCTTCCCGTCTACCGGTAACGAAAATCGAATCACGCGACCAATGGAACACGGAAATTTCCATGTCGCGCACCGTGCTCTTCGTTGATGCAGACTTCAATGGCTTCACAAATCAGGGAATCTACGAACCGTTTTGCCGCTGGTTTCATCGGAAATACGGTCGAGATACACTAGTTATTGATACGACGCCCGGCGAGGGTGAACCTTGGGAAATCGCGCAGGAAATTTGGCGTGATCACCATGTATTTACAGGTGGCTACAAAACCTTTGGTGGCGCTGGACAAGTTGTCTGGATCGATCGAGGCGTTGTCATTGATAACGCATTCATTATGGACTTCGTCCACCTAAGCGAACTACAATCGCGCACCGAAAAGGTGTTTGAATAATCGACGCGTAACATCCGCACAAATCGAACCCTCCGCCGTGTATAATTCCGGAACCAACCCGTAGTTCGGGCCGAACTGGCTGTCCTGGTTGTCCTTGAACGTTCGTACCTGCAAATAATGCTGACTCGATTGCTTAAATACTTTTCACGTTCAAGTCGTCCAGAGATCCTGTTCGATCATTCTGAACTTGGAAGCTTTGAATTTTTGCAAGAAGTCGGTTGGGGGAAATTGATTGATTTCGACGGTCACCGGATTCAAGTCCATCTTGGTTCAAATGGCGAGATTCCGAATCAAAGCGTGCTCGACTGTTTGCAATACTGGCTTGACAACTGGGCAACCCGTCGGTCGGAGATCAACGAATACATAACTCAACAAGGAAGATCTTGGCTCCCGCACGATACTCCGCCAGAAGCAAGCGAGTTGGTTTTGAGTTCAATTGCGATTTTATGGCCAGAGACCCCTTGGGCCTGTATGATCTACCTGGATCTTCCGGGGGACGATGAACGACAGTTTCATGTTACGTTTAAAGGTCACGAACCGACCGGTTTTGCGTATGACCATTGATTCAAACTCCAAACGAACCAATCGCTGATCTGAAGTTGTGGTCGCCGGGCAACTTTGAAGTGGACATTCAACTCCTGCGACTCGGCTGTCCAAATCGTTGTCGTGTTTCCTGTTGATTCAAGTGAAATTCTGAAATCCCAATAGGATTGATCCCAAGTTGAAAACACCAGCACAGTCGTTAAACAGTCTGATTTCAATCTACTTCGTAGTTGCCGTGGTTTTGTTTGTCGCGGAATATATTCACGAATTGGCAACGAGTGTTATGTGGTGGGTGTTTCCAATTCCCGGTTCGGTGGATGGATCGTCGGCGTTTGTTGGTTCACTTGGCTTTGCTTTAATAGTCGGTATTCCATTTACATTTGCAATTTGGATCATAGCTGGCGTCCGCGACCAGATAGCCAGTCGCAAATAATGAAGCAATCCGCCCAAGTTGACCCACGGCGAGCCCAAGGCTCCAATTTGGTGAGTTGGAAACCATCGGCCAGTTCAGGTGTTTCAGTCGCCAGAACCGCATTGTCGGAAAGGGCTTGGGCAAGTCAAAAACTTGTCGCCTGCCGTCTGGCCGGATAGACTGATTCCGGCGTCAACTGTCCGATCCGTGTGACTCCGTCGGCTCAGTTCAACGCCCAATCCATGTGTCGGGACATTGAGATTCACCCAAGGTACCGTCCCAGCTCCCCCCGACGCATAGATTGCAATACGTTATCCGACTTCGCCTGTCCCAATCGAGGGTTGCCTGTTGGCTGACCGCAACAAAAATTCGTATTCACCGCCGACTGAAAATGCCGGCGAATTACCAGTCCACAAATTATCAGGTAAATTTTCAAACACTTCGCGCATCGGTGCGGGGATTGCGTCGGTTGTAGTCTTTATGTTTGCGTTTGCAGGATATATGGCGTGGGCAATCGCTGATTTCTATTTCATATCTGTCCAGACGCATTTTAATGCGGCATTGGGTGCAGCGTTGGGGCTCGCGATCATTGCTGCCTACTGGATGTTCTTTGCGATCATCGGGCACAAAGTGATACCCAGAACCCCCAACGTTGTGATGTTAATTTTGACGGGAATCTTAACAGTACCCGCTTGCGTTTTCGTTCTCTGGTTTTTCGTTTAGACTTTCTGTGGGCGCAACGGGTTGGGAAAGTAACCTAGCTTTGGAACAAAGTCATGACCGTTACAAATTACATTTGGGATGAACTCAGCGACAACGTCCGAATGGAAGTCGATGACACCGGTACGGTGACTGCAGAGTACATGAACGAGCCTGGACAATTCGGCCAGCTCATTTCACAGCGCCGAAATTCGACGAACAGTTTCCACCACTTCGATGCCCAAGGATCGACTAGGCAGTTGACCAATGATGCTCAAACGGTGACGGATACATAAATATCGAATTCTGTGGTCGAGACAAAGGATGCACCAATGTAGTTCAATTGACTCCGAACCCAGCAAGAGTAGAAATCCCGCTAATTTTGATTGGCTCGAATTGTATGCTCGGGCCATATTTGCCGCCGTATCCTCAAAAGCCAGGAATATCTCGTGAATAGCATTTGTTGCCTTTTTTTGACGCTATTGCTACCTTGTTTCGCAATGGTTCAACCCAACTTCAACGACAACTTTTCGTTAATTGCGAACGGAGAAATAGAAACCCTGTTGAAGCAGGCAAAAAACTCACAGGATTTGGAAAACGAAACGAATCAATTCGGTGAGTCGTTGTTAGCCTTTGCAATTAGAATCGGACAACTTGATGCTGCAAAGCGGTTGCTGGAATTCGGCGTTGAGCCAAATCAGGAAAGTCGCCCTACTGCCCTTGAAGCTTCGATTATGGATGGCGAACCCGCGATTTGCAAACTGGTTCTTTATGCGGGGGCAAAGCATGGTTCTTATTCTCCAATGGAATTGGCGGCATTTTTGGACGACCGAAAACAAGTTCGGGAATTGTTAAAATCTCCGTCAAACCTGGACGAAACTCAACGGAAATCAGCCGTCAACATTGCGATCCATGGTCGCGCTTTCGATGCGATTGAAGAGCTTCTTCAACACACAGAAACTGATTATTCTCAATTGGAGCTTGCAATATTGTCAAACGACATTTTACGGTTTAAGGAACAACTAAATGAAAGTGAAGTTGACGTAAACAAGGGAATAGACGCATCGGGGAATTTCAGTATGACACCATTGATGTTGGCTTGCCGCCTTGGGAACTTGGAAATGGTCAAATTACTTCTTGCCGCAAATGCTGATCCGAACGCGCTGAATTATGACGTCGGTACGGCATTGAGTTGCGCAGTCTCCAAAAGAGATTTCGACATTGCCAAAGCGTTAATAATTGGGGGTGTTAACCCAAATTTGGGAACTATTGACGATGGTACACCGTTAATGCGTGCTGTGACTAAACATGACTCTCGCATCGTCCGGTTCTTACTCAAGTCAGGTGCTGATACCAACATCACCGGGCACGACGGCATTACTGCAAAATCTCTTGCCATGAATTCCGGTTGTGCGGAGTTAATTGCGATTTTTGAGGAAATTGACGAATAGTATTCTGAAGTGGATCCCAATTATTCGACCTCAGGAGGTGATCCTTAGATTGAGTCAAAGACGCGTTTTTTCCGAAGGGGAAATAACAACGTGGACCTGGGACGACGAAAACCAGAATACGCTGGTTGTATTGCCGGATAATAGTCGAGTAACGATGACATATGACGCCGATAACATGAGAGTTCCAACGCAACCGGGGCCTTGGACCGCGCGCACTTATAGCTTTGGCAAGTATTTTATTGCGGTGGCTGCATCGTCCTTGTTTTGGTGGGCAGTTTATTTTGGTGGCAGAGCTGGAGTGATTCCGTCCTTCCCACTGTTACTTTTTTATGTTCCCTTAGGTTTTGCTGGAAACCTTTTACTTGGGTTTGTTGGGATTAGTTCGCACGAGCTCGATACAGAAACCGAACAAGCAATTGTCTCATATTTATCGCAGCTGCCAATATTGATTATGCTTTCGTTAATTTCTGTGGCGATTTACAATTCCTTTAAGGAGGAATTCCCCAGGTGAACTTCGCCGCAGAATTGGCCAAGGACAAAAAGCATGTACATGACGGAATG
>JANNYC010000165.1:0-1886 GCA_031409895.1 Planctomycetota bacterium
CAACTGTGACGATTTGAGTTAGGACATCGGACACATTGCCGTCGTCGTTGTACGCCAACAAGGTTCAAGGAGCAATCAAATGCGTCGGCTTTTCATCGCGACGCTGCTGGCCATCGGATTGAGTTGCAATGTCGGCTGTATTATCCCGATTTACGATGCCGACCCAGCGGTGCGAGCCCGTCAATTGATTTTTACCTCCGAAGACCTTCGCAATATGCGGATGGAGTGGCAGCGATTCTGGTTTCTGGATCAGCCAGACCATATGTCGCCGTTCCGCACTCACGGTGGCATCATTTAAGACCGTGCTCATTTAGCAATACGAATAACCTAAACGTGGGCAGCCAATCGGTTGCCCGCGTTTTTTTGCGCCGTCGCGGAGTGAGGCTTGAGGCGACAGGCAACAGGTATAAGGCGGCAAGCTACCGACGCAAGTCGGCAGTGTTCGCACAACTGGCTAAGAGTTGCTTTTGCGGTTACGTTCTTAGCTCTTTGTATGAACCTCTACTGACTTGCGTCCGCAGTTTCCTACAAGCCACCATTTTTAAGATTATCGATTTATGCGAGTCTTATCCGGAATTCAGCCCACCGGCCGCCCGCACTGGGGAAACTATTTTGGCGCGATTCGGCAATACATTCAGTTGCAATCCGAGGACGAAGCGTACTTCTTTATAGCAAACCTTCACGCGCTCACCACGATTCGCGATCGGGATTTGCTGCGACAATACACGCTTGACGCGGCGTTGGACCTATTGGCGTTGGGGCTCGACCCGAACCAAGCGACTTTGTTCGTGCAGTCGGATGTTCCGGAAGTCTCGGAGCTGTGTTGGATTTTGATGACGGGGACGCCGTTCGGATTGCTTGAACGCTGCCATGCTTACAAAGAAAAGAAGGATAAAGGCCTAACTGCTGACGCCGGGCTGTTTACTTATCCGGTCCTAATGTCGGCGGATATTTTGGCGTATGACTCGAACATCGTTCCGGTCGGCCAAGACCAAACGCAGCACATCGAAGTCTGCCGCGATTTGGCTCGGGCGTTCAATCACGCTTATAACGCCGAAGTTTTCGTGTTGCCGGAAGCTAGAGTTCTGCAAGATTCCGCCAAAGTCCCCGGGACCGACGGCGAGAAAATGTCCAAAAGCTACAACAACTTTATTGAGATATTCGAACCGCCCGCTGCGGCCCGAAAAAAAATCATGAGGATCGCAACCGACTCGCGCGCGATGGATCAGCCAAAGGACCCGACCACCGATCACTTGTTCCAGTTGTTTTCGCTGTTTGCCGCCCCGCAAGAAATCGAGGAAATGGCGGCGTTGTATCGCCGCGGTGGTTTTGGCTACGGTCAAGTGAAGCAGGCTTTGGCGGACGCATCCGAGAAGTTCTTCGGGCCGGCGCGATTGCGGCGCGAGGCTTTAGCGGCGAAACCGGCGCAAGTTCAGCAGATTCTGGGAGATGGGGCCGCCGTCGCGCGCAAGAAAGCGGCCTCCGTGCTTCGCCGAGCACAAGATGCATGTGGGCTGAGGCCCTAGAGTACATCGCCAATTTTGGATTAGGCGTTCAGTCGTGGCGATGCCTGCTCAACCGTCGTCACGCAATTCAACCGCGAACGAAAACGAAAAGGGCTTCCGCCGGTTAGCGAGGATGGCTCCGCGTACTGCAAAGCCAGAGCCCGGCTGCCTGTCAAGTTGATTGATCGCGTGGGACAGCGAGTCGTCCAGTTGCAGCGAGACAAGACCTGCGAATCGATGACACACTTGTCACCTTGCCGAAACCGAAGTTCGATGCCTCGCGTTTCACTCGCGAGCAATGGAATTCACTACCGGAGTCAATTCAATATCGCGTGATCCGCTACCGCACCAGCGGTCGTAAGGAAGTGCTCACGATTGTGA
>JANNYC010000166.1:0-2704 GCA_031409895.1 Planctomycetota bacterium
GGCAGGTGGTCGGATGCGTAGCGGGCCAATTGCAAGTGTCCGACATAGGCGGCTTGCATATGAATATCGCCGCGATAATAAATCGCATCCAAGCCGCGCATCGGCATGAGCGCGGGAAACGTCCGGGATTTTCGCGAGACACTTTGATAACCAAACGGAAGCATGAACCGCCGCGCCATCGACGACCAGACATCGTTGAAGTCGCCGCCGACAATCGCTGGAGTTTCGTGTCGAACGTGTTTAATGTGGTCCCATCCCATCAACTTTTTGATTTGGGTTGCCCGCTCGAAGCCGGCCAATCCCAAGTGGAGGTTGCAGAGCAACAGGGTTCGATCGTGGTCGCCCATCTGCAAATGGGCCTTTGCAACCAAGGCCTGTCGGCGTTTTTTGAATCGGACGGTCAAATCGACGGTCCAAGTTTCGCGCAAGGGAAACCGGCTGAGAATCGCGTTTCCGTAGTGGCCGCGCGTCAGTCGCACGTTGGGCTGGAACACTTGGTAGGGATAACTCAGGCGGCTGGCCAGCTCATCGACTTGGCAATCGAAGTTTGAGCGCGGTACGCCATCATCGACTTCTTGCAGAAACGCGATATCGGGCAAATAGTGAGCGATAGTGTCCGCGACGCGATTCAAATCATATCGGCGATCAACACCACCGATCGCTTTGTGTATGTTGTAGGTCATCACTCGGATCGAAATGTGTTCGTGCGGCACGTTTATTCCGGTCCGTCGCTGTGATATCGAATAACCATTGAAAGCCTATCCGAGAGGTCGATGTTGCAACCGGCAGTCTGGATATTCGTGGCGGATTGGACGATTCGGCTCGTCTTTTCGGTGCACGTCATTATACGCCGGCGTTCGATTGGAATGTCGCTGGCTTGGTTGTTGATTATTCTGTTACTTCCTTTTGTGGGTACGATTATCTATTTGCTGTTGGGAGATAATCGGTTGGGCCGCTATCGAGCCAGGTGGGCGGCTCGAATGCGAAAGCAGTACGAGCCATGGAAATCCCGGTTGGGCGCCTACGTCTTCGAAGGCTGGGATTCGCTGCACACCGATCCGGCCCAGTTGTCGCGGATGATACTTTCGGCCACCGACGCCGTTCCGCTGATGGGGAACCGGATCCAGTTACTTCATTCCGGTGAAGCAATTTTCGCGGCGATGATCGCGGACATCAACCAAGCCCGCATTTCCTGTCATCTGGAGGTGTACATTTGGGAAGTGGGTGGGCTCGCCGACGAAATGTGCGATAGCCTGGCCGCCGCGGCCCAACGTGGCGTCGAGTGTCGCTTGCTCGTGGACGCGGTCGGCAGCCGTGGATTTTTGGCGAGCCGTCAAGCGCGCAAATTGCGGTCCGCAGGAGTCGAAATTCACGCGGCGTTGCCGGTCAACCTTTTTCGAGCCCTATTGTACCGGTTTGATCTAAGACTGCACCGAAAGATCGTCATCATCGATCACGCCATCGGCTATGTCGGAAGTCAAAATGTGGCTGATCCCAAGATCTTCCGCCGAGGAGCCGGATTTGGCCAGTGGGTCGATGCCATGGTTCGTATGAATGGTCCCGCCGTCGACGCGCTGGCGATGGTCGTTTCCGAGGATTGGCATTTTGAAACGACACGTTCGCTCAACTCGCACGATTTGAAACACGAACCTCCCGTTCCGTTGCCTTGCGGGCCGACCATCGTTCAAGTTGTCCCTTCCGGGCCCGGCGTCGACAGCGAAGCCATTATGCAGATTCTCGTGAATGCGATTTACATGGCGGATACGGAATTGACGATCACCACTCCGTATTTCATTCCTGACGAATCGTTACAAAGGGCCCTTATCTCCGCAGCGCGACGCGGCGTCCGCGTGACAATCGTCATTCCAAAGCACATTGATTCACGTCTCGTCCGATGGGCCGGTCGGCCGTTCCTACGGGAGTTGGCCGAAGTGGGAGTGGCGATCGCCCGCTACCACAAAGGCATGTTGCATACGAAGTCGATCACCGTGGACCACGACACGAGTTTTTTTGGTTCACTCAATTTGGATCCACGCAGCCTGCATCTGAATTTTGAGATTATGCTCGCGCTTTACGACCCCGAATTTACGAGCCAACTTCACCAACTCCAACGCGAGTACATCGCACAATCAGAAATCGAATCCGTTGCGGATCTGTTGACCCATTCATTTGGGCTTCGGTTTCTGGAAAGCTGTGCAAGGCTCATCTCGCCGCTGCTGTAAAAACCGGATCGGTGCGTGAATGGGCTCCAACGACTAATCGCCCGACGAAATTCTCACCCGACGCGTAAGTTTTCACGTTGCGATTTTCCCCGGCACCACATCACTTCGTGGGCAATTGAAGCCTGACGCGCAAGTTTTGAAGTTGCGCTATTTTGGGGTTAATCATACGGCGATCCTGTATTCTGCGGGTAATTCGGCCGGGAGGTTTTGGGGGTTGGTTGGTGTAACGTCGGGGGACGCGGGAGTTGGCGGGGAATTGAGTTAACTGGCTGACTTTGAGGGACCGAACGGAGGGACGAACGGGGACTGGTCCAGATAATGACTGAGGGACCGAACGGGGACTGGTCCAGATAATGTGCGCACCGCAAACCGAGACCGAACTCACTGCGGTTCGCCGCTGTGTCCAGCATTGTAGCCCGCTGGGCGATGAGTCATGGTCGACTAAAATGGTCAAATGCTTGGGTCTGGAAAACACTCTCGGC
>JANNYC010000167.1:0-1243 GCA_031409895.1 Planctomycetota bacterium
TTTCGAGGCACGTCGAACGCATCGGCGATCATGCGGAGAACATCGCCGAAGACGTCATTTACCTCGTCGATGGGGCGATTGTTCGGCACCGACATGGACAGCTTTTCAATGAGCCCAAACGACTGTGATCGCAATGTCACGCGCTAAGATTTTAATAGTTGAAGACGATCGGGCTCTGTCCGAAGTGTTGCGATATAACTTGGCCCATGCTGGCTACGACGTGCATTGCGCATTTGATGGCCGCGATGCAATCAACCAGGCGCGTGTGAAACTCCCCGATCTCGTTTTGTTGGACGTGATGATTCCGGTTTTGGACGGCATCGAAGTCGCCCGACAACTGCGGACTCAACCGCAAACTCAAAAATCTCGCATCCTCATGCTGACCGCAAAAAGCGAAGAGACCGACCAGATCGTCGGCTTTTCCGCCGGTGCGGATGACTATGTTGTTAAACCGTATAGCGTGAAGTTGCTACTCGAGCGCGTCAAAGCTCTGTTGCGACGTGCGGCGGACAAAGACACTTCAGCGGCGGACGTCGTCGCAGCCAATGGAGTCCAAATCGATCGAGTCAAGCACCGTGTCATGGTCGATCACGAACAAGTGAGCTTGACGCCCAGCGAATTTCGCTTGCTGGAAACTTTAATTCGCCAACCGGGCCGGGCGTTTGATCGGCTTGAGCTAATGGAAGCTGCTTTGGGCGATGACGCGAATGCTTTGGAACGGACAATTGACGTACATGTTCGTTCGCTGCGAAAGAAACTTGGCCCAGCCCGCGATTTAATCGAAACGGTGCGAGGCGTCGGCTATCGGTTTCTGGAATCCAGTCCCGACGCCTAGATTTGCATGATCATCCGCGAATCTCCCGATCTTGTCCGCGCGGCGGAAACCTCTTAAACTTGTCGCGGCAAGCGAACGTATCTGTTGATCCCCTGTAGCTCAGTTGGTAGAGCAACGGACTGTTAATCCGTGTGTCCCAGGTTCGAGCCCTGGCGGGGGAGCTTTCGATAAAACCGCTTTTCCCACGCGGATTACAATTTAGAGAGAAAATCGGCGGTGTTCTACGTTTACGTTCTGCAAAATTCGACTGGGCGGTTTTATGTGGGCCAGACAAATGACTTGGCTCGGCGAATAAGTCAACATAATTCAACCGATACAGGTCGCAAACATTTTGCGGCAAGGCATGGTCCTTGGGCTCTCGTCTGGAGTGAGTTGCATGAAACTCGTCAATCGGCGTTTCAGCGAGAA
>JANNYC010000168.1:0-2159 GCA_031409895.1 Planctomycetota bacterium
TGCGAAGCTGGTTTGGGGCCCAAGGGGCGATTGATTCCCGCAAGCAGACTTCGCGGATTCGACGGCTATAGCTCACGCTGTCGTAACGGATTCGCGGCATCCGCTTGGGCCGTCGCTTTCGATTCGTACCCGGACGGTTGCCGCAGGACATCGGCGTCGTGCGAGCCAAACTTTTCTGCCGTCGGCGCTGTTCTACCGATTCAATCGGCGAAAAACAAAACGATTCAGCCGACCGCAATAAGTACGGGGCCAAGATGCGTTGCCCTTCCGGGCCGATCGGAATGATCCGAGCCCGCCCATGATGTTCCGTCTTGTGCGTCGACGGTATGTAAATCCAGATATCCCGCGAGCGGTCCACGTCCATCGGACGAATCGCCGTAACTTCCATCGGACGCATTGCCGTTGCCCGTTGCAGCCGGACCATATCGGCGATGATTGGCGGCAAGTGCGGCAACGTGGCGTCGACAATGACCGTGTCCGCAGCCGGAACCCGTCGGCATTCCGCCGCGTCCGTTCTGCCTTTTTGTAAGCGTTCGACCGCTTTCAATGATTGCCAAATCGCCACGGGGAGCTTTTCGTTTTCCACGGCGAACCGGAAAGCCGCCAAAACGTGAATCAAATACCGATTGACCGTTTGCCGGCGCAATCCGCGCTGCATTAGCTTTTCGCGGAACGCCTTGAATGCGATCGGTCCGAATTCATCCGCTGCCGTCGAACCGTAAAGCGTTCGAAGTTCCTTCAAGACGCATTTGGCGGTCCCGAATTCATTCGTATGCGTCCCGTGCTTCCGATAGTATCCGTCGGCCTTCTTGATGTAGTCGACGCAACATTCGGTTACGGTTACGGGCGGGGCCGCCGGGTCGTCTGCCGATCCGCACCGTCCGCCAACAAGCCATTCACCAACGAGTCGATCGTATTCGCGTTTGCTGACCGATGTTCCATGCAGGCCAAGATAATGGTCTTTGCCATTGAGAGAGACGACGGCCTGCCCGGAAGCCTTGTGTTTGCAGTATTTCGGGGCGAATCGAGAGAGCTTGGACATTGTGCGGTTCCTTATTTCGGTCCCAAAACCGTATTTACGGTTTTTGACACCTTGAAAAAGGCCGCACTGCCAAACGCTGGCAGGTAACTTTGACGCTTGTTTCAGCGGAGATTATTAAAAGCTCCCCCGCCAGGGCTCGAACCTGGGACACACGGATTAACAGTCCGTTGCTCTACCAACTGAGCTACAGGGGATCATGAAATACGTTCGTTTGCCGCGACAAGTTTAAGAGGTTTTCGCCGCGCGGACAAGATCGGGAGATTCGCGGATGATCGGGCAAAGTTAGGCGTCGGGACTGGATTCCAGAAACCGATAGCCGACGCCTCGCACCGTTTCGATTAAATCGCGGGCTCGGCCGAGTTTCTTCCGCAACGAACGAACGTGGACGTCAATCGTACGCTCCAAGGCATTCGCGTCATCGCCCAACGCGGCTTCCATTAGCTCAAGCCGATCAAAAGCCCGGCCCGGTTGCCGAATCAAAGTTTCCAGCAAGCGAAATTCGCTCGGCGTCAAGCTCACTTTCTCGTGATCGACCATGACACGGTGCTTAACTCGATCGACTTGGACACCGTTGGCTGCGACGACGTCCGCTGCTGAAGTGTCTTTGTCCGCCGCACGTCGCAACAGAGCTTTGACTCGCTCGAGTAGCAACTTCACGCTATACGGCTTAACAACATAGTCATCCGCACCTGCGGAGAAGCCGACGATCTGGTCGGTCTCTTCGCTTTTTGCGGTCAGCATGAGGATGCGAGATTTCTGTGTTTGCGGTTGGGCGCGGAGCAATTTGGCAACCTCGATGCCATCCAAAACCGGAATCATCACGTCCAACAAAACGAGATCGGGGAGTTTCACGCGCGCCTGGTTGATTGCATCGCGTCCATCGAAAGCGCAATGCACGTCGTAGCCAGCATGGGCCAAGTTATATCGCAACACTTCGGACAGAGCCCGATCGTCTTCTACAATCAAAATCTTAGCTCGTGACATTGCGATCACAGTCGTTTGGGCTCATTGAAAAGCTGTCCATGTCGGTGCCGAACAATCGCCCCATCGACGAGGTAAATGACGTCTTCGGCGATGTTCTCCGCATGATCGCCGATGCGTTCGACGTGCCTCGAAA
>JANNYC010000169.1:0-74009 GCA_031409895.1 Planctomycetota bacterium
TGCACGACCCCGAGGTAAACGATTTGTGGGCACGAGACGTAACTGTAGTTCCAATAGTAGTACTGCGTCGGCAAGCAATAGTGCAGGTCGGTGCAGTAATTCCACCACCAGTGACAATGCGTTGGGTGATAGTGACACCACAAATTCGACGTCAACGGCTGGTGGCAATGGTGAGGCGCGAAATGAACCGCAGCTAACTTGGTAGTGACTACGGAATGTTTAGCAATCGCGGTCGAGAGCTTGGGGTGGCCGGCAAGGGTTGCCCCGCTGACCATTGCCTTCGTGATCGGTCCGCCACTTATTTTGTGGCTCGGTTCCACGCGACTTAACTTCGGTGCGATCTTATTCGTCACACCCAATCCAGCGGACTGCTGCAAGTTGCGACTCGTCAATTGTCTCTGAATCTGAGGTTTGAAGTTTTGTCCGTTTCCTTGCATCATCCCGGCCGAACTTCGCAAGTTCGACGATTGCTTGATGCTGGGTGTTCTCCTCGCCTTACCTTTGTCGTCGGAAGCATTCGAAGCTTCCGTGACGACCAGAGACGTTCCAACGAGACCAGCGAACAGAATTGTGTAAAAGCGTTTCATGACTTTCCCTTTGACTAAATTGTGAACTTGTTTGAGCAGCACATTGCCGCCAATAAGTCCAAGCGGAAAGCATCCTGAAACGTTACAAAGAAAATTCTGAAAGGGAAAACCGGCTGAAAACACCGAAATTCGCAGAAATTGTTGGGTACTCAGGCATTATGCGGGAGGACAAACTTCGTCAACAATGAGCGGTTTTCACAATTCGGCGTGCCATGGCGAATACAAGAATTCTCAGCCTTGGCTTGTTGACCACCAGTTCAGTCCTTTGCCTCGCCCGCCATCTGATGCAGCATTACTTCAAGTTTTATTAGTGCGCGATCGATCCCCAGGATTCGGCCACGGACTTGAGTCGCCTCGGCTTTAAGACGCTGGATTAGCGCGCCGCTCATACCGCTTTTGTTTTGCTCACGGTTTTGAATTTCTCGCTCCCACTGCTGGGCACGCTGTTTGAACTGAGCGGCGATTCGTCCGACGTCCTGAACTACCACGATCAGGTTGCCCGAATGTTGAAAGCCGCGCCGCGCACTTTCCATTTGCGAACTGAGATCGCTGGTCTGAACAACCACACGTGCATCCAAGGTTAATCGAAGCGTACTGAGAATGACTTGGGATTGGGTAAAGAACGAAAAAAACGGCTCGGAGCCGGTGTAGACATTCTCGGTCCCCTCGCTCACGGAAGAGTTTTTTGAGCTGGGGCTGCAGGCAGCATCCTTACTTTCACTCGGATTCAATGGCTGCTCATCGACCATTTTTCGGAATTGCTTTCCGGAGTTGATTGCACAAGCCTTTATTCTTGCCATCATTCCTTGCGCAAGGCCCGGCCCGTCGAAAAATACCCCCACTTGGACTCGAACCAAGAACCTATTGATTAAGAGTCAATTGCTCTACCAATTGAGCTATAGGGGCGGATCAGGTTAATGACGCGGAAGGGGCACGGGATGTTCGTTTGACGGAAGCGATGTCCCAATTCCAACCAAAACCGGGACCGTGATTGTAGCGGATCGAGGGCGAGAAATTAATGGGCCAAAGATAGTTGGGTTTATTGCGAGTCGCGATGATTGATGGTTCAGTGCCAAACCGCGATGACGAATCGCCCAACGCTAGAGCGTACGGCTAACCCTCACCCTGACCCTCTCCCTTTCGAAAGGGAGAGGGAACTTTTAGGCGATGATTTCGGGAATGGGTTCGGCACCTTCGACGCCGACGAGGCGCTGGTTGAGGCCGCCGTAGAAATAGGCTAGTCGGTTGGGGTCGAGTCCTAGTTGCTGCAATATCGTGGCGTGAATTCGCTTGACGTGCATCCGATTCTCAACGGCGACAGAACCCAGTTCGTCGGTTTGACCGAAACTGAAGCCACCTTTGATGCCGCCGCCGGCGAGCCACATCGTAAAGCCATAAGCGTTGTGATCGCGCCCGGTTCCTTTTTCATATTCGGCGGTCGGCTGACGTCCGAACTCGCCGCCCCAAATCACGAGCGTCTCGTTCAGCAATCCGCGCTGCTTGAGATCCTTGAGCAAAGCTGCGATGGGCTTGTCGGTTTCGCCCGCGTGCAGATTGTGATTCAATTCCAAATCGCCGTGCGCGTCCCAATTGTCGTCGTTATGCGCGCCGCCGGAATAGACTTGGACAAAGCGAACGCCGCGCTCGACGAGTCGGCGGGCCATCAGCAACTGGCGGCCAAAGTACCGCGTCTTGGGATCGTTCAAGCCATACAGTTCTTGAGTGGCTGCAGTTTCGAGCGATAGGTCGACGGCTTCGGGCGCGACGCTCTGCATCCGATAAGCCAATTCGTAGCTGGCAATTCGCGCGGCAAGTTCCGAATTTCCCAATCGCTGAGCCTGGTGGTCGTCGTTGTACTGCTTCATCGTGTCCAAGAGTTTGCGCTGCACCGAATCGCTCATCGCCGCGGGGCGAGTCAAATCCAGAATCGGCGTGCCTTCGCTGCGAACGATGACCCCTTGGTAAGTCGCAGGCATGTAGCCGCTGTTCCAATTTTTGGGACCGCTGATCGGACCTCCTTTGGCGTCCAACATCACGACGAAACCGGGAAGATTTTCGTTGACCGAGCCCAAGCCGTAGTTGACCCATGAGCCCAAACACGGACTGCCGCTCAGGATTTTTCCAGTGTTCATCTGCAACATGGCCGAGCCGTGAATCGGCGAATCGGCGGTCATCGAGTGCATGAACGTGATGTCGTCGACGCATTGGCCGAGGTGCGGAAACAAATCCGAGACCCATTTTCCGCATTGGCCGTATTGTTTGAATTTCCAGCGAGGCTCGATGATCCGGCCTTCGTTTTTATGACCCCCGCGGCCGAATGTTTTAACTTTTATGGTCTTGTTGTCCATGCCGTACATCGTCGGTTTGTAATCGAACGTATCGATGTGGCTTGGCCCGCCGTACATGTACAAGTAAATGACGGCTTTAGCTTTGGCGGGAAAATGCGGCTCTTTGGGGGCAAGCGGATTTTTCCAATCGGTCACGCCGTCAGCGCAAGCTTTTTGTGCGTTGAAAAAGCCACCGTCTAGCAATCCGGCCAATGCCAATCCGGTGAAACCCGCACCCGTTTGCCAAAAGAACTCACGCCGCGTGCGACCACAGAAAGATCCGTGTCGATGTTCGGGTTGCGGCGAATCGGTTTGTTCGAAGTTGGTCATGGGGAGTTGAGAGTTAAGAGTTGAAAGTTGAGAGTTGAGAGAAGAAAAAAACGCCCCTCACCCTAACCCTCTCCCCGGAGTACCAGGGAGAGGGAACGGTTTCGGACTTCTCTCCCCGGAGTACCAGGGAGAGGGAACTATTCCTAACGGCTTTGGCCTTAACGCGGGGAGAGGGAACAGGATTATTCCAAATATACAAAGTTAATCCAAATATACGAATTCGTTCAGGTTAAACGCGAGCAGACAAAAGTATTTCATGGCTTGGTTGGCGGATAGGTTGTCGGTGTGCGCGATCTCGTCGAGCAACTGCAAGCCGCGGCGGACTTCGTCGGGATTGGGATCTCGCTGCATCACGCGCTGTAGCACCTGTATGACCTGTTGTTTCCGGTCATCGGGAGCGCGCTGCTGGACTTGGCGTGCAAAAATTTCGGCTTGTTGATCGGAGAATTGGCTGTTCAATAACCCGAGGGCTTGGGTCGGCTGCGTGGTGACGAAACGAACGGGACAGGTAAAGTCGGTATCCGCAGCGTCGAAATTCGCAAGCAGCGGATCCTTGAGCGAGCGTTTGACATGAATGTAAACGCTTCGGCGGCAGCGTTCGGCTTCGCTGGAGGTTCCCCAACCATCTCCTGGTTTGGATTGTCCGGCGAGAACTTCGGGGGCAAGTTCACTAAAGAAGCTGGGGCCGAACATCGCGTTTACATTCAGCGTGTCGTTCACAGACAAGATCGAGTCGCGCAACTCTTCAGCGCTGAGGCGACGCATATCAAATCGCCACATCAAATCGTTGGCCGGGTCTTTGGCATACGCGTCGGAATTAAATTCGCTCGACATCTGATAGGCGGCCGAGGTCATAATGAGTCGGTGCATCGACTTGATGCTCCACTCGCAGTCGACGAATTTGGAGGCGAGCCAATCGAGTAATTCAGGATGTGTGGGCGGCAAGCCTTGGAAACCGAAATCGCTAGTAGAACGAACGATCCCGCGGCCGAAATGAAATTGCCACAAACGATTCGCCATCACGCGCGCGGTTAGCGGATGATCGGGACGAGTGATCCAAGCGGCCAGCGCGAGGCGGCCCCCCCAGGTTTCGCCCGATTTCGGCAGCGTGATTGTTGGTTCGGGCGGAGAAAGGACGGTGAGGAAACCAGGTTGGACTTCGTCACCCAGCACGTGCGGGTTACCGCGAATCAGGACGTTGGTCTTGGGAAGTTTGATTCCCGATTCCTTGACGCAGAGAATTTTCGTCTCGCCCGAATGCGGATTGTTTTTTAAGTCGAGCAACTGTTGGACTTGGGAGCGATACGTGTTGAAGTCAGCCTGTGAGATGAGTTTGCCCACGCGGCTTTGGACTAGCGCCAATCGATTTCGCGGGTAGACGAATTCTTGGTGTTCGACTGGAATGAAATCTTGGCCGACGCGATCCTCGAGGGTTTTGATTTTCGATTCAAGTTCGGCGACTTGGGCGTTGTACGCGGACTGCTGTTCGGGGCTTGCGGCGGCACCCATCGTGCGAACGGATGCGTCCAAAACCGTGGCCTCGTCGCGAACTCCGTAGTGGCGAATGTTGTTGAAGAACGACAACATTCGATAATAGTCGCTTTGCGGAATCGGATCAATTTTGTGATCGTGGCATCGCGCGCAATTCACAGTCAAGCCGAGCATCGTTTGCGAAGTGGTCGCCAAAACATCGTCCAAGTCATCGTATTTGGCTTGTAGCGGATCCACAGGTTCGTCGTCCCAAGCACCCAGCCGATAGTAGCCAGTCGCGGTGACCGTTTCGACGTTCGCGTTTGGCAATTCATCGCCGGCAAGTTGTTCGCGCAGGAATTGATCGTATGGTTTGTCTTGGTTGAAGGATCGAATGACGTAATCGCGAAAACGCCACACGAAAGGTTTTGTACCATCTCGCTCAAAGCTATTGGATTCTGCGTATCGAACCAAATCGAGCCAATGGCGGCCCCATTTTTCGCCATAGTGCGGCGAGGCGAGCAATCGATCAATCAGTTTTTCGTAAGCATGCGGATCGGTATCGTCGACGAATTGTTCGACTTCGGCAGGCGTTGGGGGCAAGCCGATCAGGTCGTAATAGGCGCGGCGAACAAGCGAATGTCGCGACGCGGACCGAGCCGGTGCGTAGCCGGCGGCTTCAAGCCGCGCCAAGACAAATCGATCGATGTCGTTCTTGATCCAACTATTGTTTTTGACTTCGGGAGGTTGTGGCCGTACGACGGGTTGAAACGACCACCATTTTTTAGTCTCGGTGTTGACTTCGGGCGGAATTATTTTTTTCTTTGCGGGCACGCCGGTACTTTCGGCGATTGCGATTTCAGTTCCCCACGGTGCGCCGAGCTTTATCCAAGTGGTCAGCAAATCGATTTGAGATTTTGGCAGCTTGCCATCGGGGGGCATTTCCAAAGAATCATAATTGATCGCATCGATGATGGTGCTTTCCGCCAGAGATTGGAGATCGACAGCCGGACCGGATTCGCCACCTTTGAAAATCGAGTCCTGACTGGTAAGCGCCAGTTCACCTGCAAGATCCGACGGATCGTTGCCGTGACATTCGAAGCAGCGTTGTTCCAGGATCGGTTTGATCTTTTGATCGAAAAAATCTGCAGACTGTGCCTGGGTCATTACAGGAATCGAGCTGCCGATTTCAGTCAATGTTACATCGTCGAACCAAGCATTTCCCGTGGCTTGGCCCCAGCCGCCGAACAGCAGATTCACCAGTAACGAGTTGTGTTGGCCGCTATTGAATTCGGTGGTGATCTCCGTCCAATCGTTGGTTCCAGTGATCGGTGCGGATTTTCCTTCCATTTGCAATTCGTGCAAGTTGAGCTGAACGCCCAAGCCACCATTGAGCTGCACGTTTTCGGTCTTGGCCCAAACACTTAGCCGATAATCCGCGTGCGGTTTGACTTGAACGGGAAAGCTCCAACTGGCGTCGGCACCGTCAGCGGACGAAATTCTCGTGCTGGGTGTTTCGGCATGGCCGACGGAAAAATCTACAGCAAAGTCCGCCTGTCCGTTCCAGGTCGACTGCTTCCAGAATTTCGGCGCGTCTTGTTCGACTTCGTCAAATCCGCCGTTACGAATCAGGTTGTCGGGCGTCTGAGCATTAGCTTGCGCGGCAATCGAAGAATAGCCGCCGATCGCCAACGCAACAGCCAACAGTTTGCAGATCAATGAATCGCGCATTTTGAGAAGCTGCTCCAATGAACGACGACGCGAAGTCCATGATAACGAGAGCAGGTCAGCAACGCCACCGTTTCGCGACCGGCGAGGTTGGTCAATTTGCGAGCGTCAAGGGCCGCTTTTTCGACGATCACGCATTTGCTGGGAATATCGTTCAAGGGTCTTGCGTTCGCGACGCGTCAAGCTGGATTCGCCGGATTGATGGACTTTTTCCAAGACGCGATCGGCTTCTTCTTGGAGCCGATCTTCCGCTCTCGGTTTGTGCACACGCAGACGCGGGCGGCCGAATGGATTGAGTTTCTTTAAGCGCGCCAGGCCACTGAAATTCCAATGGAAGTAATAATATAGTCCCGCAAACGCCGCCCCGCCCAAGTGGGCTTGGTAAGCGATTGTGGCGACCTCGTTTCCGACCGGGCGAATGCTGCCAATAAAATCCAGTGCCACGTATAACGTGACCAGAAGCCAAATCTGGATTGGCACAATACCGAACAACAAGACTTCACGAAATGGAAAATTGAACGCCATCAGAACAACTACTGCCGACACCGCGCCAGACGCGCCGATTACCGGTTGCATCGAACCCGTCAAGTATTGTGACGCGACCCAAACCAAACCGGAGAAGACAATTGCAATTAAGTAAAAACGAAAGAACTCCGCTTTGCCGTACTTCTGTTCGACCGGAACGCCAAACATGAAAAGCCCGATCATGTTAAAAAACAGGTGAAAGATTCCGGGATTTTCGCCCATCGGCGAATGACCAAAACCGTACGTCAGCAATTGCCAAAAATTCCAAGGCTGTTGAAGCAAATTTGGCTGCAACGACAGTCCGTGCATTACCCGACCGCCACCGCCCGGGCCCATCGCGTCGATGAAAAAGATTAAGACGTTTATGATAATGATCGTCGTCACTGCTGTTCGAGCGGAGCCGCTGAAACCGTAGTTCAGGCGAGTATCGTCGCGATAGTATGCGCGGTCGTGAATTCCCATGAATGTCTATCGATTCAGATCGTGTCGTAGTTTGTTCCCAAGTCATTATTATCTTATCCGTTCAGGCCGGAAACGGGTTAGCGAGATTCAACCGGGCAGGCATGGCGTGATTCGCCGACGGACAATGTTCAGCCGAACCGCTTCGGCTTAGAATGTGAGAAATTCTTGAGGAGTCGAAATGGAGCCCGGGCATACGACCAGTAAACGCCACGACGAAAGCGCCGCGGGGCCGACTGTTCAATTGATTAGCTATGGTCCGAACGCTGTCCAAGAGCGGAACATCGACGACGTTGAGCAGTTACCGTCGCTTTTAAGCCAACCTGGCCTGGTGCATTGGCTGAATGTGGATTCCGTGGAGAATATTGAACTTGTTCAGCGGATTGGCGAGATGTTTGTCTTGCATCCGCTGGCAATCGAAGACGTGCATCACGTTCACCAGCGTTCCAAAGTCGAAGAGTATGACGGCTATTTGTTTATCGTCGTGCGAATGGCGGCGACGGATGACAACGAAGTGGTCACGGAGCAATTGTCGTTATTTCTGCGCGATAACTGCATTGTGACGTTCCAAGAGGGCCGCCCCGGCGATTGCTTGGGTCCGGTTCGCGAGCGAATTCGACGGGCCAACGCTCCCGTTCGGCGATTCGGCGCGGATTTTTTGATGTACTTGATTTTGGACGCGTCCATCGACAGCTACTTTCCGCTGTTGGAACAATTCGGCGAGCGGCTGGATGAGCTTGAGGAGGTGGCTGAAGCGCCGCGAGTTCGCGGCTTGATCAGCGAGCTGCACAGGATTCGCCGGAACTTGCTTACGATGCGCCGTTCGATTTGGCCTCTGCGCGACGCAATCAATGGTTTATTGCGAACCGATCATGATTTGATCCATGCCGAAACTCGCTTTCATCTGCGCGATTGCCTCGATCACACGGTTCAGTTGATCGACGTTTCGGAAACTTATCGAGAAGTCTGCTCGGATTTGCGCGAGTTGCAATATGCCAACATTAATCAACGGACGAACGACGTGATGCGGGTGTTGACGATCATCGCGACGATCTTTATGCCGCTCAGCTTTGTGGCAAGCTTGTACGGAATGAACTTCAAGACCGACGTATCTGAGTGGAATATGCCTGAACTGTCGTGGCGATTTGGTTATCCGTTCGCCTTGGGAATTATGCTGACCATCTTCTTGACAATGATCGTGACGTTTTGGCGTTGGGGCTGGATCGGCCGACAATCAAATTTGGAATGACGGCCGGTCGTATCGGCAATTTTGCTAAAATAACGGCGGGCGTCCTAGTTCGCGTCGCACGATAACCCACTGGCCAGCGTGCATGAGCCAGTGTGCGGGAATCAAGGCCACAATCGCGCCGACAGATGGCGCATAGTCGATGCCGGTCGGTTTATCCAAATCGGCTTCTTTGAGGCGGCTTAAGACGGCCAATGTTCCTGCACGCTGTTCTTTTTGAACCCGCAGCAATTCGTCTTTGCTGCAAAAATCTTGGCGGCGAGTGGAGGCTTGGGTTTCTTTCTTGTAGCGATCGGTAAAACCAGCGGGGAGCGGCGGCATGGCGGAGATTCCTTGCATCATTTCATGCTCGGCGACGATCAGGTGGCCGACTTGCCAATTCAGATGATTGCAAGCGCTGTGGGGACGACGCATCAAATCGTCATCCGACAAGTCCTGTAAGTAGCCAAGGCAGACTTGGTCGGCGGTATCCAAAGAAAGCTTGGCAAGTTGTTCGATGTTCATTGCGGATCCCTCCAGAGACAAAATGACCGATGCATCTCGCGGTGAAAAACCTATACGCGATCCGGGATTATAGACGATCGTCGCTCGGTTTGAAGGACGCGGTTGGCGCGCAGAGCCTAGCGCGACGTATTTAGCATTTCTAACGAACGCTGTTTTATCGCCTCGTATCGCGCGTTGATTACTTTGTGGAGGCGGTTGATTTGCTCTTTGGATGTGACAATCTCGCCGTTGAGTCGCTCACGCAAGTCCTCAATGGTTTTCGCATCGACTTCTAAATTGGCGATGTCTTGAGTCAATTGTCCGTTGAGTTTGACGCGCTGCCGCTCTTGCGCTTGCGTATCGCCTTCGGTGATTTTTAGGTTGTCGATTTCGTCGACCAATCGCAGCAGCACATCGAACAGCCGTTCGCGTTCGAGATTGTAGTTCGAAATTAGGGCTGGGTAATCGTCGAGCCGACGCACATAGACCTCACCCAAATCCTCGACTTTATCGGTCGCCTTCAATCCCTTCTTCTCCTCGGTTCCATCGCCGTTCGCGGCAATTGTATCGACGACGACCACGGTATCTTTTTCTAATTGAATTTTACCTTTACCGTCCTGCGTCGACCACAAGATGTTGAGTACTGCGCGGCCTTGGCTATCGAAGGGCCCGGTGTCGCGGACATTGCTCGTGCTGGAATCGACTTCATACTCGTTGGATTTTTCGGTGAACTTGAGCATGACAAACCGTTCGTCGAGGGACGGGTCGAACGACTGGTTGAGGCGCTCTGCTTTGTGTTCTTCGATCCATTTATTGATGTCGGTCAAACGCATTTGGTCGAATGCGTATCGGTCGATAATTGCCTCATGTTTGGCGGCGTCGGCCGGATCAGCCGAATCCAGGCCATAGTTTTCGGGGGGCATGAACTGTTTGAGTTCCGCACGATAATCCGCTTGATATTTATTGAAATCGGTCGTATTAGACAACGGGTCAACGCTCAGGATTTGGCTCCGGAGCCTTTTGAATCCGTCGCGAGCGTCTACGGGCACTTTTTCAAACAACGTCCACGTCGATGAAGGTGCGACGAACTCTTGGGCGATATCCGGGAATATCGGAGTGCTCTCAATAACTGGTTTGCCGTTTTCCATGACCGGTCGGCCTTGGGCGTCCAGCTTAAGTTTGCGTTCTTGCATATTGAGCGTACTCGAACTCTTTAGCGTCACCTTGTCCCCGGCAGCGCTGACGACTTGCATGATTCCTAAATAAGTCGTCGCGCCGGCGGCCTGCGGACTAGGCGGCTTCAACGGTTCGGCGTCGGGCTGAGTCGGGTCGTTATAAGCAGAGTCCGCAATCGGACCATCACGAAAAACGTAAACCAACATTCGTGGCTGAAGTTGAATCGCCGGTTGATCGTTGACAAAGCCGCGATTGTCTTCAGCTTTGGTCGTGGGCAAAGTGACCACGATGTTATCGCCTTGAACCTCGACAGCGCCGTTTGACCATAGCCGACCTTGGCCGAAAGTTTCTTTCGCCAGTTCGCTGGCTGCTCCGCGCGCCGATTTGATGTCAGACAAAGCGCTCGTTGGCTCGCCGTCTCGTTTGACTTCGTATTCGCGTTTGAGTTTCTCGTACTGGGCTTCGTTGCTGTTAAATTTTTGTTGCCATGCTAATCGTATCTTGTAAGATCGCGACAAAACTATCGCACCGGCGATCGTCGTCGCAAAGGTGAGAAAGATCAAAACGAGATGCAGCCAATGCGCGCTAGAAAACGACTTGACCAGCGCCACGATAAAGAAAATCGCAATCACCGAGAGTACGGCGATTGTGATGTAGAGTGGATTCATTTGCGTCTCGGCCAAATTTAGAGAACGAGCCTAACTAACTTCGTCAATTGATTTGACGGAAAATCGTAAAATCAGTGGCCCAATCGATCATAAATTGGGCAGTTTGGGCTGTCAATCATTCCATACCCGGCACAAACGTCGCAAGTATCGTCGAACCAGCGAATTCTGCTATCAAACGCTGGCGATTCATGACGGATGGGCGATCTTTGTTAAAGCGATCCAGCGGATAACCCCGAAATCACTGACAACCGACACTTTCATTGCCCATGGAAATTCCCGCAAAGTTTTCCAGCAGCGACGAAGTTTTTTCCCGTTCGTCCGTTCGTCCGTTCGTCGCAACTCGCCGACCCAGGAGTTGTCCCGTGCCGTCATTTCGCTGGCCCTGCGTATTAATCGTCGCCGCTGCCCTTTTGGGCGCAGGCTGTCATCGTGGCTATTACCGACGTCAAGCCGATGCCGAAGTCTACTCACTGATTCGGCAAAAGGCGAACGATCCCCGCTGGGATTTGCCAAACACGACGATCGAAGTTAAGCCGGAATCCCGGATGCACGATCCCTTCTCGGCCGATCACCCGCCACTTCCCCCCGATGATCCGGCTTCCGCCAAGCTGATGCAAGTTGTCGACGACAAGCCTGGCTATTCGCATTGGCATGCCAACGGCGATACCGACTACGTTGAAAATCCCGAGTGGATGTCGTTCTTGCCGGTCGACGAAAACGGAGTCGTGATTATTGATAACCAACGGGCCGTTGAATTGGCGTTGACACACTCTACCGCGTATCAGGAACAACGCGAAGAATTATATCTTTCCGCTCTCACAGTTTCGTTACAGCGATTTGGTTTTGATACCCAAATGTTGGCGAGCCGAACGGTCACAGCCGAAGTTGCCAAAGACAACTCAACCCTCGGACTTTCGCGAAGCGCAAGTATCAATCGTTTGGGAGCGACAGGCGCGGAATTCATGGTTTCGTTAGCGAACTCGATCGTCTGGCAGTTTTCTGGACCGGACACTCAAGCGGCCACGAACTTGATTAGTTTTTCGCTATTGCAGCCGCTGCTGCGAGGAGCGGGCCGTGACGTGATCTTGGAATCGCTAACGCAGGCCGAGCGGACTTTGCTGGCCAATGTTCGTCAGTTCGAGCGATTCCGCCAGAGCTTTTTTCTGTCGGTCAGTTCAGGGGGAGGCGCGGGCACCGGCTCCGGAACCGCCGGAGGACTGCTTGGGCTGTTGCGCTCGCAGCAGTCAATTCGCATCCAACAGTTCAACGTCGCGTCATTACGCAACGTCATGACTCAGTTTATCGAGTTCCGTAAAGCCGAACGCATCGACCCTCTGCAATTAACTCAAGTCGAAACGACGTTGTACAATTCCGAACGGCAATTGCTGGAGGCCAACAACAACTACCAGACGCAACTAGACCTGTTTAAGCGGACGTTGGGGCTACCACCGGACTTGCGCGTTGAAATTAAAGACGCTTTTCTAAAGCAATTCGAACTGATCGATGACGAAAACAACGCGCGGCAGTTTGAACTTAATAATCTCAAGGCAAAAACCGGCGAAGCCTTGTTGAATGCAACCAGCTTTATCGAATCCAATCGCTATCTGATCGAGGCAACGCCGCCCACTATCGCACCGGAAAACGCAGCAGACCCCGAGAAAGCGCTGGAGGATCTGCGTCGACAGCAAGAGTTGCAGTTGAAGGAAGAGTTTGGAATTCGCTGGAGTGACGAACTGCGTCAAAAAATCGCGGCGGTCCCTCCGCTACTAGATGAGATCATGCCTCTGTTAAAGACGATTTCAACGGATGATGTGCGTCGCGTTCGCGCCGACATCGAAAAATTGCGGCAAGTTCGTCCGCGCCGCTTGGCCGCGTTGGAGCGGTTACGCCAATCCGTTCAAACCCGGGCCGATAGTCGAATCGATATCGAACCTGCAATATTGGAAGATACATCCCTGGAAGATGCTGATCGTTTGACTGAGGAATTGGTCTTACTCGAAAAGAAAATAGGGGATAGTCAGAACACGCTGGATCAGTTGAAACAAACGGTTCAAGAGATCACCGCGCAAGGCGACAAATTGTTACCAAAGGATCTGCATCAGCAAATTGATGAGCGGTTGCTATCGGTAATTCCCAAGCAGTTGACAGACTTGTCATCTTTGTCGTTGGAACTATCGCTTATCCAGGCTCGCGCTCGAACGGATTCCATCGAATTAGGCGGCGTGGACTTAGAATCGTCCGATGCAATTCAAATCGCAAGCTGCTGCCGTCTCGATTGGATGAATGCCCGAGCCAGTTTAGTCGATAGTTGGCGCAGTATCGAAGTCGTCGCGGACCGGCTCGAAAGCGGCCTTGACCTCGTTTTTGATGGGAGCGTCGGCAGCAGTGGCAACAACCCGTTCCAGATTTTATCCGAGACTGGCCGATTGTCGGCCGGGCTGCGGTTTGATTCACCCATTACACGCTTGGCCGAGCGCAATGATTATCGGAGACAGTTGATTCAATATCAGCGCGATCGTCGCACTTATTACGAATTTGGCGACGACGTTAAACGGCAGCTCCGCACAATTTTACGAACTATCGAACTGAACAAAATACTCTTTGAGCTGGCCCGCCGTTCGATTAAGTTGAGCGTGCAACAAGTCGAATTGGCGCGATTCAGGTTGGAAGCCCCTCCTCAGAGCGTCGCCGGTGGAGGTGGGACCGGGGGAACCGGACGAACTCAGCTCGGAGCAACGACCGCACGCGACTTGACCGACGCCCTGAATAGTTTACTCAACGCCCAAAACTCGTTTCTCAACGTATGGGTTACTTTGGAAGTCCTTCGTCGCGATCTCGATTTTAGCTTGGGTACGATGCAGCTATCCGAGGACGAGTTTTGGATTGACCCTGGGACCATCGACCGTTCGATCGGCATTGCTTGTGGAGCAAGGCTGCAAGAAGGGGCAGATTTCTTTCCCGAAATTCCAACGCCGCGATCCACAGTTCCGGTCGAAATTCGCATCGAGCCGATGCAAAATCCCGATTCACCAAGCCCGTCGATGGGGACCGGCGTTGACAGACCGCAGTTCGTGCCAGATTTTCTAGCGAATCAAATAGAGCCACAGGCCAAGCCGCTGCCGCAATTGCGTGCAATCAACGCACCCAATGCAATTTTGCCGTCGGAGTCCATGTCCAGTTCAAACGACTTGTTTATGAGCCCGTCCCGTCTAACATTTGACGCGAACACCAACGGCGTTTCGATCTTGTCGTCGGAGCCAAATCCAACCTCAAATTCAGATGGGCCTGCCGCGATGACGACCGAACATGGGCTTCCGACTTTCGATGGTCTGTTTGACCAACCGACGTCCAGCGAAGTTCCGCCACCCGCGAATTCCATTCCGAATCCGCCGAGCGCCGCAGCTCCATTACTTGCACCTGAAATCATTCAGTCGTCCGCACAGATTCCTGTGCAAGGTGATCGCGGCAACATTCAACGAACGGTTTGGAATAGCCAAATCATTCACTCGCGGTAAAGCACCCGCTGCGAAACCGGGTTGCCGTCTTGGCAAGTGATCTCCTATTCACGAAGATCGGCGAAGGCTGACACGCTGCGACGTTTCGCACGCCCAAGCCCACGCCAACTTGGATTGTGACATTCAAATGAACGAGAATCGAAACAACGCTTTGCCGCGGTTGAACGAGCCAGCTCCAGACTTCAGAGCCAAGACGACAATGGGCGAACGCAAGCTCATCGACTACCGCGGTCGGTGGCTCCTCTTTTTTTCGCACCCGTCCGGCTTCACGCCGGTTTGCACGTCCGAATTCGTCTCGTTCGCAAAAGCATTTGGGCGCTTTCAAGAATTGAATTGCGATTTGTTGGGGCTTTCGATCGATAGTAACTCGGCACATTTGGCTTGGATTCGCAATATCAAAGAAAAATTCGCCGTCGACATCCCGTTTCCGATAATCGAAGACATCATGATGAAAGTCGCATCCGCGTATGGGATGGTCATGCCAGGCGCGAGCGATACATCGACCGTTCGGACAAGTTTTTTCATTGACCCCGACGGAATCATGCGGGCGATTATCTGCTACCCAATCAACAACGGACGATCGATCGACGAATTTCTGCGCTTACTGGAAGCAATGCAAGTTTCCGACAAACACAAAGTCGTCACGCCCGAAGGCTGGAAGCCGGGCGACCGCGTGATTGTTCCGCCGCCGAATACTGCCGACGCCGTGGAAGCCCGTACCCGCGAAGGATACGAGTGCGTCGACTGGTATTATTGCCAGCGCGATTTGAAATAATCGTTGGCTCTCCCCGGCTTCTGGGGAGAGGGTGAGGGGCTGCCGTTCTAAGCCTCGTTCCCGAGCTCCGGCTTGGGAACGAAAGCGTATGGATCACGTTGGCCGTGCTGCCCAAAGCTGAGCTTCGAGGACGGGCGTTCCCAAGCAGGAGCTTGGGAACGAGGGCGAATCGCTTCAAACGATTACCGTTCTACGCTGCTTTTTGATTACCGCTGATTCGCATCCCGTAGAAGGAGCGCCAAGCGAAAAACACGGAAACGACAAAGAAGCCCGCTGCGAGTTGATACTTGAGCGTCGGATTGGTTTCGCCCAAACTTACGGCCAGTTCCACGGCCAACAGACCGAACAGCGTGGTGAACTTTATGATCGGGTTCATCGCAACTGAGGAAGTGTCTTTGAATGGGTCGCCGACGGTGTCACCCACGACGGTTGCAGCGTGCAAGTCGGTCCCTTTGGCCTTCATATCGACTTCCACGACCTTCTTGGCATTATCCCACGAGCCACCGGCGTTGGCCATGAAAATGGCTTGATACAAGCCGGAAATGGCGATCGAAACCAAATAGCCAATAAAGAAGAACGGCTCAACAAACGCAAAAGCCAGCGTGGAGAAGAAAACCGTTAGGAAGATATTGAACATCCCTTTTTGGGCGTACTTGGTACAAATCTCGACGACCTTTTTGCTGTCTTCCACCGAAGCCTTTTCGGAACCGCTCAATTTAATGTTCGCTTTGATGAACTCGACGGCTCGATACGCTCCCGCCGTCACCGCTTGGATCGATGCGCCGGTGAACCAGTAAATAATCGCTCCGCCCGTGATCAAGCCCAAAAAGAACGGCGCGTGCAGCAGCGAAAGTTTTTCTTGATTTATGGTCAAGCTCTCGGTCAGGGCCATGATGATCGAGAAAATCATCGTTGTCGCTCCGACGACTGCCGTGCCAATCAAAACCGGTTTTGCCGTTGCCTTGAACGTGTTTCCCGCACCGTCGTTTTCTTCGAGCAAGTGCTTGGCACGATCGAATTTTGCGTCGATGTCAAATTCGCTCTTTAGCTGCTGACGAATATTTGGAATTTGTTCAATCAGCGAAAGTTCGTAGACCGATTGTGCGTTATCGGTTACCGGCCCATACGAGTCGACCGCGATCGTCACCGGACCCATACCCAAAAAGCCAAACGCGACCAGTCCGAACGCAAATACCGCAGGGGCCAACATAAACGTTTCCAACCCTTGCGCGCTGAAGTAATACGAAATGGACATAAGCCCAACGATGCCGAGTCCCAACCAATAGCAGGAAAAATTACCTGCAACCAGTCCGGACAAAATGTTGAGCGACGCGCCACCTTCTTTCGACGAGGTCACAATTTCGTTGACGTGTTTGGAACTCGTCGACGTAAAGACTTTTACCAATTCGGGAATAATCGCACCCGCCAAAGTGCCGCAGGAAATGATGGCCGATAGTTTCCACCACAGCGTTGGGTCGGAGTTTAAATTCGGAATGAGCAGATACGACGTCAAAAATGTTAGCGCTACTGAGACGATTGAAGTGATCCAAACCAATTTGGTGAGTGGAGCTTCGAAGTCCATTTCATCGGCGTTCTCGTAGGTCGCTTTGGTCATGGCTTCATTGATGTAGTACGACGCAGCCGACGCCACCACCATCATGATGCGCATTACGAATATCCAAACCAACAATTGGGCCTGAGTGGTTTCATAGTTGGGACCCGCCAACTTTTCGGTAATCGCCAGCAAAATAAAGGTTATCAGCGCGACGCCCGTCACTCCGTACGTCTCGAATCCGTCGGCGCTCGGACCGACCGAGTCACCAGCGTTGTCACCCGTGCAGTCGGCGATCACGCCCGGGTTTCGTGCGTCGTCTTCTTTGATCTTGAAAACGATCTTCATCAAGTCCGCACCGATGTCGGCGATCTTGGTGAAAATGCCACCCGCGATCCGCAAAGCGGCCGCGCCTAAACTTTCGCCGATGGCAAACCCAATGAAGCAAGCTCCTGCGAGTTGCCGCGGAACAAACAACAGAATGATCAACATGATGAGCAGCTCGACGCTTATCAACATCATGCCGATACTCATGCCAGCTTTGAGTGGAATCGCAGAGATCGGATACGGTTTACCTTTAAGACTTGCAAACGCAGTGCGCGAGTTGGCAAACGTGTTAACGCGAATGCCGAACCACGCCACACCATAACTTCCCAAGATGCCTACGACGCTGAAAAACAAAATGATAAGGACGCGACCAGTTTCAAAACCTGGTTTCGAATCGGGTGGCTTGGCAAAATAGCCAAAATACATGGCGATGATCGCGCCGATGAACAGCCACAATATGAATATGAAAAAGCCTTGCGTGATCAAATACGTCTTGCACGTTTCGTAAATCAAGCTGCTGATGTCGCGCATCGATTGATGGACCGGCATGTTCTTGAGCTGGGTGTAAATCATCAACCCGAACGCAAGACCCAAGGCGCAGATAAACAAGCCAACGTAAAGCAATGTTTTGCCGCCGATCGTGCCGCCAAAGAACATTGCACTATTCAAATCGGGCAAAACCAAGTTGGCTTCGCCGCCAGCATGATGCGCCACGTCCTGGGAAGGAGCCGCGCCGATGGATGGCGTTACAGAATCTTGGGCATGCATCGTCGACGTTGGCAAACAGCCGAGCCCGGCCATCGCAAGTATCAACGTCATTACCCAGCGCGGAACTATCGTGTCAATTTTGGCAATCATGGTCTTTGCGTAGATTAAGGGTGTGGTTCTTAACGGAAGTCGGCTTGGGTCGAATCGGGCCCGCCAGAGATGGCCGACCGCCGGTCGCATCGAGGCCCGTGCCGCCATCGACCGAAAAATAGAGCTCGAAAAGTCAATAGTTTGACCAGATTAACTGATAAATCAAGGGCACGTTTTCCAGCAGAACCTTGACAACCGATGGACTATATGTAACCATTTGGTTACATATGAAACCCGAATCCATGGACCTTATTTTTCACGCTCTGGCCAGCCGGCCACGACGCAAGATACTCGACATCATCAAATCGATGCCGGGCTGCTGCGTCAACGACGTCTGCAAGTACTTTGAAATCAGCCGCATCGCCGTCATCAAACATCTGCGAGTACTCGAACATTCGCAACTGATTATTTTGAAAAAGAATGGTCGACGACGAGAACTGTATTTCAACGCGGTTCCGATCCAGTTGATCTACGACCGCTGGACTTCCGAATACAGCGCTTTTTGGGCCAGCAAAGCCGTCGACCTCAAAATCCAGGTCGAAGCCGAACTCGACAAAACATTCACTTCCAAACCTTCGCGAAGGAGACCTTGATGAACGCCACGGCCACAAGCACAAAACAAATTCAACGCATCGTTATCAACGCGCCTATCGAAAAAGTCTGGGAGGCGCTAACCAAAACGGACGTCGTCTTGCCTTTCTTTTTTTGTAGCGTCCTCAAAACAACGAAACTCGGCCTCGACGCCCCCATTCGGATGCGTTCGCCAAATGGAAAGTTCACTGGTGTCGTCGGCGAAGTTCTTATATTCGATCCGCCGCGCCGATTTTCGCACACCTTTAAGTTCACCGCTTACGACGATCCGATCTGTACCGTGACATACGAGCTCAAGCAGATCGAAGGGGGGACCGAATTCACCATCACCAACGACAATGTTCCAGTCGGCACCAAGACTGAAAAGCAAATGGGTGGCGGCAGTAAGCTAATCGCTAGCGCACTCAAGACGTTTGTGGAGACTGGGCGACCATCGCTGGTTTCGCGCATGATCGGTGTGGTTGGGTTCCTTATGGGACCGTTCACGCCGCGCAAATGCCGCTCCGAAAACTGGCCGCTGGACAAAAAAATCACGTAACCCGTTTCACTTTTTACAGGAGATTTCCCATGAAAACTTTCGCTTTCTTGTTGTGCATTTCGCTCGTTTGGATTTCGTCAGTTGTCGCCGACGAGCTTACCGAACTGTCGGAACACTTGAAAGTATTCCAGCCTTTGGTAGGCAAAACTTTCAAAGGCGAATTTGCCGACTCAACCCCGGAGAAACAAAAGTTCGACGTCTCGCGCTGGGAGCGAGCGTTGAACGGAAAAGCCGTCCGTGTCTTGCATTCGGTCAACGACGGCGTCTACGGCGGCGAGACAATTATCATGTGGGACGCAAAGCAAGAGCGGGTCGCGTTTTGGTACTTCACGACCGCCGGTTTTCAAACTCAAGGGACTATGGTCATCGACGGAACGAAATGGTCCAGCACGGAGAAAGTGACCGGTAACGAGCAAGGAATTACCGAAGTCAAAGCGACATCGGAATTCACCAGCGACGGAAAGCTCATCGTGCGCTCACAGTACTTTCACGATGGCAAATGGGAAAAGGGCCACGAGATCAACTATGCCGAGTCTTCCGACGCGAAAGTAGTCTTTAAGTAATAAGACACCTCGACAACCTCGTTTAACCTCGTTCCCAAGCTCCTGCTTGGGAACGCACTTCCTCGAAGCTCCGCTTCGCACGATACTGCCTGCATGACTCGTACACGATACCGAATCTACGAAACGGAGTTTCCGTACTTCTTGACCTCGACGATCGTTGGGTGGCTCCCTGTGTTCACGCGACCCGAAGCGGTTGGGATCATTTACGAATCTTGGCGTTATCTACAACGCGAAAAAGGCTTTGAGCTTTTCGGATTCGTCATACTTGAAAACCACTTGCATCTAGTTGCTGCGGCAACTGAATTGCCCAAGCTCATGCAGAACTTTAAGTCGTTTACCGCGCATCGCATTATCGAGTTGCTTCAACGCAACAAAGCCGAAGCGCTCCTGCGTGGGCTGAGTTCGCTCAAACTACGGCACAAGGCCGAAAGCGAGTATCAGGTGTGGCAAGAAGGGAGCCATCCTCAGCAAATCCAAAACGACGAGATGCTGTTGCAGAAATTGGAGTACATTCACAACAACCCGGTTGTACGTAGGTATGTAGACGATCCCATCCATTGGCGAAATTCGAGCGCAAGAAACTACGCAGGCTAGCCGGGATTGATCGATGTGATCACGGATTGGAAGTGATACTTCGGCGCCGGTTTTTCTCGTTCCCAAGGTCCGGCTTGGGGACGAAAAAGTGCGGATCGCGTTGGCTGCACTGTCCGAAGCAGAGCTTCCGGGACGGGCGTTCCCAAACAGGAGCTTGGGAACGAGGACTTAAACAAGGACTTAATTATCGGGTTCCGGGCTGGGCGGTCTGCGATTCTCGCAACGCGGCGGCTTCGCGATAGAGCTTGAACTCGTTCCCTCGCGGGAAGTATTGTGCATCATCGGTCAAATAATATCCGCTAGGGAGCGTTTGACCGGCGATGCTGACTTGGCATCCGGAACACATTGGAACCGAAAGCAACGCGACCGCACAAAGAAGGCCGCTCAAAAATCGTTGTTTGTTCGATGACTTCATGGTCTCGACCTTTGTCGATTGGCTCGGATCGGGCGAGCGAATAGTGCTACAAACGATAAAGTCCGCATTATCGTTACAAGGGTTTATCGGTCGATCGACCAAAAGACTTTTAGGCATCGCCGAAAATCTGGTCTAAATGTGGCGATTTGCAATAATTAGAGGGCAGTTTGATAGCCAGCGGCAAAGCGGAGCCGACAAAACGGCTATTCTGAGGAGAGCGGGAAATTTTCCACCGATCCTATTCCGACGCAAAGCCTCAACCGATGCTGGCATTAAGGGTACAAGCATTGCGTTAAGTGGATCATGAATATTGAGCCGCGTGCGAAAACGTCAGCACGATTCGTTCAGCGAGAATACTTCGGGAGAAGACCATGTCGCGTCGTCGTTTGTCCGTGGGATTGGCCGCCTGCTTTCTCGCGCTCGTAAATGGCATTCATGCAGTTGGCCAGTCGCAAATTACCGGCACGATGACGAAGATCGACTTGCCTGATGATCGCTTCTATCTACTGTTCCGCGATTACTACAAAGGCGAATACTCGCGCGTTGGCAAATCGTTTAGTCAAATGACAAGCTACAAAGACGCCAACGGTCTGTTTTTGGAATCGATCTGTTACTGGACGATGCAAGCCGAGTGTCACTTTCGTTTGGGTGATTTTCGCCAAGCGGTCGAACTGCACGAGAAGAGTCTCAAACTTTACATCGACTGGCTGGCGTGGCGCGAGCGGACACAGTTCCCGCCGCAGATTCAAGCAGCCAATAACGCTTGGCGACAAACCGCAGTGACTTGGGGTACGCCGACTCGCACGACTCAGTACGCCAATATCCCCAACTCGTTTCAATATCTTTTTGGTCGACTGGACATAGAACAAAATGTTCGCGAAGGTGGCGCGATTCAGCTTCCGAATATGCGTGCCGTTGACTTGGCTCAGATATTGCGTTGCACATCGCTTTGCTTGTACCGTCGAAATCAAATTAAAGGCCCGATCTGCGCCCGCGATCCTTTTACCAACAAGCTTATCGCGTCGCTCACCACGGTTGCTGCAAGCGATGGCAATTTGTCGTCGGTTTGGAACGGCGTGCTGTTGGGGCTTGCCCAAAGCTCCGCGGGAAAATCCGAGCAAGCGATTGCCACTCTGAAAAGCGTCTTGCAATTCAACGGCGGAATGGATCACACCCTGACGCCGATTGCACTTTTGGAAATGGGTCGCACCTCGTTTGCCCTGGGCAATTTCGGCGACGCGACCAAGTTCTACATGGAGGCGTCCTACTGCGCGGCCGTCTATAAACAATTCGACCTGATCGGTGAAGCTCTTGCCGGTGCTAACCAATGCCACTTGCGAACGCGGCCCAAGGAAGTTTTCTCGCCGCTGGTCAACGCGATTCGTTGGGCCGATCACGAAGGTGCCGACGCGCTGCAAGCCACATTGTTAGTTGAACTTCTCAAGAACCAAACGGAATTGGAACAGGGGAGCGAGGCGAACACGACGTTGGGATTGATTCGGCGACTGGCCAATGGCAACGATTTAGATGAAACATCGCTCGCGGTTCCAGTAAACTATTGCTCTGCGTCCTACAAGTTTCAAACTGGCGAATTGAAATCTGCCGAGGAAGACTTTTCGAACGCGTTGCAAAACTGGCGCAAATTTTCTCCGAGACTGTTTCAATTGCAGTTTGCCGATCAGCTACTCAACTCGCGTCAACTTGCACCGCGCGAAGCCGACTTGATTTACAGCGACTTGCTTCGCGATCCAAACGCGGCCGATTGGCTGAACGATCCATGCGAAGCAATTTGCTTTTTGATGACCGACCACGTCGCGTCGCTGCAAATGTGGTTCGACATTTTGGTGGTGGAGCGGCGGATGGAACCGGCGTTCGCGGTTGCCGATCAAATTCGGCGGCACCGTTTCTATTCGGGCGTTCCGCTGGGTGGTCGCTTGATGACGCTGCGCTGGATGATGGAAGCGCCGCCCGAACTGCTTGGCGAAACGACGCTGGCTCAGCGAAACGAGTGGATTCAACGCTTTCCTAAATACGATCAAGTCTCGCGTGAAGCGGCCCAGACTCTCGCAAAGCTCCGCGAACTTCCCATCGTCCCGGATGCAAATTCACCCGAGCAAAAACAACAGCGCACGCTTCTTGAACAGCTCGCCAAGTTCACGGCGACGCAAGAACAAATCTTAATCGGTATTGCATTGCGGCGCGAGCCGGCTGAATTGGCCTTTGCACGACCGTTGCCGATCAACGCGAGCGAGCAGCTTCTTCCGAGTAAAACGCTGCTACTTTCGTTTCTGGAAACTGGCCAAGGAGTCTCTGTTATTTCGGTCAGCGAGCGAGTCATCAATTTGGAGGCGACGGTCAACAAGAAGAATTTGACCAAGGCGGTCGGCGAACTGCTGCGACAAATTGGCAACGTGCATGAAAAGAATGCAGTGGAAGTCGCTGAACTTAAGGACGGCACTTGGCAAGCCGCTGCAGCCGAACTGCACAAGCTGCTTTTTCCCAATCGCCAGACCGCGTATTGGAATGAGTTCGACGAGATTGTCATCGTTCCAGACGGAGTCCTTTGGTACGCGCCGCTGGAACTCGTACTCTCCGATCCGAAGCCGACCAAGCCACTGCGCATTCGCTATTGCCCCATGGTGGCAATGGCCATTCCGAATACATTGCCACCCCCGCAATTTCCAAGAACGCTCCTTGCAGGACGGCGCTCGGTCGACAAGAAATTGCAAACGCGATTCGACGAACAATTGGCGCTGCTGAAGATCGCACTGCCCAATGTTGAAACGATGTTCAGCGTGGGCAAGTCGCCGACGAGCTTGCTGAGTGCGTCCACGGACCGACTGATCGCTTGGACCGACGAGTGGAAGTCGACACCGCTGAACGGGAGTGCTTTTTCATTGATTCCCGACACGAACAACAAACCGGGACACAGTTTGGTCGATTGGCACTTACTCCCTTGGTCCGGCCCGCGGCAAATCATCGTCCCGCAGTTTTCGTCCGATGCCGCCGATGGTCTGAAAACCAAGAACGCTGGCGGACAAGAGCTGTTTCAACTGGCTTGCCATTCAATTGCTTGTGGCGCTCAGACAATGCTGATCAGCCGCTGGAACGTCGGCAATTCCAGCAGTTTCCAAGCATCGTCCGAATTCGCTGCCGCCTCGACGACTCTTTCGGCGATTGATGCTTGGCAGCAGACCATCGAGAAAATTAAGTCACTGCCGATTGACGTGAGTGAATCGTCGCGAGTTAAAGGCCCGAAAGAAGGCATCGGAGACCAAAAAAGCACTCATCCGTTTTTCTGGTCCGGCTATTTGCTCGTCGACACCGGTTGGAAGCCACCCGTTGCGGAACCACCCGCTGAATCCGCTCAATAACACGCGCACTCCACCCTCCCACCGCAAAATCCTCCAAGGCTTGACCTGTAGAATTTTAGGCTCGGTGTCTTGCGTTTAGAAACGAACCTAACGATCACCAGGTCGAGCCTGGTGGATTTCTCGCAAGCCTGGAGGACTTTGCGAACAACGAGCCAGTTGCGCCGCATCGTCAAACGGAAACGCCCATTGCTTTCATCAGCATCTGCATGTCGTCCCAAACGTCCTTTTTGGCGCTGGGTTCGCGAAGTAGATACGCAGGGTGATAGGTTACGATTACGCGGCTTTGTTCATAATCGAAGAACTTCTGTCGCATCCTTCCAATCGAGTCTTTTCGTTTGAGCAAGGCTCGCGCGGCAACGGCTCCTAAGCAACAAATGAACTCGGGCTGCAATATTTCCAATTGTCGCCGCGCGTATTCCCAACAGTTGTCGATTTCCGCATCGGTCGGAGTTCGATTGTTTTCCGGACGGCATTTGATCGCGTTGAGAATGTAGACTTCGTCGCGAGTCAATTTGCATGCCGCGATAATTTTGTTGAGCAATTGCCCTGCACGGCCAACGAACGGTTCGCCCTGAGCGTCTTCGTCCGCGCCCGGTGCTTCGCCGAAAAAACATAATCTGGGTTGAACGTTGCCGACGCCGAACACCGTCTGCGTCCGCGAGCAAACTAAATCGTGACAACGAGTGCACTGCGATACTTCGTCCCGAACCACTTGTAAAGCGATCCTGCGATCATCACGCGGCAATGTCAATTCTGTAGGGGCGACTGAGCCGCGTGCCATCGCTTTCTCAGTTTGGGGCTGCGGGGTTGGCAAATCGCGAACACCGCTTCGGGCTAGCGACTGAAGCTGCTGTAGGATTGCTGAGGATAAGTCGATCACATCGGACATGGCATGTGAGAACGAATTGATTTGTTGAGTTGTAGGGAGTCCGTGCAACTTAGCCGCCTCAGACGCCGTTTGTCAAATCCCCGTGATAACGCCGCTCGCGAGTTCGTTTCGAGAAGCATACAATCCAGGTTGATTGGCTTTTTCGAGGACATGAGCTGGCGGAACGAATTCAATGTTTGAGTGGCTTTCCGATGCGCAACTTCATTACGGCTATTTGATCAAGCCGCTGATCGTTGGCACGTTGGTCTCAATCGTTTGCAGCGTGATCGGTTGTTTTATCGTGCTGCGCCGAATGGCATTCTTGGCGGACGCGATCGCACACTCGATGCTGGCCGGTGTGATCGCCGGTTACTTGGTCATGAAGATTTTCTTTGGCCAAGAAGCTCATTTGGCCGCGATGCTGATCGGGGCAATGTTCGCCGGCATACTGACCGTGGCCATGATCGGGCTGGTGACTAAATTTTCGCGAATCAAACAAGACACGGCGATCGGCATAATGTACACCGGCATTTTCGCCCTCGGTGCGTTTGTCATCTCGACCAAATTTTTTGGCCGCTTAATTCACATCGACATTTATCACTTCATTGTCGGTTCCGTGCTGGCCACTTCGAACACGGAACTTTGGTTGTTGGGCATTGTGACGTCGATTGTATTGTGTGTGGTGATTTTATTTTATCGCCCGCTGCAATTGACGAGCTTTGATCCGATCATGGCGGCGTCGATTGGCGTTCCAGTGCTGGGGATTGAGTACATGCTCACCGCTTGCACGTCGCTGGTCGTGGTCAGCGGGGTCCGCGTGGCAGGAGTTATTTTGGTTGTCGCGTTGTTGATCACTCCGGCGGCAACGGCCTATTTGTTGTTCGATCGTTTGAATCGCATGATCATTGGTTCAGTGGTGATTGGAGTGGCAAGTTATTGGTTGGGGTTTCTTTTGGCCAGCAAGGTGGGTGCTGCGCCGGGCGCGTCGGTTGTCGTCACGTCGACGCTGTTCTTCTTGATCACGCTCGTCGTATCGCCGCGACGTGGCTTGGTCGTCGATTGGCTGCGTCGCCAAAGCGGCGTGACCCAAGAAGTTGCCGAGGATATTTTGGGCCAAGTCCTCCGATATCCGGTCGAGTGGGTACCGGTTTCGGCTTTAGTAAAAAAAGTGGAAACGGCCCAAGTGCGGGTCCGCAAAGCATTGAGTTCGCTTGTGCGACAAGGCTTTTTGCAGCAGCGTCAATCTGAAATAAAGCTTACCGACAGCGGTCGACGCGAAGCAACTCAGCTCGTCCGCGCGCACCGTTTGTGGGAGACGTACTTGCAGCGGGCTGGCGTTCCTGCGCAGGAATGGCATCGCAAAGCCCATGTGCTGGAACACGTCAAAGACGATCGGACGGTCGATTATTTGGACGACAAGTTAGGCCATCCGCTTGCCGATCCGCACGGTTCGGAAATCCCCGCCGACATTGTGCATTTGGACCAAAACGTCGACGTTCGCGTCAGCATGTTGCGTGAAGGCGACCGCGCCGAGATTCGCGCCGTCGCACCGGAAATATCACAGCTTAGCTTGTCGGCGGGCAACTTTATTACCATCGGCCCGCGCGTGGGCGACGGCCACATCTGGACACTTAACAAAGACGGCGGCCCACGAATAGAACTTGACCACCATCAAGCCGACGCCATTCTCGTAAGAGTGGTCCGGAATTAGTCCGACCATGTTGGGGCAGGCGTGACGTACTCGGAGGACGTTGATGTGACGATTTGGTTGCGGCTGCAATGATGGCTTATGGGAGGTTTGTGCCCGGCATCAAGACGGCAAACTCTTCACCACCGTATCGGGCGCAAGTATCGGTGTCGCCTCGCACTTGAATACGAAGCACTTCGCCGACTTGGCGCAAATAGTTGTCACCCGCGGGATGGCCGAGGAAATCGTTGCCAGCAATGATGTCGATAGGGTCCAGGCCGATTACGGATAATCGTAGTCGGGATTGTCGGGGTCAAAGTCTTTGTCGGTCAGGCCGACGTTGAGTTTCACGTCGGTGTAGAAGTATCGCTCTTGCAGCACCGGTTCGCTACTCCCTTTTTCGGGCCACAAGTATCCTTCGTAGCCGACCGGCAAGTTCATCTCGTCGTCGATGATGATGCGCGCGATGTGAAAATCAAAATGGTCGGCGGGACGCGAATGGACAAGCTTAATTTCGGTCCCGCTATGACCATTGATTTTAATATGCCGATTGACAAGCAACTCGCTGTCGTCGTGCTGCCGGTCGCGGGTTCCTTTTTCGATCATGCGCTGCACAAGCTTCTCAATTCCGAAATCGGTGATCGGATGCCGGTTGCCGCGCATGGCAAGTCGGCTGGTGGGCAGCAAGTTCGCGCGAATGATGTTGAGCAAGCCACCTTCGTGCGCGACCAAGCGACCGTCGTTGTGCCCTTCGATGTAGATCACCTCGCGGCCAGCGGAACCTTTCGGCTCGATAAATCGCATGTAGACGCTTTGTGGAATGACTTTGCCATCTTCGATGCGGCCCTGACGGAACTTTACCAGGGACCGTTCCTCCGCGGCCAAACGCCCGCCAACTCGTTCTTGCTTGATAAAAACGGCTGTGTAATCGCGAACATTTTTTCGGTAAAAATCCAAACCCAATTGCGCTACGTTTAGTGCCGGGTCGAGCGGATGCGCGTCGGCTGCAACGGGTTCATTCAGTATGTCCGTCAAGCTGTTTTCCACGAAAGGCTGCGAATTTTTTTCAGTGACGATGTTCACGTCGCTGGTCGCCGGAGCGGCGGGTCGCATCCATCGATCGATAAAAAACGACACGCAAACAAGCAACGCAATCGCGAACCCGATTTTCAACCAGCGCCGTTTTCGCCGAGGCGGAGATGGGCTTTTGTTCAGGTCGGCAGCGGTCGACGAATCGGCTGGTAAAACTTTCATTGGCCCAAGTGCAAAGAGGTGTAGTTCGATCTTGTTTGGCAATTAATATCTGCGACGTCGCCAAGGTCAATGGTTCCCCCGTTTAATCGCCCGGCTTCCGGGCGCTGCGACCGCACTTCACGGCTCGAAGCCTGTCGCCTTCCTAGCCCAATGTGTCAGCACTGATGGGAAGTTGAGAGTTAAAAGTTGAGAGCCCAACGCTTTCGCGTCGGTAGCTCGTTTGTTTTGTTTTCCTCAAGCCTGTCGCCTCAAGCCTCAAGCCTTCTATCGTGCGGCGAACAGTTCGGCGTATTCAAGGATCCATGTGTCGACCAACTGTTCTATCTTGGCGATATCGGCGGACTCGATGTCTTCGTAGAAATTTCGTGAAAACAGTTCGCGATTGCGGACGGTCCCCTTGGCCACGACATCGACGATGCTCAACGACGACAGTGGGCGGACGGAAACTTCGAGTCGGCTTAACAAGTTTCGTTTCGGGCCGGAGACATCGTCACGAGTGATGGCGGCTCCCCAACCTTTGTCGCCGTATAAAATCTCGGCTTGAAATCCCGGAAAATGTTCGGCAAGTTTTCTCAACGAGCGCTCGATGTGGTCGGACACGCGCAGCCGAATCTGATTGTGGCGGCTGCGAAGTTCGCTTTCCGACATCTTTTGCTGGTGGGCCTCATCGGCGCTTGCTGCGCTCCTGCGTTGTCCCCGTTCAATCGCCTTCTTCAGTTTTTCTTCAAAGTCCATGCCCGCGCTAACTCCCTTTTTCGGGATCGTTCTTCTTGGTAAAGAACTGCGCTAGATCGGAGAAGGAGCGCATCGGAGCTTTGCCTTCGACCATCTCCGGAGTGATCGGCGTAACGGGTCGCGGTGGTTTGTTGACGCGTTTCGTTGCTTCAAATCGTTTGGGCTTGTGAGGATACGGTTTTTTGTCGCGATCGCGCGGAGGGTGATCGGATCGAGCAGGGCGATCAGCACGCGGGGGGCGCGGGGCAGCATCGGCGGAAGCAGTTTGTCGAGGCGGGCCACTGGGCCGATGTCGACCGCGGGGCTGCACCGTCCTTTCGCTGCCGGGGCGCACGGCCGTCAACATGACGCGCCGGCGTTGCGTATCGAGTTGGGTCACCCAAACGTCCAGCGTATCGCCGACGGCGAACATTAAATGCGGATCGCTCACGAAACCGTCGGACAAGCGGCTGATGTGCACCAAACTGCTTTCGCCCAAGCCGATGTCGACGAACACTCCAAAGTCCACGACGTTGACGACTTGAGCGCTGAGCTGCATCTGCGGCTGCAAGTTTTCAAGCTTGATAATGCCGCGACGAAAGACGACCGCAGGCAATCGCTCTCGCGGATCAACGCCCGCTTGAAGTAGCGCGTGAATCAAATCGCCAATGACCAGCGGGCTGATCCCAAACTCGTTCGCAAGGCCATGTCGGTCCAATTTGTGCAGCGAGTCCCGCAACTGATTGCGGCGTTGATGAGATTGTTGATGATCGTGCTGAACATCGGCGACCAGCGGCGAGGGAGTCGATGCGTCACTCGGCGGGTCACTCGGCGGGTCACTTATCGGAGTCGCGGGCGCAATGATCGAAGCAGGAACGTGGGTCGGTGCCGCTCGCAAATCGTTGGGCGTAAAGCCCGCCTTTTCCAAGATTTTCGTGGCCAGTTCGTAACTTTCCGGATGAACCATCGTGGCGTCAAGCGGATTGTCGCCATCGATAATTCGCAAAAAGCCAGCAGCCTGAATAAACGTCTGTTCGCCGATACCGGACACTTCTTTGAACTGCTGGCGATTGCGGAATGGGCCATGTTGCAATCGATATTCGTAAAATCGGCGGGCTGCAAGCGGACCCAGCCCGGAGACGTGTGCCAGTAGCGCCGGGCTGGACGAATTGGCATCGACGCCAACGTAATTCACGCATGACGCGACGACTTCGTCCAATTCGTGCGCCAAGTGTTTGGCTTTGATGTCATGTTGATAGAGGCCGATCCCCAAATGTGCCGGATCGACTTTGACTAGATCGGAAAGTGGATCGAGCAAGCGGCGGCCGATGGAAACTGCGCTGCGAATCGACGGTTCGCAATTGGGCAGTTCCTCGCGACCGATGTCGCTGGTCGAATAAGCATTGGTCCCGGCTTCGTTGACGATGACGTATTCCAGATTTCGTCCGGCCAAATCGCCGTTAATCAAATCGGACACGAGCTGCTCCGTCTCGCGGCAAGCACTCCCGTTTCCGATCGCGATCATCTGACATTGATGTGCGTTGATCAGCTCGGCAAGCTTTTGGCGACCTTCGTCGCGACGCTGTTCGTTGCCGACGACTTGGAAGACGGCGTGACCAAGGTAATGACCGAATTCATCCAGCGCGGCGGCTTGGCAGCCGTAGCGAAAGCCTGGATCAATTGCCACAACGCGTCGTCCGCGCACCGGTGGCTTGAGCAACAAGTGCCTCAAGTTCCGCCCGAAGACTTTGAGCGCGTGCTGCTCGGCGTCCTCGGTCAACTCGCGGCGAATTTCTCGTTCCAAGCTCGGCAACACGAATCGCTGCATTGCGTCCTGCGCACATTTTTCAATGAACTCGCCAAACGCATGGTTTTCTGGAACCATTGATTTGATCAAGTCATTGTATTGCGCGTCGTCCATTTTCGCTTTGACGCGAATACTTCGGGCTCGCTCCGCCCGGTTGATGGCCAGCGTGCGATAAGCGACAAGTTTCGTAATTGATTCCGAAAAATCGGCGTAGTCTTTGAAAGGATCGTGCTCGGGCGTTTTCTTCTTGCGGCGGCGTTTCTTCTTTTCGGCATCCGAGGCTGGCGGTGCTGCTGCCGGTACATTGGACGGAACCGCTGGGTTGTTTTCCGCCGACAATTGAGCAATTGCAGGCTCCGCGATTTCTTCCGGTGCGGCTGTTGGCGCAACGGAAATCGGCGATTCGGCTGGGGCGTCGATCGCACTTGCCACGGCCAAGTCATTGACTGCGCCGTCAAGCGGTTCGATTTCTGCCGGCGCGGTCGTTTGGCTTGGTTCGCTGGTTGGCGTTGCCGAGGCAGCCGACGATTCGGTCGGAGCGGGTGGGATCGTGGCGGCGAGTTCCGGCGCTTCGATTTTGCGCGTGACGATACGTCCCGATTTCCACAAACTTTCACGGCAGCGACCGCGCAAGCTTACGTCGTCGGCAAATCGTTCCGCGATCAAGTGACCGACGCCTTTAAAAACGTCGTCGAGCGTGTTGAGCCCTTTGTCGACGCGGACATAATCGGTGGCACGAGTTGCCAGGTCCGCTTCGTTGGCGATGCCTTGAAAGATGTCCTGGGCCAGCGGTTCCAATCCGCGCACCCGAGCCAACTGGCCGAGCGATTGTTTTTTAGGCTTGAACGGAAGATACAAATCTTCAAGCTGTTTGGACGTCTGGGCACTCTGGATCGCGGCAGTCAGTTCGTCGCTAAGTTTTTCTTGCGTTTCGATCGATTTGAGAATGATCGACTTGCGCTCGGCGAGCGAACGTTGTAAATTCAGCAGCCTCTTGATGTCGAGAATGCGCGACTCGTTCAAGCCTCCGCTGGCCTGTCGGCGAAACCGCGTGATGAACGCGGGAGTGTTCCCTTCATCGATCAGTTTCGCTACGGCCGATACTTGATCCAGAGGCAGGGACAAATCGCGAGCGATCGCTTCAAGTTCGTTGCTGGGGCTTTCAGCCATAGATCATCGATCAAAAGGGGACGACAGAACGCAGCGGCGCGAATCGTTCGGCCAGCATAATCGAAATATGTTTTGTGACATCGCGCGACAACTCAACAAACCCTGACGCCGAACCAACGTAGAACTTAAATTCGAGCCGCCCTGCGGCAGTTTGCCCGCAACCCACACCAGCCATTGGGAGCCCGGCGATAGAACAAACGGCGATCACCATAGGGCAATCTAAATTTTGCGATGGGATTTGTCAACAAATACGAACCCCAAAAGCGAATGGTTCGCTTAAAGCACTCCCCGTCGATTGATTGCCAAAGACGATCCGCAGCGTGCACTCTATCCGCACAACCCGCACGAACCCTACGTGCCCAAGCCTGTTTGCGTGAATCCGCTAACGCTAGCCGCCAAGCCCCTGTCGTGTGGCCAACTATTGTGAAAGGTTCGCCCGAACTCGTTGCGGCACTGGCGATTGCGCTGTATTTCGAGCCCGATGGCATTCCGCTTGGCGACGGTTAATTCCCCACCCATGGCAATTCAAACAGCCCACCCTGAGTCGACCGAAACGCGCCGAGTCGGCTTTGCAACCGATCCATTGGCGATGGGGGTCGCGTTCGCTTTGCTGCTAACCGTTGTTCAGCGCGGGGTTGGCTTCATTCGTGGGATGATGTTCTGCCGTCTGATGCCCGACGAAGAACTTGGACAGTGGTCCGTGGTGTGGAGTTCGCTCATGCTGCTGGCACCGTTGGCCGCGCTGGGCTTACCCGGTTCGTTCTGTCGTTATGCCGAACATTATTTGCAGCGCGGGCAACTGCGCCCGTACATCAGCCGCATCGGGACGCTGGCAAGTGCGACCACGCTTTTGCTGGCGGGCTTAATGATGGTTTTGCCACAACTGTTTGCGACGATTATTTTTCGCGAACCGCATCACGAGTCGCTGGTGCGCGTGATGGCTGGCGTGTTTGTCTTAGTCGCGTTGTTCAACGCGGTCCAATCGCTCATGGAATCGCTGCGCCAAGTTCGAATCGTCACCATGATGCGGTTCTTGTCCGGGATTGTCTTCGCGATTGCCGCTGTCGGTTTGTTGCTAGTCTGGGAAAATGGAACGCTGGCAGTGGTTATTGGCTTTGGAGTAAGCTGCGCCGTCGGACTCATTCCAGCCGCGCTGTTTTTCGTGCGTACCAAGGACTTTATCCGCGACTCCAACGCGCCTCTTTCGCACGCATCGATGTGGGGCAAAGTCGTTCCGTTCGCGGCGTGGATTTGGGTCGCTAACTTTCTCAATAACTCTTGCGACTCGATCGATCGGTTTTTGTTGCTGCACCTTTTGCCAGGCGACAGCTCGCTTGCCCAAAGTCATCTCGGACAATATCACAGCAGCCTCATCATCCCGCAGTTGCTTGTCGGAGTTGCGGTGGTCATTTCCGGTACACTGTTACCGTATTTGTCCGCCGCTTGGGAAAGGCATGAATACAACGACGCGCGACGCCTGATGCGCTGGACGATGAAGACGACCGCACTTGGTTTTTTGACCGTCGACCTGTTCATTCTCTTAGCCGCCCCGCTGCTATTTAACGTCGCCCTGCAAGGCAAATACGCGGACGGCTTGGCCATTTTGCCCCTGACGATGGTCTACAGTTTTTGGTTTTGCATGATTACGTGTGCCCAGAACGCCCTTTGGTGCAACGAGCGAATGCGCTGGGTTGTGTTGGCGCTTGGAATTGGCTTGATAGCCAATATCACGCTCAATTCGATTTGCATTCCGTTGTGGGGATTGCACGGAACGGCCCTGGCAACCGCGCTCGCCAACGCGATTTGCTTGGCGACGATGCTGTTGATCCTCAGTCGCGAAGGTTGGTTGGTCGATCGTGGAACCTGGCTGGCGTGCGGCTTGCCCGTCATCATGACCTTGGGTCCAATCGCCGCCGTTACCGCGTGGCTACTGATCATGTTCGGCGCATGCCGTTCCGACTGGATTTTCGACGCGGACGAGAAACAACTGCTCGGCGAAAAAGCGGACCGCCTGCTCGCGCGGGTGCGCGCTCGCTTGCCGGGATTCAGTACTTAGGGAGCAGACTGCAATTCCAGCGTGTGCCAGAGGCTGGGGTTTTCGGCGATGGGGAGACGGAAGTCGGCGGCGAGGGTTTGCCAGCCGAGTTCGTTGTCGACGACGGCGTAGTTGAATCCGATCCGTCGATGCTCGTCAGCGTTCCATCCAGTCAAAGCCTCGGACGGAATCTGAAACGTCAAACGATAACCGTCGGCCGCGATCTTGCTGGCGACAAGTGGCTTAAACATCTGAAACGATTTCGCGTCTTCCTTGGCCCGATTAATTTTCAGCATTGTCCCCCAAGCTTGCGACTTCTGTGCATTTCCGCCGGTCGGCAAGTACGCGAACCAATGGCAAAAGCGACTTGCGCGATGTACCGACTGCATATTGCGTGTGTCGATCCAAATTTGCACGCCGTCGCTTTCGGTCAAGCGAGTGGCTTGGCATTTCAGCGGCTGCTTCTTGCCGCGCACCGTCACGTCGAACGCGAGACCTTCGGCGGACCAAGCGGCGCAGACGGTGGCGAACTGGGGCTGGCCTTCGAAGGTGCCGAAAACGGGCAAGCGAAAATCTTCGCCGAGCGACCAGCCTTCCGCAGCCCAGAGTTTTTTCGCGGGCCGAATCGGGATCGAATAACGAAACAGCAAGTTACTCGAAACGAGCGTCAGCGGATGATCGAGCGGCATGGCGTTATTCCTTTGAACCGGTGAAATTCGAGGCAATTCGCCTGCCTCTGCGGGGCTTGGCCCCAGGAGCGTTCGCGTTTGCCGACGAAACAACTGCCGCCAAATGCTCGCTCAAAAATTGGAGCAGTTCCGGATTCTTGAGTTGCTTGAGGGTCTGAATTTTCAAACGGACGGCTTCCCGATTTGTGCCAAGCGGCGCAATTAAGGGGTCCACCGCGAAGTCGGCGATGCGGCCAAGCGTCGCACTATTTTTGGGGCCAATGAGATGCACCCACAGCGCGTCGCACTTTTTCGTTTGGATGTTGACCCAAGGTTCGCGTTGCTCAGGAATTGAAAGGTGCGCGATCTGTTTGTTGTTCCAATTCCATGTCCCTTGTGGAACTATTTTGCGCAGCACCACGATCAATTCCTCCAACCGTTTGACGTCCCATAAGATTTCTTGACCGGGCGGAAAGCCTTTGCGGAGGTAGTGCCATTTTTCGCCGAGCTTGGTCCACGGCATGTGCTCATCCAAGTTTGAATCGACGCGATCGAGCCGCAACTGAAATCCGGCAATCGCCGTTTCGAGGAACTTCCAAAAATTAGGCGTGTCGATTTCGCTCAGTGTGTTCGCGTGGATTTCGATTTCTTGAAAAGGGCCGCGCTGCTGGACTTTGACTCGCGGCTGATTGCCGTAGCGCGGCACGTCCTCAAGTTCGTTGAGCGTCTTGAGCGGCAGTTGCTCTTGCAACTCGTCCCGATTGAAAGTGCCACGGCGAACGCGGAACTTCATTTTTAGTAGCCAAGACTCGCCGGTAATCGCGTGGAAAAACCAACCCAGTGATTTGTTGTTCGCAGTAATCTCGACGACCGAGCGCTGCGACCAATCTGCGTCGGCGAATTCGCTGTGCTCCGCAATGTAATCAACCACGCGGCTCAAGATTTCTCCGTCCCACTGGGCGGGTTTGCCGTCGCGACCGACGCGATCTTTCGTATGCCAATTCCTGCCGTTGGATTCCCAGGGCATCGCCACTTTACCGGCCAAGCGACGAATTTCTATCTTGGCGGGGATCGGTTCCGGCGCTGGCTTTTGAATTTTGCGTGGGGCGCGTTTGTCTCGCTCCAAGAATTCTGCGAGGTACTCTCCAGTGTACGAACGGAGCAAGTTTTGTTTTCGGCCAGCGGCGGAAGCAGCTTTGGTCGCGTATTCGGCGATCATTTCGGGCGTGCCAACCGCGATGACTTGGCCGCCGTCCGCGCCGGCTTCGGGCCCAAGATCGATCACCCAATCGGCGTTCTTGATCACGTCAAGATTGTGCTCGATCAACACGACCGAGTTGCCCAAATCGACGAGTCGGTGAAGCACTTCTAGCAACTTGGCCAAGTCTTCGAAGTGCAACCCGGTGGTCGGCTCGTCCAACAAGTACAGCGTGCGGCCAGTGTCGGGCCGCGCCAGTTCGGCAGCCAATTTGACGCGCTGGGCTTCGCCACCGGACAACGTCGGCGCGCTTTGGCCCAAGCGGACGTAATCTAGGCCGACGTCGCAGAGCGTCTGCAAAATTCGGCGGATAGCGGCGATCTCGTTGAAAAGTTTGACTGCTTGTCCGCAAGTCATTTCGAGCACGTCGTTGATCGAGTTGCCGTGAAACTGCACGGCCAAAGTCTCTTCGTTGTAGCGACGACCCTCGCAAGCTTCGCACTGGACCCATACGTCGGGGAGGAAGTGCATCTCGATTCGCTTCTGCCCGTTCCCTTCGCAGTCTTCGCAGCGGCCACCCGGAACATTGAAGCTAAATCGTCGCGCCGAAAAGCCGCGGACCTTGGCCATCGGAAGTTGCGCGAACAATTCACGAATCAAATCAAACACGCCAGTGTAAGTCGCTGGAGTCGACGTGGGCGAGTTGCCCAGCGGCGTTTGATCGACCCGAATGACCTTGTTGATGTGTTGTACGCCTTCGATCCGCTCGTGCGCACCGGGCGTCGTCGTCGCACGATGCAATCGGTGAGCGAGGGCTTGGTACAACACGTCATTCACCAGCGAACTTTTGCCGCACCCGCTCGGACCCGTTACGGCAGTGAGAACGTGAAGCGGAATTTCCACGTTGACGTTCTTCAAATTGTGATGACTGGCCCGAATGATCTTGAGCGAATCCACGGCAATGACCGGTGCGTCGGAGGTTGCTTTGGCAGATCGATCGGCTTTGGCTGGAGTCGCGCGAGGAGTTTTTCCGGCAGCGCGAGGTTTGAGGCCCGCTTTAAAATCAGCGGCAAGCACAGGCCGACGATTGGTCGGAATCGGAATCGATTTCTTGCCGTTGAGGTACGGCCCAGTTACGGAATCGCGTTTGCGCGGTAGTTCGGCCGGAGTTCCTTGGGCCACAATTTGCCCCCCTTCGGTGCCGGCGCGCGGACCGAAATCGAGGACTTCATCTGCCGCCGCGATGACTTCGCGATCGTGTTCGACGACGAGCAGCGTGTTGCCCAAATCGCGCAATCGATGGAGTGCTTTGAGAAGACGACGATTGTCGCGCGGATGCAGGCCGACCGTCGGTTCGTCCAGCACATAAAGCACGCCACACAGACCGCTGCCAAGTTGGCTGGCCAAGCGAATCCGCTGGGCTTCGCCGTTGGAAAGCGAATTGGCACCACGGCCTAGCGTCAGATATTCGAGGCCAACTTCGATCAGGAACTCTACTCGGTTTTTGACTTCGCGCATGATTTCGCCCGCAATCTTGCTTTCGCGCTTATCGAGTTGCCATTCTTGAACGACTTGCATCAGTCGGCCGAGAGGCGTCCGGCAAATTTGATCCATCGTCAAATCGCGAAAGCGCGCCGCAGCCGCGTCGACGCGCAAGCGGCTTCCCATGCAGACGCCGCAATCGACTTCGTCAATTAACGTCATCATCCGCTGACGAACGCCGGGCGAAAGTCGCGAGGCCTCCTCCAAAGTGGGAAACAAACCTTTGAATTGAAACGCGAATTTAGAGCCAACCGGAGGACTTTGCCCCCTCACCCTGCCCTCTCCCCCGAAGCCTGGGGAGAGGGAACGATTTTTATTTTCGGATTCGCTGTTCGCGGCGAGTTGCTTTGAGTCGACTTGAATCCAGCGCTCACCCGTCCCGTATAACAGCAATCGTCGATGCCGCCCATCCAATTGATTGAAGGGAATATTCAGTGGAATGTTCGTCGCCGACGCGAGCGATTGCAGCATTGCGCTGGCTACCGGCAATTCCAAATTGGGCCAGAGCATCATCGCCCCGCCACTCAGCGTCATTTCAGGCGAGCGAAGCAACGAGTTCGGATCGGCCCCCAACTGCATACCGAGCCCTTGGCAATCGGGGCACCAGCCGAGCGGACTGTTGAACGAAAAATGATGCGGGGAAAGTCGCTCGTAACTTTGCCCGCACTGATCGCAAGCCAAGTGCTGACTGTGGCGCTGCGTGACCCATTCCGATTCGGGTTTGTCAGAGACGTGTGCGATCCACATCAGGCCTTTGCCCAAAGAGAGCGCCGACTCAATACTGTCCGCGATCCGCGACCGCGATTCGGGCTGGACGGTGATCCGGTCGATGACAATTTGAATAGCGTATCGCTGTCTGCGGTTAAGCTCAGGGATTTGATCGATGCCGAAAGTCTTGCCGTCAATGCGGATTCGGACGTAGCCTTGCCCGCGCAGTTCGTCCCAAAATTCCTCGTAAGTCTGTTGGCCCGACGGCTCGACGGGAGCGAGCACGTACAACCGTGAGTCGGCAGGCAATCGCATGATTTTGTCAACGATTTGATCTGCGGTTTGCGTTCCGACCGGCGCGTCGCACTCCGGGCAATACGGCGTGCCAAGCCTTGCGAACAAAATGCGAAAAAAGTCATAAACCTCAGTGACCGTGCCGACGGTCGAGCGGGGCGTGTTGCCCAAATTTTTCTGCTCAATGGCGATCGCAGGCGAAAGCCCGTCGATGTGTTCGACTTTGGGCTTTTGCATCTGATTGACGAATTGGCGGGCGTACGAGCTAAGGCTTTCGACGTAGCGGCGTTGCCCTTCGGCGTAAATCGTGTCCATCGCCAGCGAGCTTTTTCCAGAACCGCTGGGTCCGCTAAAGACCGTCATTGCATCACGCGGAATGTCAGTGTTGACCGATTTCAAATTGTGTTGTTCAGCACCGCGAACGCTAATCACGGACTTCGTTGGCCCAGGGCTGCGAGCTGCAACGATGGGATTGCGCGACCTGGCTTTGCGGCTTGTCGCAGGCTGTAGAACTTTTTGAAGCGAACGACCGGTGTACGATTCGGGGCACTCGGCGACTTGTTCGGGCGTTCCTTGCGCGACGATCAGTCCTCCCGCCCCGCCTCCTTCTGGGCCAAGGTCGATCACCCAATCGGCCGTTTTAATTACGTCCATATTGTGCTCGACGATGAGCACGGTATTTCCGCCGTTTACAAAGCTTTGCAGCACATGCAGCATCATTTGAATATCGGCAAAGTGCAGCCCGGTGGTCGGCTCGTCGAGCAAATATAGTGTGCGGCCCGTGCTCCGCTTTACAAACTCGCGCGCCAGTTTGATCCGCTGTGCTTCGCCACCGGAAAGCGTCGGAGAGGGCTGACCGATTCGCAGGTAGTCGAGCCCGACATCGTGCAGCGTTTTTAGCTTGTCGTGAATTTTGGGAACATTTGCGAAAAACTCCACCGCCGTTTCGATGTCCATGTCGAGGACTTCGGCGATCGACCGGTCTTTGTATTTGACTTGTAGAGTTTCGCGGTTGAAGCGTTGGCCTTGGCAGACCGGGCAGGTCACCCAGATATCGGCCAAGAAATCCATTTCGAGTTTATTGGCCGCGTTTCCTTCGCACGCTCCGCAGCGACCAGCTTTCACATTAAAGCTAAACCGACCCGCGTTGAAGCCGCGTCTTTTTGCCTCCGGCATGCGGGCAAACAACATGCGAATCTCGTCGAAGACTTTGATATAAGTGCCGGGATTCGATCGCGGTGTGCGGCCAATCGGCGACTGGTCGATGGCGATCATCTTGTCGAGTTGATCGAGGCCTTCGATTCGATCGTGCAAGCCAGGTTGGCCGATTCCGCCGTTAAGTTTTTCGCGTAGGACTTCGACCAAAATATCGTTGACGAGCGAACTTTTGCCCGAGCCGCTGACTCCCGTAATGCAAATCAGCCCGCTCAGCGGAATGATCACGTCAACGTTCTTGAGATTGTTGTGTCGCGCGCCCATCACGCGAATCGACCGACTCAAATCCAGTCGCCGTCGCTGGGCGGGAATTTCAATCTGCCGCCGACCCGAAAGGAACTGACCCGTCACGCTCTCGGTCGACGCCTCGACTTTCGCTGGCGTACCACTAACCACGATTTTCCCACCGCGCACGCCGGGTCCGGGCCCAAAGTCGATCACATGATCCGCAGCTCGAATCGTTTCCTCGTCATGCTCGACGACGACCACGGTGTTTCCCAAATCGCGCAAATGCTGAAGCGTGTGGATCAACCGATCGTTGTCCCTCGCATGCAGCCCAATCGACGGCTCGTCCAAAATGTACAACACGCCGACAAGCCCAGATCCGATTTGACTTGCTAAACGAATTCGCTGACTCTCGCCTCCAGAGAGCGTCGGTGCGGTTCGATTCAAAGTCAAATATTCCAATCCGACATTCAGCAAAAAGCTCAGTCGGTTGCAAATTTCCTTCAGTGCGTCAGTCGCGATTGTCGTTCGAGTCGCGTCGAGTTTCAGCGCCGAGAAAAAATGAAATGCATCTTGAATCGACAAATCGCCGACTTCGGGCAAGCTCTTTCGCGGCGCGGCGGTGAATTTTTCCTGAGCGGTCTCGATACGCACCGCGCGAGATTGGCGGTTGAGACGCTGGCCTTGGCACGCCCCGCAGTGAATCGTGCTCATGCGGGCTTCCAGCGAGCGTCGCTGCACGGAACTTTTGGACGCACGATGGCGCGCAGTGAGGTCGGGGATAATCCCTTCGAATTTGCCGCCGTACTTCATCGGCGAGCTCCCCCCGCGCCAAGTATAGGTAATGTGCTGGTCGCCGGTGCCCCACAGCCAAACGTCGCGCAAGCCCTGGGGCAACTCTCGCCACGGCCGATCGAGCAAGGTGCCGGGCTCGAGCTGGCGAATGCGCTCGATCGTGTCGGCGACTCCTTGGAAAATGTGCCGCCGCCATCGCCCAAGTTCTTTCCACGGGCCGAGCAACTCGATGCAACCTTCTTTGAGGGAAAGCGAGTCTTTGGGAATCAGTAGTTGCGGGTCAAACGAGAATATTTCGCCAAGGCCATCGCATTCCAAGCACATCCCGCGCGGGCTATTGAAGCTAAACATTTGCGGGCTTGGCGGATCGAAACTTCCCCCACACGAAGCGCACGAATATTTCGTGGAGAAAACGTGCTCTGCCGCCGGTACGCTGCTCCCATCAGGTCGTGTCGCCGAACGCGAACCGGTCGCATCCGCCGTCACAATCAAGTTCCCCTCGCCCAGTTTGACCGCCAGTTCAACTGCCTCGGCTAAACGCGAGCGGTTGTCGGGTTTCAACTCGAACCGATCGATGACGACTTCGACATCGTGCCGCATTTGGCGATCGAGATCGGGCTCCGAATCCAACGAGACGACGTTGCCGTCGACTCGCGCGCGAACAAATCCTTGTTTGCGAAGCGATTGAAACAAGTCGTGGTGCTGACCTTTTTGGCCGCGCACCACCGAAGCCAAAATATGTACCATCGAACCGGATGCGACTTGGAACACGCTCGCGATGACTTGGTCGACTGTTTGAACCGTGATCGGCAGATCGCAGTTTGGGCAGTAACCCTGACCGACTCGCGCAAACAGCACGCGCAAGTAGTCGTGAATCTCAGTGATCGTTCCGACCGTGCTGCGCGGATTGCTGCCCGACGATTTTTGCGAAATGGAAATCGACGGGCTGAGGCCGTCGATCAAGTCCACGTCGGGCTTGGGAAGTTGCCCGAGGAATTGGCGCGCGAAGCTAGACAGACTTTCGACATAGCGCCGCTGGCCTTCGGCGTAGAGCGTATCGAACGCAAGGGAACTTTTCCCCGATCCGCTGACGCCGGTCAAACAGATCAAGCGATGGCGTGGCAAATCCAAGTCAACGTCGCAAAGGTTGTGTTCGCGAGCGCCACGAATCACGATTTCCGAATTCGGCATACGGCGGCTACATTCTTGGGCAAGAACAAACTCGCCATCTTAAGATTTTCGGCCCATTCCCCCAAGTCCTTTGCGAACTGTCGGCACTGTTAGGAGAGGTAGCCTCTGTGGAAAAGCGGCCTAGTTTAACGCAGTTTGCAACGAAATTGGGGCGGACGGCGTAATTTTAGCTTGTTACTTTAGCCGACCTGTAATAAGATTAACAATCGGATCGCCTCCTCGTCACACGATCTAATTTGCTCAATTCCTACCTAGTGACCGCTCAAACTTAATTGACATTCTTGGGAGACAAAAAAATGGCACAGCCGAATCGTAAACGTGCGTTTACGCTAATTGAACTTCTTGTCGTGATTGCAATTATCGGCATCCTGATGTCGCTATTGCTTCCCGCCGTCCAAGCCGTGCGCGAAGCCGCCCGGCGAACGGATTGTTTGAATAAAGTCCGCCAATGTGCGATCGCGGCACTCAATTATGAAAGTTCGTTTGAAACACTTCCTGCCGGAGCAAAATTCAATACCGCAATTAACCTCGCGACAATGCTTCCTTACGAAGTTGCCGCAGATCCCCATTGGTCGTGGAGCATGGGTATTCAGCCCTTTATCGAAGGTGCCAATGTTTACGATGCGATCGACCCAAAGAACTACACTCCGGCAGTTGCGCTCGACGATAGCGACAGTTCTCCAAGCGTTTCCAACGACGGCGATAAACGAATAATCTTGGCTTCGGAAACAAAATTGCTCCGCTGTCCGTCGGACTCCGCGCCTTCCGGAAATGACTATCGCACTTTGTTTGATTTTTCCGGCGAAGAGGTTCAAATTACTTTCGCAAACTACGTGGCGAACAACGGGTTTAGTAATGTGCGTGCCGTGGGATTTCCGCTTAACACGCTCAGCAACCGAGGTCCATTTACCATTGTTGCGACGGGGGTACGCCCCACTCGACTGGGACAGATTCTCGACGGCTTGACCAACACAATCATGTTTGGCGAACGATCTTATTCCTTCCGCGGGCGGCCTTACGACATGACCAGCAACCCTACCGGTTCACTCAATGCTTACGGCGCAATTCCATACGCCATTCAAGGAATCGTCGCGGATATTTCCGGCGTTGAAACGGATATTCCCCGAGGTTTGTCCGACGCTATGTTCGGCGGTCAAGTTGCGATAAACGAGTTTTCGTATGGTCAGATGCCTGAGGCGCGAACGGGCGCATCCAGCACCCATCCCGGTGGCGCGGCGTTCGCTTTGTGCGATGGTTCAACTAGGTTTTTACGCGACGAAATTAATTTAGGGTCAGATGCAGGCCTCCTAACCGTCCCCGCGAACAATCGGCCACTAGCAGGAAGCACCTACAAGCTACTTCTGTGCATTGATGACCGAGAAGTCATCGGTGATTTCTAGTTCCTTTTGCGCGAGCATTTAATTCGAGTAAAGTCAACGGCAGTGACCTTCTAGGCGTCACTGCCGTTTTTGTTTATACATATTTGAATGACTTGCCTTGGGCAGTGAAGAACCAACGCCGCCATTCAAACGTCGGTTGATGAATGGTTCACTCGGTGGAACGAAACATCGGCATTTTTCGGAGAGGGCATTGTGATTCAAAACTACCTACGACTTTGCTTTTTGCTGGGAATCATCATTCTCATCTGCGGTTGCGGAAGCGGGCCTAAATTGGTCAAGGTGACGGGTACGATTACGTTGGATGGTAAACCTCTAGAAAATGCCTCGGTACACTTTACGTTTAGCGACCAGCCTCGACCGGCCGCCGGGCGCACGGATGCATCCGGCAAATATGTGCTTTCCTATAGCAATCGGCCGGGAGCGCCGCTTGGTTCATGCAGAGTAACGATTCGCAAGCAAGGGCGAGTGGCGGGTGAAGATAGGAATCAAGAGCTGATTCCGAGCCGCTACAATTCCAACACCCAATTGCAATTTGAAATCACCAAGAAGGGGCCCAATGAATTTTCCCTCGATCTTGACTCGACTCCGGACGAGGCCGATTCAAAAAATCTCTCGCAACCTTCGGCTGTCAACGACGGTAACGAACCATTATCGGCACCTGAAGACGACGAGGAAAACCAATAAGAGACCCCTTCCGATGACGGTGCTGTACGGGACGACGAATACGATCGATGACGCTTAGCGTCGACTATCACCGCGGGCGAGGAAGTCGCGAAAGTCCTTCAAAACGAGGGCAATTTGCTCGCGCAGTCCGGACAACAATTGGGCCGCGTTTTCGTGTTGCTGGGCGTCGGCCATTTGCTCAAGCTGCTGTGCTGTTGCGGCGGCGGACATGGCACCCAAGTGATTGAGCGCTCCTTTTACGGCGTGAGCGCTGCGGCGCAAGTCCTTGGTGTTTCGCGAATCGACGGCCATTTGAATCTCGTCCAACATCAGGCTGGCTTCATCGACGAAAACTTGAACGATTTCCCGCAGCAAGCTTTCGTCGCCTCCGACTGTATCGAATGCTTGATCCCAATCAACCAATTGGGATTGCGACAAATCCGTCGCCAGTGCCGGTCCGAGCGTCGTGATGCCGGTCGCGATTCCCGTGGCCCGCGCAATGACCGCCATCGTTTGGGCAATTCGAATAGGCTTGGAAATATAGTCATCCATCCCGGACGCCAAACAACGATCGCGATCGCCAACCAAAGCGTGTGCGGTCATCGCTATTATTGGAATGTGCGTCTGTGTCTCGTTTTCCATTTCCCGAATGCGCCGAGTCGCCTCGAGACCATCCAGGATCGGCATTTGAATGTCCATCAAGATCAAATCGAATTCGCTATCGCGAAAGAGTTCGATTGCAGATTGGCCATTGTCCGCGACGACGACTTGGTGGCCGTATTTTTCCAACAACCCAACGGCCAGCCGCTGATTCACGTGATTGTCTTCTGCCAGCAAGATTCGTAGCGGGCTCGCGCTCGACGCCGAGTCTTCGTCCTCGCCTTCCACGATCGCCACGTCAACCGACCGCCGGGGTTGAATCGCCAAGCCCATGGCATGACCGATCGCGTCGAGCAAGTCCGACTGTTTGGCCGGCTTCATCAACTGCGATTCGATGCGCAGATCGCGTCGCAACTGCAAAGCGCCTTGGCGGTTGCTAGACGTTAGCAAAATGATCCGCATGTCCTTGAGCAAGGGTTCCTCGCGAATCCATTGGGCCAATTCGTAGCCGTCATGATCCGGCATGTTGACATCGGACAGCAGCAACGAGATCGGTTGACCGGCAGCAGCCAAGCCGCGCAACATCGCCAAGCCTTGTTTGGCCGAATGCGCGGTCACGGGCCGCATACCCCACGCGGAGAGTATCTGTTCCAAGATCCGGCGGTTGGTTGCATTATCATCGACGACCATAACCGCAACCTTTTGAAGTGCGTCGATCGCGACGATTTCGCCCTTGAATGTGTCGACCGGTAATTCGAGATCGAAATAAAATCGGCTTCCGGTATCCATTCTGCTTTCGACTCGCAATTCGCCATGCATGAGAGTGATCAATCGCGACCCGATCGCCAAACCGAGTCCCGAGCCGCCATAGCGCCGCGTCGTAGACGAATCGGCTTGGGCGAACTCGCCGAAGATCATGCCCAGTTTTTCCGGCGGGATTCCGATTCCCGTATCGATCACGGCAAAGCGAATCGCTACGCAATCTTCTTGCTCGGATTGACGTGAAATTTCAAGGACAACTTCGCCCGCCTCGGTGAATTTGATGGCGTTGCCGACGAGGTTGACGATGATCTGTCGCAGACGGCTGATATCGCCGATCAGCCGTTGTGGAATCCGGTGATCAATGCTCATCGCCAATTCCAAACCTTTGGCGTGAGCCCGTGGAGCGAGCGAGCGCATCGTATCGCCAAGTCGATCGCGCAGATGAAACGACTGACTCTCCAACTCCAGCTTACCGGCCTCGATCTTGGAAAAGTCCAAAATGTCATTGATCAAGTTGAGTAGGGCTTCGCTCGATTCATACACCATCTTAAGATAATCGCGCTGGCTCGAATCCAAGATCGAGTCGAGTAACAGTTCGGTGATGCCCAATACTGCATTGAGCGGCGTGCGAATTTCGTGACTCATGTTGGCCAAGAAGTCGCTCTTGGCCCGACTGGCAGCCTCCGCCAGCTCTTTCGCCGTGCAAAGCGCTTGTTCGGCACGTTTACGTTCCGACACATCCCAGTACATACCTTGGATTCCCACACGCCGGCCGCTGGCGTCGGTGACCGGTGCCTTGAGCACTTCGACAAAAATCGACGTCTCGTCGGGGCCGGGATGTTCCTCGATATCGTGAAAGGGCAATCCGGTTTGCAGCACCCAGCGATCGTCTTGGCGATATTTATCCGCCAGCGCCGGCGCGAACAAATCTTCATCGGTCTTGCCAAGCAAATCCTCCAAGCTGCGGCCCAACGTTCGGCAGTACCGCGCGTTTCCGAACACGATGCGGCCTTCTCGATCTTTGCGAAAAACATTGATCGGCAAACTTTCGACGAGCGAATGATAGATTGCTTTCGACTCATCCAAGCGTTGTTCAGCGGTCAAACGTTTGGTAACGTCCTTGGCAACGCAACCGATTCGGGCCGGCGTTTGATCTTGTTCGCGAATCAAGCAAAATGCGGCTTGCATCCAGCGGATTTCGCCGTTGGGCCGGACGATCCGAAATGCATTTTCGATCCGATCCGCTTCGGCACGCATCAACTGATTCAAGATTTCCAGCACCGTCGGCTGATCGTCAACATGGATCGCCGAAAACCACGCTTGATCGTCGTGGCTCAGTTCGGACAAGGAGAGTCCGTAGATTTGAGGAGCCGCATTATTGATGTAAAGCAGATGATGCCCGTCGAGCGAAACCGAGAGGACCAAGTCGTTAACGATTTCCAGCAAGCCAGCAAAAAAATCGGATTCGCGCATCGTTTCCGCCATACCGCTGGACTGAAAGACTGCCATCGCTCGTCTCCTGACAACCGACCGCGCTTATGCCATTATCCGCGACAAACCGTGTCCACTAATCCCAACCTGCCAAGTAAGCAACCATCGATGCACCGGATTGAGCGGCGCGTTCGTTCTTACGAACTTTGCTAGTCCCAGTTTACGAATCGCACCGAGGCAAATCAACGAGGAGAGTCACTTTAGACTGAGAATAATCCTGGCGCTAGCTTTAATGTCGGGGGGCTTGGTGAAATTCCGCGATGATTTGCCAAGCTTCTTCTGGTGAATCGGCGTACTGAAACAGCTCAATGTGTTCGTCTCGCACGACTCCTTCATCAGCCAAGAATTGGAAATCGATCAATTGCTGCCAATATTTTCGACCGTACAGAATGATCGGGATCTTTTGCATCCGTTCCGTCTGGCGAAGGGTTAGCGTATTGAACAACTCGTCCAGCGTCCCAAAGCCACCCGGAAAACACACCAAGGCTTTGGCACGCAGCAAAAAGTGCATCTTACGAATCGCGAAATAATTGAACTGAAAGCAGAGGCCGGGAGTCACGTAGGGGTTGGGAACTTGCTCGAAGGGCAACGTAATATTGAGTCCGATCGAATCGGCATTGACGTCGTAGGCCCCGCGGTTTGCGGCTTCCATGATGCCTGGCCCACCCCCCGTCATCACAATGAACTCGCCATCGCCGTATTTTTTGTTGTGTTCGGAAACGATCCGCGCGAAATGACGGCACTCGCGATAATAGTGTGCTTTATCCTTGATCCGTTCGGCCCGTTTCACTTCGCGTTGCAAAGCAAGGTCGTTCGGTGTGAGTCGAAGCGTTTCTCGCGCTTGGTCTAATTGGGCCGCCGCTTCGTCTTCGTCCGTAATTTGCGTACCGCCAAACACGACGATCGTGGAGCGAATTCCCTTTTCGATCATTAAGATTTCGGGTTTGAGCAACTCCAACTCAAACCGTAGCGGGCGCAAGTCTTCGCGGCGCAGAAAATCATTGTCCAGAAACGCCAACCGATAACTGGAATGATTGACGATGTCATTCAATCGCTTGTTGAGGGCCGAGTCGTTCACCGGTAAATCCTTTTTCATCAAAAGCTCCAACCAAGAACGGGTCGCCGGAATGCGACAGAAGAGGCGGGTTTCCCAGAGGGCAGTCCGATCAATCTGATCGCATTGAGTTTCGACTGTTTTCCGTTTTCTTGCAATCCGCTCAAAGCGAGCGGGTCAGACTGGCCTGATGAAAGCACCCTTGGGTTGTCGACGTTGTAAACATCTGCTTTGTTGCGCTGCACATGCCTCGAAGGGGTCGAACAATAAAGTTATGGTTCCCTTTCAGGGCGAAACGTCGCTGGGGCTGGGATAGAAACCCAGGGCGGCGCAGCGCGGCTTTGCCGCTTCGCTCTGCCCTGGGCTTTAGTGTTACGGCCTTTCAGGCCGAATACAAACGAACACAACATGGAGAATCTAACACCACCGATATCACGGGGTTTTCATCAGGCTAGTGTCACACCCTGGAGGTATTGTATTTGACTCTTACAAATAACGAGCCAACACACCGCCGCGCGCGGCCAGAGCATCGACGCGCCGCGCGATTTGCGGATCGACCTCCAGCGACGGCGCATGATGCGGCTTGATCCGCGCGTCGATAATCAAGCTGCCGCGACAACCCCAGTGTTTTTGTTCGCAGAAAGCACCGACGCCATGCAGGTCTGACGCCGGATTGACGCGCGTAAATGTCACCCACAAAAGCTGACTCAGATTTGCAGCCGCAAAGTCCGCTTCGTCAACAACGATAACTAGTGGGAAACCTGCCCAAGCCGGGTCAGCGGCGAATTGTTCGAATCGCTCTCCCAAAGTCTCGTCGCTGCTCCCGCCCGGATATTTGGGGCCAGAAACGACAAGCACTCCGGGCAACGGACCTTGTTGTGCGGCAACAAAACCTGATGGAATTTGCAGAGACGATGCATCGCTGCGCAGTTCGCGAATCGGCGGACCGACTGCTGCCATTACGACTTTGGAGCCCTCGTTCAGCCCGCTGCCGGAATAATCGAGCGTGTCGATCGTCGTCCGCGTTTGAAAATGCAGATCGCGCGACCAATCGATGCGTTGAAGGAAGCATTGAAAAAAAGCGGCGATGTTGTGGATATCAAGTTTCGGATCGCACGCCCGGTCGAGGATCAATAGGAACTTCGCAAGCGACAATTGACCTTGGCCCAAGATGGCGTTGGCCTGCGTTAGCAACTCTTGTGGACGGCGCGTCGGCGCAAAAGGTGTGTACCGTTCGCTTCCAATCGCCAGCAGCAACGGATGCACGCCGGTCGCATCGACTGCGTGAACGGCATGAACTCCCGGCAGCACGCTCGGAATAATCGGCGCGGTGATTTCATGAATCAGTTGGCCAAACATTGTGTCTTCTTGCGGCGGACGGCCGACAGCAGTGAACGGCCAAATCGCGCCGTCGCGGTGATAGACTTGTTCGACTCGCAGCACCGGAAAATCATGCTGCAAGCTGTAATAACCCAAATGATCGCCGAACGGTCCTTCGGGCAATTGCCGATCCGGATCGATCGTCCCGCAAATGCAAAAGTCGGCGTCAGCGTAAATGTGCGAGCCCTGGGATTCAACCAGCGGAATTCGAAAGCCCGCCAGCGCGCCGGCGAAACCTAGTTCACTCATCGTTTCCGGCAGCGGCATCACGGCGGCCAAAGTCATCGCCGGGCTGCCGCCGACAAAGATATGTACTCGCAGCGGTTTTTTAGCGGCGATGGCCGCCGTGTGATGCACGCCGATCCCACGATGAATTTGATAGTGCATCCCGGCTTGGTTGTTGGGTTCGTACTGGCCGCCGGAAATCTGAATTCGATACATGCCAAGATTGGACGATTGCCAACCAGGTTTGGCCGCGTGTTCGGTGTAGACTTGCGGAAGCGTGATGAAAGCGCCGGCGTCTTTGGGCCAAGAGACTTGTTGCGGCAAATCGGATAATTGAATTTTGTGCCGCAGGACCGCCGCAGTTCTTCGGCGAACGGGCCGCATGTGCCGTGCGGCCAACAAGGCGGTGACGTATCGACCGGGGCGACGCAAGCCTTGGCTTGGATCAAGTTTCAGTTCGATCGCCCGGCGAACGCTTTCAAGCGTGTGGCGGAAGATAAAACGCGCCCGCTCGATCGTGCCGAACAAGTTTCCTAACATCGGAAACCGGCAGCCGGCGACGTTCGAAAACAATACGGCTGGACCGCCGCTTGCAAACACGCGCCGCTGAATCTCGGCGACTTCTTGCCGCGCGTCGACTGGCTCGGAATACTCGACCAACATGCCAGCACGTCGCAGATCTTCGACGCAATCGCGTAGCGTTCGGTACTTCATAACTTGGTCGAAGCCATTGTGAGAAGCGGTTCGTCGGATCGCCTAAAAACCATTTCGAATTCTATAATGTCCAGCCGAATCCACGAACCCTACCCAGAATGGCGTGGACTTAAGAAAACTAGCTCCCTCTCCCAACGGTAATCCGTTGGGAGAGGGCTGGGGTGAGGGCAGATTTGACATGCAATCGTGGCCCCTCACCCCGACCCTCTCCCCTGAGTACCGGGGAGAGGGAGCAGAAGAATCCTTAAGTCCACGCCATTCAACCCAACCGAGGTCCACCATGATACCTGTAACCGCGACGACGCGCACTGCAACCGACATCGAAGCGGACGCGATCGTTTTGGGGATCGAACAAGATCGTCCTTTGCGCGGAGCGACTGCGGCGGTTGATGCTGCAACCAGCGGGTTGATCTCGCGATTGATTTCTCATGGCGAAGCCTCCGGCAAGTGCTTGGCACTGACGACGGTCTTGGCACCCAGCGGCATTAAGGCCGCACAGGTCGTGCTCGTCGGTTTGGGTCAGCCCAAAGGCGATGACGGAGCGCTGGCATACAAGTCTGCTGCTGCCGCTGCGAAATTATTGGCGGCCAAGCCCCGCAAGTCGGTCGCGTATTATTTGGACGTTGCTCCCAAGTCGCTTGCAATTGCCGGCGCGATCAACGGTTGCGTAGGACAAGACTTGTATCGCACGGAAAAAAAGCTTATGCCGTTCGAACAAATTCTGTGGGCGGATGTCGACGAGCGCTCTTTGAAAGAAGGCTCGATCATTGGTCACGCAATTCAACAGACCCGCCGCTGGATCAACGAACCTGCCAATCAAATCTTTCCAGAATCGCTGGCGGCCGAGTGCCAGCGGCTGGGGAAAACTTGCGGATTCGAAGTCGAGGTCTGGGATGAAAAACGTTTGCAACAAGAACGCTGCGGCGCGTTGTTGGCTGTTTCCGCCGGATCCGATCAGCCGCCGCGCTTGGTCATCATGCGATATCGCGGTGGCTCGGCTTCGCGTGCGCCGCTGGGACTAGTCGGCAAAGGAGTGACTTTTGATTCGGGCGGTTTGTCGCTTAAAACAAGCGAATCGATGGTCGACATGAAATGCGATATGGCGGGCGCGGCAACCGTGATGGGTGCGATGCAAGCCATCGCGCAACTGAAGTTGCCGACCAACGTCACCGGCTTGATTGGCTGCGTTGAAAATATGGTGAGCGGCCGATCGTTCAAGCTAGGTGACGTGCTAACCGCGCGTAACGGTCGCACGATCGAAGTCCTTAACACGGACGCGGAAGGCAGATTGGTATTAGCGGACGTGTTGGACGTGGCGCGACAAGAGAAGTGTTCGCATTTGGTGGACTTGGCGACTTTGACAGGCGCGTGTGTGGTGGCGCTGGGGCGGTACGTGGCTGGCGTGATGACTAACTCGCAACCGTGGTGCGATCGGGTCCTCGCGGCAGCACGACAAGCTGGGGAAGACGCTTGGCAATTGCCAATGTTTGCCGACTACGACGAACAGATTAAGAGCGAAGTCGCGGACATCAAGAACATCGGCGACGGGCGCTGGGGTGGCGCGATCACGGCGGCTAAGTTCCTTGAACAATTCGTGGGTGATACGCCTTGGACACATATCGACATCGCGGGACCAAGCTTTCTCGAGCGCCCGTTGGCTTGGGTCGATGCGGGGGCTTCTGGCTCGCAGGTCCGCACGCTCATCCGCTTGGCCGCCGAATTTGGCGCGGAGTCGTAATAAAACGATAACGATTCGGATGGTTTGCGCAGCCGATTTGGATTGCCGAAATTGCGTGAAATCGTCATATTCACGCGACCGTTAGGGTATGTTGGCGATCGTGCGGATTTCATATCTGCGCGGCGTATAAGCCCATCGACGGTCCCCCCCAAATCATTTTCTCACCAAAAGGAATCTCAATATGGGAATGTTAAAAGAATTTCGTGATTTCGCTATGAAGGGCAACGTGGTCGACATGGCGATTGGCGTCGTGATCGGTGGTGCGTTCGGTACCATCGTCACGTCATTGATTGGCGACATGATCATGCCGATCGTCGGCTCGTTTGGAAGCGTTGATTTTAGCAATATGTTCTTTGGACTCTCGGACAACGTGCGCCAAGCCGCCGTGGCCGCAGGCGACAAGCCTTTGACACTCGATGCTGCACGCGCCGTTGGTCCTGTTTTGGCTTATGGCAAATTCATCACGGTCGCGATCAACTTTCTGATTCTCGCCGCCGTCATTTTCATGCTCGTAAAGATGATGAACACGGCTAAGAAACGATTTGAAAAAGAGCAGGCCGCCGCGCCGGCAGCGCCGCCAGAAGACGTCTTGCTATTGCGGGAAATTCGCGACTCATTGCGACGCGGTTAAGCGAGCCAATGCAACGCGATTCGAAACTTTCGTATTAAAACTTACTCAAGGCCGATCGGCCTAACCGATCGGCCTTTTTTAATTGGCGACCTGCCGATTGAGCCGCCAATACTCGTTTCGAGGCGTGCCAGAAATAACGGCCGTGCCGATTGATCCGAACATTCGCGGCCTGGAACCAATCCGAGCCAGACGTAAGCGGCTTTATGCGTCGGCACTTTCAATTCGCGGGTCGCCAGGAGCTACACTTTCGCGAATTTCGACAGCCTTAGATTTTCCGCGAACGAGTGCCCCGCGCTATGAACTTGCCCGACCCGGTCAAACCGACGCGACCCTGGCTTTCGCTGCTCGCAATCGTATTTTGCGCCGAGGCGGTTTTTCTCGCCCTCTTTGTTGAGCCCAGGTCGGACGCTCCGGATTTCTATCATGTGAACTTCGTCCCCGCTGCGGTTCACCGGGGGTTCAATGTTTACGATTACACTGAACATGCTTCAATCGTCAAATGGATCGACGACTCGCGAACGGACGACGATTCGAAGCGTCTGCGCGGTTGCTATAACATTAACCAACGACTTTATCCGACCGGATTTTGCCCGACAGCCACACCGTTTTTGTATTCAGTACACTCGCCAGCGTTGGTTGGTTCGTTTGACGTCCGATTTTGGTTGTTTCATCTGACCGCGACGGCGTTGTGCATCATTGGCTTATTCCAATTGGCCCGAGCCAGTGGATTCGATAAGCCAACTTCGTGGCTGGTCGGTGGTTTGATCATGTCATTTTGTTGGGGGTTGTTCCTCGACACTCAACTTGCCAACGTGTCGCGAATTCAAATATTCGGACTCGCCGTCGCGCTGACTGCGGCTCGTTCAAATCACAAATGGGGCATCGCACTGGCGGGATTCGCGTTGGCCGTCGGCTGTGCCTACAAGCCAACAATTCTCCCGTCCGTCAGCTTTTGGCTGTTCGTGCTAGTCGTCGATCGGCGTTGGCGCGAAGTCTGTACAGGGCTGGGCGGACTGGCATTCGGAGCAGCGATATCGTTTGTCTTTCCGCTTGTCTTGTTCGACTCGCTTGATTGTTGGTGGCAGTGGAAGCAATTCGCAGGCGCCGAGTTGTCAGCGCTGGCCACTTCGTTTCCCGGAAATTATTCCTTGTCGTCGGCGCTAGTAGCGCAGGGCCAACCTTGGGCGCTGGCACTTCCCTGGATATTCGGTGGCGCGCTGATAATTGCGTTTGCGGCGACGACTTGTCCGAGCGCTGAAAACGGAGAGGCTAAAGAACGTCGCGACCTGCGATTAGGGCTGGCAATTGCGGTTGGTCCGTTATGGGCGATCTTGGCCTCGCCGTTGACTTGGGTTCAATACTCTGCGTTGGCGATGCCGCTAGTGATTGTGTTGATGGGAGCGACACGATGTCTCAAATCGTCGCGAGGAATTTGGCTTGCGGCGGTCATTGTCGCGGCGATTCTTTCCGGCGGAATGCCTCAACGGTTTATTTCGATCGAATCCTTTTGGCTCGATGCTGGCATATTGTGGATCGGCTGGCTTGGACTGCTCTTGGCCACCATTTGGCTGCTGAAATCCATGCCCCAAGCGAACCCGGCGTCTGTCAAGGCTGCTGAAGGCCGGCAACATCTAGAAATCGGCTTTCGTCGAATAGGGCTTGGAAGTTAGCGTGAATGCCATTTCCCAAAGGACAATAAAACGATGCCGTTGCCGAGAATACAGTTTCAATTAAGCTAATATGCTCTCGCCACGTAAATTCTTTTTAATTCCATTTCTAACTGAGCCATTCGCCCACCCACAATTTCGTTGTCGGCATCTCGCCGATGATCGACGAAGTTAGCGGCTCAACCCTACGGAGCAGAAATTAATGAAAATCGCTATGGTCGGAACCGGCTATGTTGGCCTTGTCACCGGAACCTGTTTTGCCGAAAGCGGCAATGACGTCACTTGCGTCGATATTGATCAAAAGAAAATTGAGCGACTGAAGCGCGGTGACATTCCGATCTATGAGCCCGGCCTCAGTGAATTGGTCGTTCGCAACTCCAATGCCGGACGCCTGAAGTTCACGACTGACCTAGCTGCCGCAGTTCGTTCGGCAGAGGTTGTTTACTTGGCCGTCGGTACTCCCCAGAGCGACGATGGCTCAGCCGACCTTTCCGCACTTTGGAAAGTTGTCGACGCAGTGGCCGACCACGTTCGCGAAGACGCGATCATCGTGACAAAGAGTACGGTCCCCGTTGGCACGAACACCGGAATTTACAATCGACTCTACAATCTCAAGAAACGCCGTTACCACGTCGCCAGCAACCCGGAGTTTCTAAAGGAAGGCGCTGCGATCAACGACTTCATGTACCCCGATCGAGTGGTCGTCGGTGTGCGAGATTCTGAGGCCGCCGAAGTCCTCAAAGAACTCTATTCGCCGTTCTTGCGGACCGACAAACCGTTTTTAGTCATGTCACCCGAAAGCGCCGAACTCACGAAATACGTTGCCAATGCGCTTTTGGCCACGAAAATCAGCTTCATTAACGAAATGGCCAACGTCTGCGAACGGATGCATGGCGACATTAACGACGTGCGACGCGGCATCGGCCACGACCAACGGATCGGATTCGCGTTTCTGTTTCCGGGCGTGGGCTACGGCGGAAGTTGCTTTCCCAAAGACGTCCGGGCATTGGCCAGCATGGCGCGCGACAATGGCGTTCAGCCGACCATTTTGACTGCCGTCGATGAAGTCAACGATCGGCAGAAAAATGTGCTCCTAGAAAAAATCACTCGCCACTTTGGCGATAACTTATCTGGTTTGCGCTTCGCGATTTGGGGCCTGGCCTTCAAACCCAAGACCGACGATATTCGCGAAGCCCCGGCGCTCGTGCTGATCGAGAGACTTCGCGAGTTGGGCGCAAGCGTAATCGCCTACGATCCAGTAGCCATCAACAACGTCAAAGAAGAACTTGGCGGCGACATCGAATACGCCGAGCAAGCCCTCGATGCGCTCAAAGACGTCGATGCCTTGGCGATCAATACGGAGTGGGACGTTTTCCGCCATCCCGACTTCCGGCAAGTCAAATCGCTGATGAAAAATCCGGTGATCTTCGACGGGCGGAACTTGTACGATCCCAAAGTCCTGCACGAGCACGGCTTCACGTATTACTCGATCGGCCGAACGCCAGTGATGCACGAAACACTGATCGCGCAGACGAAGTAGTTGAGGGTTGAAAGTTGAGAGCGGGGAAACGCGACGAACGAGTCTTTGTTACTCGCTTACGTTTTCTCGCAGCCATTCCAGGTACGTCGTGCTGCCGTCGATGATCGGCAGCGCGATGATCTCCGGCAGATCGTAGTTGTGCATTTCCAAGATCGTCTGCTCGATGCGCCGCCAAGCTTTTCTCGTCGTCTTGATTGAGCACAACCATTCGCTGGTCGAATCGATTTTCCCTTCCCAGGAAAAATGACTCGTGATCGGCCCGCTGATTTGCACACATGCCGCAAACCGTTCCAGAATCAACTGCCGCGCGATCTTCTCAAGCACGGCAACTTCGCTGCTGGTCGTTTGCACCAAAATAAATTCGCTGTCTGATTCGTGCATGAATCAAATGATAGCACGCCTTGCCATGCTGGCAAACTATTTTTTGCGCCCATATCGCTTTGGGCTCTAGAGCATTGACGTTGCTAAGAATTGGGGTGGCACGTCCCTGAGTCTTCGAAGGGCGTGGCGAGCAGCCCACAGAAAACCACGCCCTTCGCAAAGCCTCAGAGCGTGCCACCCCAGCCAATTGCAACCCTAGGAATTAGCCTTGACGGAGCCCTAGCCAGCGTCGTGGATTTGGCTTGCTGGCACCGCGCGACGATTCTATACTTCGCCCGATTTTTTGGCTCCGCCAGTGGCCGTCGCTGCGCGCCGAGCAAATCCGCCTCCATATTAGGGCGACCACGATTCCACGATTGTCTATTCATCTGATTCCAAGCTTCCGCGCTGCGCAAATACTTGCGCAAGTGATTTGGATTTTTGCGCTGAACGGATTCGTCGCGGTCGTCCACGCCCAGCAGCCTCAAATTTACTTTCCGGCAACAGACCAATCCGAACCGATCGTCGTCTCGGCTGCTCAAGCGCAGCGTTGGCGACAAGGCCAGGTTGATTTGTGGCACTTTAGCGGCGGCGTTCAAGTCAGCCAAGGAGCCCAGCAAGTCAGCGCGGATCAAATGGTGATCTGGGTCGATCTGAACGATCCCGACCAAGTCAAACGCCTGATCGTTTACGCCGAGGGAAATGCCGTCGCGCAGTGGACCGCCAGTGGCCGCGATCCCGATCGAATTGTCGATGATACGTGGTTCGGTCGGCTATTCACCAATGGAACGCTCGACCTTCGCGCGCCACTTTCCAGTGGTACCGCGGAGTTGCCGGACATTATCAGTCGCGCCAAAGCAGCTCACGTAGGAAGCGCAGAGAATGCGTCCGCCTCGCTAACCGCCCCCGTAACAGTTCCTGAACCCAATCCGATTTCGGCACCAGTAACTCCAGCTCCAACAGCCGGTTCGCCGATGATTTCACCGCAAACTGGAGCGACTTTTGCCTCACCTCAACAAGCGGCTCCGCCCGTTTCACAAGCTCCACCAGCGCCGCGTCGGGCTGGACCGCCACCGCTCACTCGTTTGGAAATTCATCCTCGGCAATCGAGCGTGCCTCTCAACTTGAAGACCATTCCGAGCGATTTTCCTGGCGAGCAAATTTTGGTGGCCAACGGCGGCGTCCGCATCACGATCGATAGCCGCGAACTGGCGCAGCGACCTGAACTCGCGGGCGAGTCGTCGCAAGTCTTCATTCTCGCGGACAACGTCGTCGCGTGGAGTAATGCGCTCGACCCCTCTCTGCCGAACGCCGATAACGCTCGCTGGGAAGTTTACTTGGAAGGGAACGTCGTTTTCACCGTGGGTCGTCGCACGATCTATGCCGACAGGATGTACTATGACGCGACTTACAAACGGGGCACGATCTTGCGCGCCGAATTCTACACGCCCACCAAAGAATATAAGGGACTGGTTCGCCTCAAAGCCGACGTTCTACAACAGCTTGACGACAACAGCTTTCAAGCATTCGGTGCGGCGCTCACGTCGAGTCGCCTTGGCGTTCCGCGCTATTGGCTGCAGAGCGATCGGCTGAGCTTGGAAGGGAACCCGACTGCTGATATCGATCCAGCGACCGGTTTGGCCACGATCGATCCGCTAACCGGGCAGGCCGCGACGCGGGATGAATATTTTGTCGAAAGCCAAGGCAACCGCGTTTACTTGGCGAATGTGCCTGTCTTTTATTGGCCGAACTTCCGCACTAGTTTGGACAACCCGCGTTTTTATGTTGAGTCGATTAAAGTCGGCAACGACCGAATTTTTGGTATGCAAGCCAGAGCCCGCTTGGATATGTACCAGTTGTTTGGTTTTCGCAATCGCGTTCCCGGCACGAACTGGATTAGTTCCGTCGACTATCTGAGCGAGCGCGGTTTGGGTTTGGGTTCCGATTACGACTATAAACTCAATTCTCTTTTCGGAATTCCCGGTGACGTCGAAGGTCGTTATCGAAGTTGGTTTATTCAAGATTCAGGCGTGGACATTTTGGGCAGGGATCGATTTGCCGTGCCGCTGGAAGAAGAGAGACGCGGCATGGTTTTCTTGAATCATCGTCAGCGGTTCCGGCCTGGCTTTCAACTCGAAGCCGAAATTGGCTACATCAGCGACCGCAATTTTTTGGAGCAGTATTACCAACAAGAGTGGGATTGGAATAAAGACTGGACGACCGGAATTCAGCTAGAACGGCTGAACGGAAACCAATCGTTCGACCTCTGGGGCCAAGGCCGCATCAACGATTTTTTCACGCAGACGACGTGGGCACCGCGATTCGATCATCACATTTTGGGGCAGTCGCTGCTGGCCGATCGACTCGTCTATCATGCTCATTCGCATATCGGATATGCACGGTTTGACGTGGCCGATGTGCCGGTGAACCCAATCGATTTGGCCAAGTTCGATCCGTTGGCTTGGGAAACCGCCGAAGCACGCGGCGTACGAGCGGGGACGCGACAGGAAATTGACGCGCCGTTTAATTTAGGCCCGGTCAAACTTGTACCGTATGTCTTGGCCGATGCAACTTATTGGCAACAAGACTTGGACGGCAACGATTTGCTTCGAGTGTATGGCCAGACTGGCGTCCGCGCGAGTTTGCCGTTTTGGCGAGTCGATCCGTCGATTCAAAGCACGCTCTTCAACGTCAACGGGCTTGCCCACAAAGTCACTTTGGAATCGGAATTTGGTTACGCGGATGCCAGCGCGAACTTTGACCGCTTGCCGCTGTACGATCCGCTTGACGACGACGCCCAAGAATTTTTCCGCCGCCGATTTGCTTTCGACACGTTCGGCGTTTTGCCCGGCATGGACGTGCCGATTCAATTCGATGAGCGCGATTTCGCTCGGCGCTATGGCTTGCAAAGTGACGTCTCGTCGCCCAGCGCCGAAATCGCCGACGATTTGATGTTCGTGCGTTTGGGCGCTCGGAATCGCTGGCAAACTAAACGTGGAATGCCGGGGCGTGAAAATGTTATCGATTGGATCACTTTCGACACGGGGGTCACGGTTTTCCCGCGAGCCGATCGAGACAATTTCGGTGAAACCGTTGGCCTGTTAAACTACGACTTCCGTTGGCACGTGGGCGACCGCGTTAGCTTGGTCAGCGACGGTTTCGCCGATTTCTTTTCCCAGGGACTCAAGACCGCGAGCTTCGGCGCAGTGCTACAACGTCCGGGCAACGGCGACGTTTACTTGGGCGTTCGCTCGATTGAAGGGCCGATCAGTAGCAATTTGCTATTGGGTCGGCTCAATTATCGCATGAGCGACAAATGGGGCATTCAAGCGGTTTCGTCATTCGATTTCGGCAGCACTGGAAATATCGGACAGCAGGTCGCGGCGATTTACATCGGTGAATCGTTCTTGTTTCGTTTTGGAGTCAACCTCGATGTGAGTCGCGACAATCTCGGATTCTTGTTCGGCCTGGAACCACGATTTTTGGTTCGCCCTCAACTATTCCGACCCGGCGGCGTGGCCCTTTCACCGCCAAGCGCCGACTATTTGGAATAGCCCCAATCTGGCGAGTGGCGAGCGGTGGGTGTTAGCCCACTGATTCTCATGCCGAACCATTCCTTCGCACGACCATAACTTGGCCACGTCATATCTTTAACGTACATTGTTGATTCGTTTTTCGATTACTGTTTTCTCACTTCGCGCGAAACCAATCAAGGAATAATTTTGTGAGACGACCTCTGATTGCCGGCAACTGGAAAATGAATCTGCGGCGCGAATCGGGAGCGGCTTTGGCTCGCACGATTGTGCAACTTCGGTCTCCGAAAGCCGATATCGCGGTCTGTCCTCCTTTTGTGTATTTGGAAAAAGTGGCCGACGTGCTTCGCGGTTCGACCGTCGAACTTGGCGCGCAAAACGCTAGCCAGTTTGACGACGGTGCCTATACAGGCGAAGTGAGTTGCGAGATGCTCGTTGAATTAGGTTGTCGTTACGTGATCGTGGGGCACAGCGAACGGAGAACTGTGCTGGGAGAGACGGATGAAATCGTCAACGCAAAAGTCTTGAAGGCACTCGCGGCCGGGTTGCGACCGATTGTGTGTGTTGGCGAGCACTTGGCCGAACGCGAGTCCGGGCAAACTTTTGCAGTAGTTCGCCGGCAGTTCGAGCGGTCGCTGGCGGGCTTATCCGCGGACCAAATGAAACAAATCGTCATTGCTTATGAGCCAATTTGGGCCATTGGGACGGGAAAAGTCGCCACCCCGAAACAAGCCCAAGAGGTCCATGCCGACCTTCGCAATCAAGTCGAAAATCGCTACAATTCGGCCATCGCTCAGCAGTCCATCATTTTGTACGGCGGCAGCGTCAAACCGGATAACGCCGCTGAGTTAATGGGCCAGCCCGACATCGATGGTGCTTTGGTCGGCGGAGCGTCCCTCACAGCGGCAACGTTTCTGGCAATCGTTGACGCATGCCATTAGGGACTTGGCAACAAATAACTTTCCTTTGTTCCCTCGCCCCTTTGGGGAGAGGGCAGGGTGAGGGGATAATAAATCTGCAAGTTGTTTGTAACCAAGTCCTAAACTGAACCTTACGCAATGCGGTTTTGCACCGCCGAATTATTTTTTAAGGCTTCTATATGATCGTGTTGCTTTCGCAAGCTCCCTTTGGCCTATTCATAATGGCCATACTACTTACTCTGGCATCGATCTTTATGATCTTGCTCATCCTCGTTCAACAAGGTCGCGGAGGCGGACTGACGGGAGCACTGGGCGGCATGGGCGGACAAAGTGCCTTCGGTGCCAAAGCTGGCGATTTATTTACGCGCATCACGATTGTTACAGCAGTCGTCTGGATCATGCTGAGCGTTTTGACCATCGCGGTGTTCAATGCGCCACCTCAAGATGACTCATCAACGACAGCAAACGGTGCCGGTGCGCCATCGGAAGTAACCGGACCGGCCGAAGCACCTAGCGATATCGCTCCGCCGCTCAATCCTCCCAAAGCCGATGGCGACCCAACCGCTGATGATGGTCTCAAGTTGAACCCGCCCGAAGATGCCGTTCCGAAACAAGCTCCTTCTGCCGAAGAACCGAAAGTCGACGCTCCCAAAGCCGACGAGCCTTCGGTTCCCGCCAGCGGCGCCCCGCCCAAATCCGACGACGGAAAAAATTGAAACCACTGTATTTTCGGATCTTTTTTAGAGTTCGTCGATGCATCTGGCTGGCACGCTCTGTCCGCCGCGGCGGATCGAAGGGTGTGGATAACTCGCGTTTAACGGCCTGGCATTCTGGTAATCCAACAAGGAGTTTCATCGCGTGTTACTTAGCATGACCGGCCACGGCCAAGCTTCGGCGGAATCGTCCGTCCTGGCCGTATCGGTAGAAATTCGCTCGATCAATAGCCGCTATCTCAAAGTCAATTTGAACTGCTCCGATCGCTATCTGGCTTTTCAGTCCGAAGTGGAATCGCTGGTTCGCAAATACATACAGCGCGGCACGGTGAGTTTGCAAATCAAAGCCCTACACGCCAGCGGCCCACCACCAGTTCAGATAAACGTCGAGTTGATTACCTCGCTGCGCCAACAGTTGAAACCTCTACTTCAAGGTTCCGAATCCATTCCACTGGCTGTGCTGTTGACCCTTCCTGGAGTCATCGCCGAATCTCACGAGTCGCCCGATGCAACGCAAGCCGACTGGAAAGTTATCACCGGTGCGATCGAGACAGCCCTCAAGTCACTCAACGAAATGCGCGCTCGCGAGGGGAGCGTAATGGCGACCGACATGCGGTCCAACTGCCAACAGATCCAACGACTCGTCGCGCGGGTCACGGAACTTTCGCCCAAAGTCGTCTTGGCTTATTCGCAACGGTTGACCACCCGGATCAATCAGCTTTTGGAACAATACAGCGTGACGGTAAGCCCCAGCGATCTCGTCCGCGAAGTCGGCGTTTTCGCCGAACGCTGCGACATTTCCGAAGAACTCGTCCGACTCGATAGCCACTGCCAACAGTTTTTGCAAGTGATCGACGACTCGGCCAGCGGCGGCCGAAAACTCGATTTCCTCACGCAAGAACTTCTTCGCGAAGCCAACACGATCGGTTCCAAAGCCAGTGATTCCGAAATTGCCAAAAGCGTCGTCGAAATTAAAACCGCCATCGACCGAATCCGCGAAATGGTCCAAAACGTGGAGTAGTTGGTGAAACAAAAATTCAGTTCCTTCTCCCCGGCTTTACCGGGAGAAGGTTAGGATGAAGGGCTTCGTCAACTCGCCATAAGCGGAAACCTAAGTTCCTTCTCCCCGTACTCGGGGAGAAGGTTAGGATGAGGGGCGTCGTCAACTCGCCAATCGATCTCCGAACAAACTAAAAGCAATCATTCCCCAATTTTTCCATCCTCAGTCTTCAATCATAAATCATAAATCTAAAATAAAAAATTCCCCTCATGCCTTCCAATCACCTCATCATCATTTCCGGCCCATCCGGCGTCGGTAAATCGACCGTCGTTCGCCGCTTGATCCAGCGCTGTGACTTGCCGCTGGAGCTCAGCGTATCGGCGACGACGCGCGCTCCGCGGCCGGGCGAACTCGATGGCCGAGAGTATCACTTTCTCACGCCCGGGGAATTTCTCCGCCGACGCTCCGCCGACGAGTTCTTGGAATCAGCCGAAGTCTTTGGCCGCGATTGGTACGGAACACTGCGAGAAAATGTTACCACTGGCTTAAAACAGGGAAAGTGGCTAATCTTAGAGATCGACGTGGACGGTGCTTTGCAAGTCTTGAAAGAATATCCTCGGGCAATTACCGTTTTTATTCACCCCGGCAGCCCGCAAGAGTTGGAGCGGCGATTGCGCGGGCGGAAGACCGAATCCGAGGAAGCCATCCAACGTCGTCTCGAAGTCGCCCAGCGGGAACTTCCATTTGCAAAGAGTTATCGATTCGTCGTCGTCAACGACGAAATCGATCGAGCCGCCAGTGAGATTTGTCAATTATTGAAAAGTTGTGGAGAACCAACCGATGTATGACCAACTAAAAGAAGAAGAGATCGTCAACAAAGTCGGCGGGCGATTCAAACTTTCCACGCTCATTCAAAAGCGTCTCGTGCAGCTTAACCAAGGTGCCCGTCCGCTGATCGATACCAAATTGACCGACAAGATGGCGATCGTGTTGCGCGAGATCGAGCTCAACAAAATCTATCTCGACACGTCCAACGAGCTAAAGCTCAACGAGCACACCCCCGACTTCTCCGCCCCACCGGAACTGGATTTGGACGATCTGTAATAGATTGGCAATTCGGCAATCGCCTTGGGTGTCGTCGACGGATCCTTGACGACCACATTCAATTGGTCGTTTCGCACCAAGCGAAAATCGAGGTATCGCATGATGCCCAGCGATACGACCGAGCTGGAAAGAACGGCGGTCCACTTCAATGCTCAGCAAGGTGTTGCACCCTTCCTGGGCGTCCCGACAAGCGGGAGAAAAAAGCGCTCACTGAACACTGAACACTGAACACTGAACACTGAACACTGAACACTGAACACTGAACACTGAACACTGAAAACCGAGGCGCTTGAAAAAAAGAAGGGGGTCGCGAATGGATAGACGCGACCCCCTAGAATTAGCCGACGGCCAACTCATCGATGTGCTCGGCTAAACGCTTGCGCGCGACGTGCAGACGGCGTTTGATCGTGCCAAGCGGCGCGGCGAAATCGCGCGCCATGTCGGCTAGCGAATGGCCTTTGATATAAAAAGCCATCAGCGTTTCGCGATCCAACCGGCGCAAACGACGCAAGCCAGCTCGTACCGCCGCCGATCGCTCGGCGTTCGAAGCCGCTTCCGACGGATCGTTTTCGTCCAAAACCGCTTCGTTCATCGTCGACGGATCGAGCGACAACGGCGAACGATTGCGGACTTGCTGGTTAATCGCCATCCGAACCGTAATCGACCGCAGCCACGAGCCGAAGCATTCCGGCGTACGCAACTGATCGATTTTCTGCATGGCTTGCACGAACACTTCTTGGCACAACTCTTGCGCGGCGTCAATGTTTTTCAAGCGTCGAAAAGCGATCGCCGTCGCGCAGCGTTGGTATTTTTCGAACAACTGGCCAAAAGCAGCCCGGTCGCCGGCTTGGGCAGCGCGCACCAAGTCCGCCGTCAATCGCAATTCGATCAATTGGTTGGTAATCGCGTTCATGGTATTTCTCTGCGTTAGGATCCGCGCCAATTCACAGCGCGGGATCAGGGCGTAGTTGGAAAACAGAATCAGCCAGTCGCAAACGGAAGTGCGCTTTGGCCGTCGTTGCGGTTCGTTTCGCTGAAGTTTGGCCGTCCGAAGACGTCGTTAACTTGCGAAGCGCAAACCGCTACCAGCAAGCGACAAGCCCGATGTTCGTCCTTGTTCGGACGAGCGATGGGATATGGCCCATCGCGGACTGGTCGCGTACCGCTTGACTGCGCAATTCGGTTGTCGCGCTTGATCGCGCTGCCGTAATTGCACCGTTCTGCCCAAGAGGCACACGGGATTAACGGGTAGTGAGCGCATCGTCTGACCGACCACGCGGATCGAATTGCCAGCAATAGCTGCATTGACGATCGTGTGATTTCGGAAAGTACGCATGTCATTCACTCCCGTGCCCGTGCACGCAAAAAAGAAATTCCATGTCGGCTTGGCGGCTGTCTCCAACCACTTTCTCAAGCCGTTACAAATGATCCAACCCGGCGGAATACCGGAATCGGAAGGTTGCCTATCATAGCCAACGATACGGAATTGGCCAGAGAAATCTGGACCAACACTCCGGCATCGGGCGAAAGAATAGACAACTGCTTCGTCCGTAGGTTCGCGCGGGATCGAGATTTTTTGGAAAATTATTGCGAGAAGTGGGGTGGGGCCGATTTTCAAGCGGATTTCTTAGAAACGAGCCCAACCATCCCCAGTTCAAGACTGGGGGATTTTTCGGCAACGAGCCGAAGAATTGCCAACACACGACTGTGAATGATTTGACCATGGTAATCTGGCCAAGCCGATTATTCCGATTGCCGCGATTTGAGTGGTCGCAATCCGCGCGTGGCTCGTCGACCATTTAGCAAAGCAAGTCCCCGCCCGTCCAGCGACAGCAGTTTGACTAACTGGGTGAGAGAGCAAACAAGTTCTTTGGCCGCGCGCTGGGAGTCGTCGCCGCATTGCTCTATGACATCCAAGGCTTCGGCCAAGATTCGCGGAAAGTCCTCGTGCTCTGGATCGATCGCGATCCGACCGTGTGGGCAGCGCGACAGCCACAAAGGCGAAGGGACAATACTTCGCCGCGTACGAACTTCCAGCGCCAATTGAACCCGCAGGCGAAAGATAGCTCGCTGTAAGTTTACGCTTTGGTCGCGCCGCTCGTTGGCTTCGGCAGTGATGCCGGTCGGCAAGTGTTTCAGCACGACAGCCGACGCGGTCTTGTTACGATGCTGACCCCCCGGACCGCCGCGCTTGATCCGCTTAGTCTCACACTGATCTAACAGCTTGGGCAATTCCAAATCGGCGGGATGCATGTTTACGCTGGACGACGCTTGAGAATGACGAGACTTCGAATTTCGTCCGCTATCGGAATGGATTATGTTCGGCGGATCAAGCCGACTGGGCTCCACGGCCGCAGAACGCCGCCTTGAAACTGGCAGTTGAGGCGAGAATTCCGTATCGCGGGTGTGTTGCGCGGAATTGCCCGGATTTCGCGACTTGATCTACAATGAGTTAGATGAATCAGCAGCGACTAGGACCGTATGAATTGCAATCCGTGCTAGGGCGCGGGGGAATGGGAACGGTCTACCGCGCCGTGGACTCCAGTACCGGTGGAACGGTCGCAGTGAAAGCACTCGCGCCGATGCTCTCGCTCGACGAACATTTTCGACTGCGGTTCGAATCTGAAATCGTCACCATGACCAAGATGGACCATCCCAACATCGTGCGGATTTTGGGTTACGGTCAAGACGAAGGCAATCTGTTCTTCGCGATGGAAATTGTCGAAGGCAAAAGCTTGTTTGCGCTGATGAAGGACGGGGTGCTGTTCGACTGGCGACAAGTTCTGCGAATCTCGCTCGATGTTTGCGCGGGATTGCAGCACGCTCATAATCGCGGCATCATCCATCGCGATCTCAAGCCGGGAAATCTCATACGCGAAATGTCGGGCAATGTTAAAATCACTGACTTTGGAATCGCCAAGACGTACGGATCATCCGCACTCACTGGCGAAGGTGGCGTGGTCGGGACGATGGACTTCATGGCACCCGAACAAGCTCAAGGGAGCAAAGTCACTCCGCGCAGCGATATGTATTCGCTTGGTGCTGTCATGTACACGCTTCTCTCGCGCCGCCCGCCGCTGAAAGCCGAGACGTTAGAGCAAACCATTCGCAATCTGACATCCGTCAAACCGACCAATATTCGCAAACTGGTTCCAACCGTTCCGCGCGAATTCGCGGCCGTGATTCACAAGCTGCTGGAAAAGGATCCCCAAAAACGATTCGCCACGAGTCTCGCGCTTTCGAAATACTTGGTCGACCTCCAAACTCATTTACGTGACCATGCCGAGGCCAAAACCGAGTCGAGCGGTGCCGACAATGCCACCCGGGAGATCTCGCGAGCCGACAAATCTTCCGATAGCGAATTTGCGATAAATCCCAAAGCCACCGGCACACCGGACACTGCGTCCAAGGGGGTCTTTGGGACTCGCCGACAACCTGCAGTGGCAACAGCCGCCGCCGATCCGGAAACCCGCGAGATCCGTTTGGAAGAATTGCCGCTGCCCGCACCACAACCAGATTTTTATAGTACGGTTCAGCGAAACATTTCGCGTTCGGAAGAAGTAACTGAATCGCCGCGAACTTGGGGATTTGTGCCGCTGGCTTTGGCGCTGTTGGTCGTGTTAGCGGTGTTGGTCGTCGGGTTGTCTATTGCGTTCCGCCGCCCAACTGCTGACGATCTGCTGGCGAAGATCGATGCCAGCGCCGCCAGCCCCACGCGAGCTCAGGAATCGATCGACTTGTTTTTGAAGTACTATCCCGAGCACGAACGTGTCAACGAAGTCCACCAGCTCAGCGAAATCTCTGATGCGATACGTCTACGCAACAACATGGATCGCAGGAGCAAAGCCCTCGGGCTTGATAGGCTGAAGCCGATGGAACGGCAATTCATTGAATCGACCGATTTCGATTCGCCGGGCGATTATAAGAAGTTGCTTGCGATGATCACGCTTTATGATGCCAACGAGGACTTGGACCTTGCGTCGGGCCGCATCTTAGCCGCCGCCAAGGCTTATTCCGTTAAGTTCCAACTCGAGGTCGAACGCGAAAAATCACAGGGACGCCAACGTATTCAAAACGCTCTGGATTCGTGCGACAAAGTCAGCGAGGACGACGCACGAAACATCTGCGAGTCGGTGATCCTGCTTTACGCCAATCAACAGTGGGCGCAAGATTTAATCAGCCAAGCACGCGAGAAACTTGAAGTGCTTCCTCTCAAATAGTTTCGACGGGTCTCGAGTCCAATGAATACGCACCGGTGTTCCATCTGCGGTAAAATCGTGCCTCCCGAAGGAAATCTGTTCACGCCGTTTTGCAGCCAACGCTGCCAACAATTGGACTTAAGCCATTGGCTCGGCGAACGATATGGCCTACCTTGGGAGGACCCCAGCAAAGAGACGGAATCCGATATCGGCTTGATCGAACCGGAAGAACCGGATGAACCGTCATTTTGACTTGCCGCGCCGAGCATTTCGCAAATTTGGTAATCGCCTTCGACGTGCGATTACTTTGGCCGGACGCCTATTTATAATGAGCGGCACTGTTTCGACCAACATCGCATGATTGTTTCACGTTAATACTTCAACCGAGCGAATTGCTATGGCCTCTGATCACAACGAGATTCGAACGATTGCCTGGCGCGAGCTGTTCCCGTGGACGCTCATTTTTCGATCCTTGCCAGTTGCGGTCAGCTTGCCCGTGCTGCTGCTCGCATTGATCGGCGTGGTCGCCACTCCCGTCGGCTGGAAAGTCTGTCAGTGGACCTTGGTCAACACGGACACGATCGGCAAGAGTGATCCCGTTTTCGCAGAGTTCATCACCGAGGCCGGAAGCACACACGCGGGAATTTTTGGATCGTCGCCAGGCAAATCACAAGGAGCGTTGTTTGGGCTTCCCGTCAACGGACCGGCCGTCGTGTTCAATCGCTTCACCGAACCGTTCGCGCGAATGTTCCGTCAGTTCAATGGATTGCATGCGTTTCTTTATTTGCTGCTGGGCGGAATTTGGACGATCGTCGTTTGGAGTTTTATTGGCGTTGCCATTACTCGCATTGCAGTTTTGAAATACACGCGAAACGAATCCATCGATTTTGACGATGCACTTCGATTCGCCCGGGGACAACTTGCTAGTTGTGCAACATCGCTGGTACTGCCGATTGTCGGAGTGTTACTGTTGTGCATTTTGACTTTTTTCGCTGGCCTGTTGATGACGTTTAATTTAGGCTTGTTTGTCGTGAGTCTGTTTTACTTTGTTGTGATCGCACTTGCCGCCGTCATGGCCGTAATCCTTTTGGGTTTGGCGTTTGGTTGGCCGCTGACTGTCGCCGCGATCAGCACCGAAGGCCAAGACTCCTTCGACGCGATGACTCGATCATACGCCTATACGTTTCAGCGGCCTTTGAACTACGCTTTTTACGCATTGGTTGCGATCGTATTCGGAGGACTTTGCTGGCTGTTGGTCGCACGAGTTACAAATGGAATCGAAAATCTCTCGTTTTGGTCGACTTCATGGGGAGCGAATATCGGCGATTCAGAGCGAATTAAAAGCATCCGTGACCTATCAACGATCGAACCGAGCGCCGCTGCAAGTGCCGCCGCTGCGACGTCAGCGGCACTGCCGGCCCAATCCACTTCCGGATTATTTCGCTCTTCTCAAAACGTAATCGGTTTCTGGATTGGCCTCCTTAAGTCAGTCGCGGTTGCATTCTTGTACGCTCAATTCTGGTGTATGGCCGCCGCGATTTACTTGTTGTTGCGGCGCGACGTGGACGAGACCGAGCTAGATGAAGTCTTCGTTTCGCAAGAGCAACGTACTTTTGAATTGTCGCCGTTGACTTCTCCCGCTGGAATCGTCGCCCCCAACAACCGCTCATCGCGCGGCGAAGCGGAAACACAAGCCCACCGCAGGGACGATAGTGAATGACGTCGTTAAACAGGCGAATCCGCCGCGGCGGACTGAACACTGAACACTGAACACTAACTTCTCCCTCCCGTCTCCAGCCGAAACGCATCGGGCAATAGTTCGGATAAGACCCATTTCTTTCTTTCGCCGGTGTCTGGATCGACCGAAATAACTTCCATTTTCGGATTGAACTCGGCCAAAAACTGCCGACAAGCGCCGCAGGGCGGAGCCAGCGGCACGGCTGCAATGGCGACTGCAATGAACTTGCCGCGTGCTTCCGAGATCGCTTTGCAAACCGCGACACGTTCGGCGCAAATCGCCAAACCGTAAACCGCGTTCTCAACATTGCAACCCGTTACGATCTGACCGTCCTTGCAAAGTAGCGCCGCGCCAACCGGAAATTGCGAATAAGGCGCGTAAGCGTTTTTCCTCACCCCAATCGCGGTTTCAATTAGCTTTTTTCGTTGTTGCCCGTTCATAGTTTTCCTTAAGAGCCTACCGAATACTAGAATCGTTCCATCTCCCCAGCTTCTGGGGAGATGGCAGGGTGAGGGGCAATATTTTGGATTGAGCATTTAGGTTAATTGTGCGGCGTTCCTTCTCCCCGGCTTTACGGGGAGAAGGTGGCCGAAGGCCGAATGAGGGAGAATAGGTTCTAAACCGAAATTTCTTCAACAATCAACTGCGGCGCGGCTACTTGTGCACGATCCACGCGAATCGACGTTGCAATTAAATGCTCGGCTGTCTCCGCCGACGTACTCAAATCGCAAAAAACCTTGGCAACTGGCTGCCCGCGAGCAATCTTGTCTCCGATTCGAACGAGGAATTCAATTCCGACCGAGTGGTCGATCGGATCGCCTAACTTCTTGCGACCACCACCCATTTCAATTATCGCCAAGCCAATTCGCTGCGCTTCGATCGTCGCAACGTAGCCGGCTTCGTCCGCCGTAACCATCCGCTCTTTGCCGCGATGCCTCGCGATCGCCAGATCCCCGCCGTGTTCGCGCACCATTTCCGAAAGCTTTTCCAAAGCCGTGCCGTCGGCAATCGATTGCTTCAACCGATCGATTGCTTGCATACGATCCGCAGCCAAACCTGCCAAGTCCAACAGCCTCGCTCCCAAGTCCAGCGTTAACTCAGTCACATCTGCCGGCCCGTTTCCTTGCAAGATGTCGACTGACTCATCGATTTCGACCCCGTTGCCAACCATGCGGCCAAGCGGCTGATTCATGTCGGTGATGACAGCCGTTGTCTTGACACCCAGTTCGTTGCCCACGTGGACCAGCGAGCGCGCCAGCGCACGGGCTTGGTCAAGCGACTTCATGAACGCACCGCTTCCCCATTTAACATCGAGAGCCAGCGCGTCGAGCCCTTCGGCAATTTTTTTGCTTAGTATGCTTGCCGTGATCAACGGAATCGACTGAACGGTCGCCGTTACGTCGCGGAGCGCGTAGAGCTTTCGGTCTGCCGGAACCAACTTCTCGCTCGCACCAGTGATCGAACAACCCGTCCAATTCACCACATTGCGAAACTCGTCGAGCGACAAGTTGCACCGATAACCGCTGATCGCTTCCAATTTGTCGAGTGTCCCGCCGGTCGCTCCCAGCCCGCGACCGGAAATCATTGGCACGTCCGCGCCACAAACGGCCAACATCGGTGCAAGCGGAATCGAAACCTTGTCGCCAATCCCGCCCGTGGAATGTTTGTCAACTTTGGGCTTGCCGTCCGACCAACTCAATCGCTCGCCCAACTCGAGCATTGCTCGCGTCAACTGCGTCGTCTCGACCAGCGTCATCCCGCGAAAGAAAATCGCCATCGCCAGTGCCGACATCTGATAGTCGGGGATTTGATCGCGAGTGTATCCATCGATCAAGAAGGCAATCTCGTCGTTCTCTAACGATCGACCGTCCCGCTTCTTTTCAATCAATTGAGCTACGTTATGCATGAAGTTTAAAAGCGGTTGAAAGATTGCCGGCTGGAAATCGCGTGCCCGCGCAGCCTATTCGGCCGGTTTTGTCGGCCGGTTTTGATAGAGTAGCAGTTTACACGGCCGAACCGCTCACGGTAGAATCGGTCCTACAAATTGCGGGGCGTAGCTCAGCCTGGCTAGAGCGCTACGTTCGGGACGTAGAGGTCGCAAGTTCGAATCTTGTCGCCCCGACTTGTTGTTTGGCGGAAGCCCGTCGGCTCGGAAAGGCGATGGGCTTTTCTGTTGGAAATCCTGTGTTTTCACAACACAATTGATCGGGTGCAATTAAATGGACCTGGTTTCAGGCGCGTATTCGCGCAAATAATCTCCAACATGCAGCTTTTTGCGCGTATTGTCGGAACTCATATAGCGAATGGTCCCGAAGATAGGTCGTTCGGGGCCCCAAGCACGATCGTAACGACCCAGCACCCAGAATATTCCGGAGTACGAATTCGGATTGCGCCCGTCAATTGCGAATCGGTTATTGAGTTCAACCATTATTTCGAGCGCGTCTTGTGGCGTGGCGGTCCATTCGAGAATTTTCTTGCCCCAAAGCATTCGTAAGTAGTTGTGAATTCGTCCTTCTCGGACCAATTGCGTCTGAGCCGCGTTCCACAAAGCATCGTGCGTTCGCGCGTGCGTAAATTCTTCCAGTGAATAAACATACTTGCGCGGATCGCGGGCGTGTCTTTTCAGCGTGGCCTGAGCCCAATCAGGGAGCGATTCATATTGGTCGTAATCGAGGCGCTTGGACGACATGTTGAAGCCGATCTCGCGCCACGTAATGAACTCATCCAACCAAGACTCTGCACCTGGACTGACGTTCCACCATCCTGCGCGCCTGCCGCCCGAATTTTTGGAAATCTGAGCGGCGGTCCACTCTTCTCGCTTCATCAACTGCGTGAACAATTGGTGGGCGGAGATATGACCGTAGTGCAAGTATGGAGAGAGTTCGCTCCGCGCGTCCGCCTCTGGCTCGTTGGCGTCCGCCGAATAGCGTGCCAATCGTTTATCGAGAAATATTTTTAGCCGCCGGCGCGCCGCGTCTGCACCTCCGCGATAATCGAGAGCGGCTACGCTGTGATCGATATCTATTTTGGCCAACTCCCTCGCGTCGCCGCCCAATAATCTTGGTGAAACCCCAGGCCATTTGCGAGTGATTTCCGCTGGAAGCGATTTGATCGCGGGAAGGTTAATGCGGGCCAAGGGGTCCGGCAAAGGAAATTCGGTCAGATGCGAGCACAATTCCTTTTGCAAAAAGGCTCGAAACGAATGCGCTGTGGTAAAAACGCGATCGGTTGCCCGCAATGGCAACAGACCATTCGAATCGACTTGCTCCAAACGGACAGGTAATTTCGGAGCAACGGCGGCGACCATTCGCGGTACAAAAAACGACGGGAAGTCGTCGGTCACGACAACGCAACTCCGTTGTGCCAGGGCTAAAAGCAAACCCTTGTCAGCATCCGCAGTTGGTTCGACGTACGGATAGTACAAGATTCCGGGATTGTTCTTGGATTTAAGGCGGGCGGCGTTATCCGCCATCCCATCAATCACAAAACGATGAATTCGATCGCTGGCCCAGCGGTATCCGATGCGCAGCGGTTCAAAAATCACCAAAGGCTTTTTGAGTTCAATCGCCCATTCGATAGCGCGTTGCAAGCTGAAATTAGATTCCAAACGCCGAAATGCGATCATCCAATAAAGGACAAAATCGCCCTGCGCGTTGACAGGAGCTTGGTTGCAATTTTGCAGGCGAACTTTCGGTACGGTGGGCCGGACGCTCATTTTCCCAGCCACCGTTCTATGAATCGCATGATGACGCTGGTCGTTCCGCACAACACACCACCCCAAATAATGTCGGCGATGGTCATTCGCAAAGTCCATTTGTCGAGAATGGCCAAGTTGGTGAGGTCATAAACTCCGTACAAAACTAAACCGAAAATCGCACCCCAACCGAAAGTTTGCAACAGCGACGAATTCTCACCCAACAGTGGTCGAACGAACAACACCACACCCGCCGGTATGAGCAAGTAAACCAATATCGCCGCACCCCACCGCGGCGCCAGTGCCGAGCCTTGGCGTCGCGCCAGATCACCCAACTCGGCGGCATAAAACGACTTCATAATTACACCCAACCAAATTAAATCGATCAGCAAAAAAATCGGTAGCAGAATCAGGAATAGAGTGATTGACTTCATAGCTTTAGTTCATTCTCCAAATGGCAAAATTCAACACGGCGGCAAACGAAGTCCACGCCCAGTAAGGAAGCATCAATAGCGCTGCCGCAGCAGATCGTCCCCAAAAAGCCACAATCGTCGCGACAATGCTTGTCCATAAAACTACGATTTCCGCAAACGCCCAGCCTGGACTGTGCAAGCCAAAAAAAATCGCAGACCATGCAACATTCAGCGCCAATTGGGTGGCGAACAAGGCGAGTGGCCAGCGAACCCTATGCAAAGTCCCTTGCCGCCATACCAGCCAAGCGGCAATCGCCATCATGAAATACAACGCACTCCAAACCGGACCGAACAACCAGTCCGGTGGCGTCCAAGTCGGCCGAGCAATTTTTTGATACCAATCGGCGACGGAATTCGCCGTCAGCCAGCCACCCACGCCCGCTGCGGCAAAACAGATAACGACGGACACAATCAGCGCTGCCGCTTGATGCACCAACGATCGCCGAACAACTTGCGTGTGCGCCGGTTCGAGAGCCGCTGCCTTGATTCCGTGTAACATGCCTGTGAATACGATTTGATGTAGGGGATAAACCATGTACCAATACGCTAACCCCAACAGCCCAACAGGATCAAATTCGGCCGTCTGGCGAATTTGAGATCCTTCCGACGTCGGTTCGACTTCGAATTCTAGCCAAGCCCGGCCGGGCAATCGCATTTCAGCAAACAGTTTCAATCGACGATCGGGCTCGAACGCTTCGACTCGCCAACAATCGATCGTGTCTCCGACGCGAATTCGATCTGGATCGCGCCGACCACGCCTCAAGCCAATGCCACCGACCAACAAGTCCATAGCCCCACGTAGTTTCCACAGTCCATCGGCAAAATACCAACCTTGCGCGCCACCAATTCGTCGGACCGGAGCAAATGCTTGGGACGCTGGAAGGGTCGTCGTCAGCACTCGAGAATCGATCAAGCGATTTCCAAAACGGACGCCGGCC
>JANNYC010000170.1:0-8127 GCA_031409895.1 Planctomycetota bacterium
GCTCGATCGTTCCTACTCGCCCCAGTCCTCTTCGACTTCGGGCGCCAATTGCAGGCGGATCGGCTCGACCCCAACGACTTCCAACTCCACGCCGCATTCGCGACATTGGACGATTTCACCCACGACAAATCCATCGCGCAACGGCAGTTGCGCATGACATTCAATGCAAACGGTCGCGGCCACGGATAAAATCCTCGCCTTTAAAATCGCGTGACAAGTGCTATTTAATTCGGCGCCAGTTTATCGCCAGATCAAGAATAGTCAACGGTCCGCATCGCCCGCCGAACGCCCAATCAGGTTGAACGCATTGTTCTGGATCGGCGTCCGCCTCAATATTCGTTCTCGTACTTTGCATCTCGGTACTCGTCGTCGAATGAAATTTACGATAAGGCATCCTTCCATTGAATCAATCGAGGCACCCCCGCCGCAATTCATTTCAATTCGGTTCGCCTTGGGTCTGCCGACATCGACGATTCGAGTCCGGCAAGGAGAGTAAAAGCGGTAAGCCAACCGGTTCCGCGGTTTCTAAACCCCAATCCAGGTAACGTGCACGTGTTGCCGTCAAAGTTATAGCGCAGTTCGTCGCATCCTCGTTGCCGCGCCTCTCGCACCAGTTAATAATGTCGCACTCGACAAATTAAGGTGTTGCTGCGATGAAAGAAGCCATAGCGCGAATCAAGATCAACAAACTGCTTGAAGCAGCGGGTTGGCGGTTCTTTTCCGAAGGCAACCAAACGGCCAATATCCGCCTTGAGCCAAGCGTCGCGATCAAGACGGCCGACCTCGATGCCCTCGGCAACGATTTCGAAAACGTATCCAGGGGCTTCATTGATTTTCTGCTCCTCAATGAAAAGGGCTTTCCGCTCATTGTCCTCGAAGCCAAGGCCGAGAATAAAAACCCACTCGTCGGGAAGGAACAAGCCCGCACATATGCCAAGTCGCAGAACTGCCGGTTCGTCATCCTCTCCAATGGCAACCTGCATTATTTCTGGGACCTCGAACGCGGCAATCCCTACGTCATCACAACCCTTCCCACACCCACATCGGTCATCGGTTATCAAAAGACCGTTCCCGACCCGCAGCTTCTAATCGAAGAACCTGTCTTAGACGACTACGTGGCGCTGACTCAACGGCCTGGTTATGCGTCCGAGGCGGCTTGGAAAAATGAAAACGAGCGGGCTCGATTCATCGAGACAAACGGCCTTCGCTTTCTCCGGCCGTACCAGAAAAATGCGATCTGCGCCGTTCAGCAAAGCGTCGCCAAGGGCCGCGACCGCTTCCTTTTGGAAATGGCCACCGGCACCGGAAAAACGCTAGTTGCAGCGGCCCTCATCAAGCTCTTTCTTCGCACCGGCAACGCACGTCGGATTTTATTCCTTGTTGATCGGATCGAACTCGAAGACCAAGCCCTGAAGGCCTTCAAAAAAGCCCTCGCCAACGATTACAAATCCGTCATCTATAAAGAGAACCGCGACGACTGGCGGCATGCCGAGATCGTCGTCAGCACGGTCCAATCGCTTCTATTCAACAACAAATACCAACAGCTATTCTCTCCAACCGACTTCGATCTTGTGATCTCCGATGAAGCCCACCGCTCGATCGGCGGCAATGCCCGTGCGGTCTTCGATTACTTCATCGGCTACAAGCTCGGCCTGACGGCGACCCCCCGCGATTACCTCAAGAAATTCGACCATTCCAAACCCACGCGAGACCCTCGCGAACTCGAACGCCGTCTACTGCTCGATACTTACCGGACGTTTGGTTGCGACGATGGCGAGCCCACGTTTCGCTACTCATTGCTCGATGGCGTAAAGGACGGCTATCTCATAAATCCCACGGTCGTGGATGCCCGCAGCGCGATCACCACCAAACTCCTCTCGGACGATGGCTTCGTGGTTGAATTCAAGGACGACGGCGGAGAGGACCAGAAGGAGAGCTATAAGCAGCGAGAATTCGAAAAACGCTTTTTTTCGTCAGCCACCAATCAGCTTTTTTGCAAAATCTTCCTGGAAAACGCCCTCCGCGATCCGATCAGCGGTGAGATCGGCAAGGCGATCGTGTTTGCCGTGAGCCAGAACCACGCGGGCAAACTCGCTCAGGTCTTCAATGAGATGGCCGACCGCATGTTTCCAGGAAAATACCAATCAGACTTCGCGGTGCAAGTTACTTCGCAAGTCGATGGTGCTCAACAGCACACGATTAACTTTGCGAACAACAACCTGCTCGGCTCGGCCAACTTCATTCCAAGCTACAAAACCAGCAAAGCCCGGATCTGCGTCACCGTAGGCATGATGACCACCGGCTACGATTGCACGGACATCCTCAACCTCGGACTCTTTCGCCCGATTTTCTCCCCCACCGATTTCATCCAAATCAAAGGACGCGGTACACGCAAGCACGATTTCCGCCAACAGCTTTTCGACGAAACGCTCAGAGAAAGCGTCAAGGATCCCTTGAAGTCCGCGTATAAACTCTTCGACTTTTTCGCAAATTGTGAATACTTCGAGGAAGACTACAACTACGACCAAGTTCTAGAACTCCCCAAGCCAAAGGCCAAAGACGGTGACGGGGGTGATGGCAGTGGAGGCGGTTCCGGCGGCACTTACGAACATCTCGGCGAAGATATCCTGTCAACGATCAAAGAGGAAACGATCGGTTTCGAGGGAATGAAGATCGACCGGATGTTCTTCAAGCGATTTGAAGACTCAATTCGCGATAATGCCAAGATTGTTGCGGCGGTCGAGGCCGGTCATTGGGACCGAGTTATTGAATTCGTCAACCGCGAGGTCTTTGACCAACCAGAGGAATATTACACTCTCGACAAATTGCGCAAGGCGGCAGCAGTCGACCGCCGCATAAGTTTGCGGGAGATCCTCGAAAAGATTTTTGGACTGATTCCGCGATTCAAATCCAAAGATGAACTTCTCGAAGAAGAGTTCGCCAAGTTCATCGTGGACTATAAGCCCGAGGAAGCCGAAGCCATTCCCGCGATCAAGAACTATTTCAAGGCCTACATAACCGACAGCGGCATTCGCCAGATCATCGAGTCCGGCCAACTAACCGACCTTGCAACGAATCCCGTCTTTTCAACCAAAGACTTCAAGGCCGTTCCGCCAAAATACCGTACACTGATCCCCGACTACATCAAAGACTATGTCTCGCTGAACCAGTTTGCCGCGTGAAAGATCGAACATGGATAAACAGGATGGACAGGATAATGGATTGAAGCATGAGCAAATCACCAAGAGTGTAATCCGTTGTGCCTTTGAAGTAATCAACGAACTGGGTGCCGGATTTCTTGAATCGGTCTATGAGAAGGCGTTGCTATTGGCGCTGCGACAAAAAGGCTTGTCAGCGGTAGCCCAACATCCAGTCAAGGTGATCTTTCGGGGCCAGTGCGTAGGTGATTTTTACGCCGATCTTTTCGTAGAAGAGAAAGTGATCGTCGAACTTAAGGCGGTCAAGGCCATTTCTCCAGAACATCAGGCTCAGATCATCAACTACCTCAATGCAACCGGAATTGAAGTTGGACTGCTTATCAACTTCGGAAACCCCAAACTGGAATTCAAACGATTCACTAGAAAAGCGAAATTGGACATGGAGTTTCAAGATGAACAGGATGAAACGCTCTGAAATTTATCCGAGTTTCCTTTCTTTATCCTGTACATCCTGACCATCCATGTAAATTGCTTTTAGGAACAGAATGCTAGACACCGACACGAAGCGCCGCATTGATACCGCTCGCGATATCCTCGTCGGCAAAGTTCCCGATCCGAAATCGCAGGTCGAGCAGATCACGATCGCCTTGATCTACAAGTTCATGGACGATATGGACGCCGAGTCCGAGGAACTCGGCGGTAAGCGCAAATTCTTTACTAAGGAATTCGCCCGCTACGGCTGGGCCAAGCTTATGGCACCCGCCCTTGGCGGCCACGAAATGCTGGGACTTTACTCGGAAGGCATTGCTAAGATGCCCGAGAACCCAGGCATCCCGCCTTTGTTCCGCGACATCTTTAAGAATGCGTACTTACCCTATCGCGATCCGGAGACGCTCAAGGCCTTTCTCAAAATCATCGACGAGTTCACCTACGACCACTCCGAGCGTCTGGGCGATGCCTTCGAGTATCTGCTGTCGGTGCTCGGTTCGCAGGGGGATGCCGGACAGTTCCGCACGCCGCGGCACATCATCGACTTCATCGTCGCCGTCGTAGACCCCAAGAAGCACGAAACGATTCTGGACCCTGCCTGTGGCACGGCCGGGTTTCTCATTTCGTCGTACAAACACATCCTCGCCGCGAACCGAATCAACATGGATAAACAGGATGGACAGGATAAGGACAAAAACAATAAATCCTGTGAATCCCGTCCATCCATGTTTAATGCTCTTACTCCGGATGAAAAGGGCCGCCTCGCCAAGAATTTTAAAGGCTACGACATCTCGCCCGACATGGTGCGGCTGTCGCTGGTCAATCTGTACCTGCACGGCTTCACCGATCCGCACATCGACGAGTACGACACGCTCACGTCCGAGGACAAATGGAACGAGTTCGCCGACGTGATCCTGGCCAATCCGCCGTTCATGTCGCCCAAGGGGGGCATCAAGCCGCATAAACGGTTCTCGGTGCAGTCCAAGCGGAGCGAAGTCCTGTTCGTGGACTACATGGCCGAGCACCTGACGCCCGGAGGCCGCGCCGGCATCATCGTTCCCGAGGGGATCATCTTTCAGAGCCAGACCGCCTACACCGAGCTGCGGCGGATGCTGGTCGAGACGTCTCTGGTGGCCGTCGTCTCGTTACCGGCGGGGGTCTTCAATCCGTATTCCGGCGTGAAGACGTCGATCCTGCTGCTCGACAAATCGCTGGCGAAGCAGAGCGACACGATCGCCTTCTTCAAGATCGAAAACGACGGCTTCGGCCTCGGTGCCCAACGCCGAGCCAATGTCGGAGAAGAACTCACACAAGTCCGTGCCGAGCTCGCCGAATACTTCCGCCGCCTCCGCGCCCGCGAATCGGTCGAGGACTTCCAGCCTACGCTCGGCCTCGTCGTCGCGAAGGAGAAGATCGCTGCGAACGGTGACTACAACCTCAGTGGCGAGAAGTATCGGGATGTATCGGCGGCCGTTGGAGCATATCCCCATCGTCCCTTGAGTGATCTCTGCTCTCTTGTCTCTGGTCAGCATGTAGACAAAGAAGACTACAACTTGGATTCGAGAGGAATCAGCTATATCACCGGCCCTGCCGATTTCGGCCCGAAATACCCACGGATTTCTAAATGGACAGAGCATCCGAAAGCGTTAGGGATCAAGGGCGATATCCTGATCACCGTAAAAGGATCTGGTCTCGGAAAGGTGAATGTTCTCGATATCCCTGAGGCAGCGATCAGCAGGCAGTTGATGGCGATCCGAGTAGATCGAGCCGACCCGAACTTTGTGTACAATTTGATCGCAGCTAAGTACGAGCATTTCCAATCAATGGCTAATGGTGCTGCCATTCCCGGCATCACTCGTGATGATGTCCTGCGTTTTGAAATCCCGCTGCCGCCGCTGGAGGTGCAGCAGGAGATCGTGGCGGAGATCGAGGGCTACCAGAAAGTCATCGACGGTGCCCGCGCCGTCCTCGACCACTACCGCCCCCACATCCCCATCCACCCCGACTGGCCGACGATCGAGCTTCGTGAAATCTGCACCTTCAAGAATGGCCTCAACTTCACCAAAGACTCATCGGGCCACACGGTCAAGATCATCGGTGTCAGTGATTTTCAGAACAATCTCTACGCACCGTTGGCAGACCTTGATGAAGTTCACTTGGACGCACCGCTCGGAGCAGACTATCTCGTGAAAGCTGGCGACATTCTCTTCGTCCGCTCAAACGGCAATCCAGACCTTGTCGGCCGTTCCGTGATCGTCCCGCCAACAAACGAACCGACCACATTTTCTGGCTTCACCATTCGCGGACGAATCGAAGATGAGCGAGCGTTCCCGCTCTTCTACGCTCACTTCTTCAAGTCCAGAGACTTCGCGAACATGATCAAGACCGTCGGCCAAGGCGCAAGCATCCGAAATCTTTCGCAGGGCATTCTCAACGAACTCAAAATCCCGCTCCCACCGCTGGCGACGCAGCAACAAATCGTGTCGGAGATCGAAGCCGAGCAGCGTCTGGTCGCCGCCAACCGCGAACTGATCGAGCGTTTCGAGCAGAAGATCGCCACCACCCTCGCCCGCATCTGGGGCGAAGACGTTCATGGAAAAGAGGCCTGAGCGGTGACGATTCAAATCCCTTGGCACTCAACTCCGTCCTGGCAGCCGACCGAGTTCCGGCGTTTTGAACAAGGGCTTACGACCAGCATGTGTACGGCTCGAATTGTTACCGATGCGGGGAAAGCTTACATAAAGGCAATGGGCAATCCCCAAAGCCCCCATTTGCTAGCGATTGAGTTGATCGCAACACGTTTGGCGCAGTGGTTCAAGCTTCCAGTTTTGGATCACGCATTGGTTAGGATCGATTCCGAAGTTGACGAAATTCCGTTCCTTCGCGGCGGAACCGCAGCGTCTGGTCCCGCTTTTGTAACTCGCGCAATCACGGCTCATCCGTGGGGTGGCAGTGCGGATGAGCTGAAAACGCTTGTAAATCCCGAAGATATTGGCAGACTCGTTGTTTTTGACACGTGGGTCAGGAATTGTGACCGGTATTCCCAGAATTTGACGTCGACTCGGATCAACTACGATAATGTGATGCTGGAGGAATTGGACGGGAGTGACGCTGGCAATCTGCGACTGATTGCCATGGATCACACGCATTGCTTTACTTGTGGCGGCGATCTCGATTCAACCGTCAATCACATTGATCGCGTAAAAGACGACAGTGTGTATGGGCTGTTCCCAGGATTTGTGAGTTGTGTTCGACAGCTTGACGTGGACGCGGCTATTGCTGACTTGTCCAAATTGGATGTATCGTTCATAAGCTCTGTAGTGCACGAGCTTCCTGACGAATGGGAAGTTCCGCGCGCGGCCCAAGTTGCATTGCGTGACGTAATCGTTCAGAGAGCCGGTTTTGTCGTACAGACTCTGACGCCGAAACTGGCCGCAACTTGTTGGCCTGGAAAACTGTTTGACGCTTAACCTCGACGCTTGATTCGGGAAATCCACATGAAACCACAAAAAGGCTACTACAGCTTGATCCAATTTTGCCCAGACGCATCGCGACTGGAAGCCGTAAATCTTGGAGTTATCTTGTTTTGTCCCGCGTTGGACTTTCTCGCTTCGCGAACCAGTCGCAGTACGCGCCGGGCCGAAAAACTCGTCGGACGCGGTGAGCTTGCACGCGAAGCATTGAAGCTGGCAAGGATTTCGATCGAACAACGCCTGCAAACAGATCGCGCGTCGTTCAAGGACATCGCCGATATGCAACACTTCGTCGAAACACGAGGCAATGCACTTCGACTTACTGACCCGCGCCCCGTGAAGGTTTATGCTCCTGTCGATGAACTGAACCGATTATTTGATGAATTGGTCGGTGGACAAGCAGCAAGTGAGCGGGATTCTGTTGCAAAAGATTTTCCGAGTCTACAAACATTGTTCACCCGATTGAATTCTGAAGGTCGTGCAGAATTGGATTTCTCAGCACGGCTTCCAGTACTAGGCCAAGAATTTCATGTTCCGTTTGCCTACCGTAATGGCGTTTTGAACCTGGTTAAACCAACTCGATTTTCACACAACGCTTCGCACCAAGCATTGAACCTTGCTATTCGAGGCGACCTGATTCACAAACACGGTTTTCAAAATTCACCGAATCCTCGCCTGGTGGTCGTGTCTAAATTCCCAGACAATTGCGATTCGGGGCTGATGACTCACGTCGACCAGTTGTTTGGCGAGTATTCCGTCAAACATGTTCGACACGATGACGTTGATGCGTTTGCGCAACAGATTGAGATTGAAGCAAACGCTTGACATGATTCCAAATGATGCCGTGCACGGTCTCCCAGACGAACGGGAATACTCTTACGTCGCCAACCGCGAACTGATCGAGCGTTTCGAGCAGAAGATCGCCGTCACCCTCGCCCGTATCTGGGGCGAAGAACATTAACATCGATAAACAGGATGGACAGGATGAATTTCACGATCCTGTAAAT
>JANNYC010000171.1:0-1695 GCA_031409895.1 Planctomycetota bacterium
GCCTCCTACCGGGGTCACTAACATGTCGCCTTTGATAACAGCATTGGCGACGCACTGGGCAGTCTTGGGAACGGGAAGCACTTTTTCGGGCAAGCGCTGCGCGTCGAACAAGACGCCCCCATCCCAGCCGACTCGCCGCCAAGCGTCGGTCTTCTTCAGCCAGCCTGCGACAACCAATAGATCGGAGACAGTCTGCAATTGAGCGAAGACCGGACAATTCACGGCGATCTGCGAGTATTTTTTGGAGAACTCAGTCGCATATTTGTTTGCCGCAGCACTCGAACGATTTTTGCCGGCGGTCAAACGCTTGTCCGCGTTCAATTCCAGCCGGCCCGTGATTAGCTCGATCGTTTGGCCGATGATTTTGAGCGATAGCGCTTCGGGATCTTGAACCAACCGATCATACTTTGGTCTCAGCCACCATTGCTGAAATCCGCCAATGGGTCGATCAATCGCCTCGATGAACGTCACCATGGAAACGGGTTCTGGTTCTAGGCCGACGCCGATCAGCTTCATTCGATAATCGGACTCGACCATGATCTGAGCGATATGGCTCGAATGCGCGACTCCTTGCACGCGCACGTTGGCCGGTCCCAAGCTCTCGCGCACGGTGGTGCTCATCCGCGCGGGCAATTCAGCCCACTCGGCAGGGGTAAATTTGACCGGTATTTCACGTTTGATTTTCTTATAACGCGCAATGCCGTCAGCCGTCGGATCGATCGAACATAAAACCACTTTGTTCAGCTCGTCATTGGGGCCGAACGCGCGGATCGCAGTGACCAAGTCGTCGAGCAAAACTAGCGGTTGCCGGACATCCAAACCAACGACTCGCCCAGAGGGTTCCTCGAACCAGCCGCCCGCAGGCCCGGAGATGATGATGTCATTGTCCTCGGGATACAGAAAGACGTGCTCAAGGCGACGCAATCCGGCCAATTGGACCATGTCAGAATCGAGTTCTTGGCCTTTGTCCAAACATTCTGAAATGGCGCCAGCTAATCGGCGAAGTGAGATTTTTCGATTGTCGGAACTCTGTTGAATATCTCGCGGCAAAGTACGCCGAGCGGCAGCCGCACGCTCGGCGCGAATCTTTCCCGACGGATCGGTGACCGACATACTCAGCACCCCGTTGGCATCGATCTCGACGCCCAATGTCGGAAGCTGAACCGTTACACCGAAGTCCTGGTTCTGCTGATTCTGCGCCGCCTCGCAACGGGCACTAAAGCCGCTGATCGCCATGCAAAAAAGAAAACCAGGGATTGCATTTTTTCGGATCTGACTAAAAACGCCTAACAAAATCGTGCGGAGCGCATAATAGTCATTCCCGCGAAGGCGGGAATCCAGATTTGGAGGTGCTTGCAAATGTAGATTCTCCGTCCATGGAACTTGGATTCCGGGACTCAGCCCGGAATGACGCCGGATTGTGTTAGGCGATCTTAGAAAACATCGGCGGCGTACTCGGGCATCCACTAAATCGTCTGACTTAAACAAACGCATCGCAACCTCTCGTTCGCATACCTGCCCCTGAACGATTGGAATTTGTTCGCGGTTTTGTTGTCTCGCAACGACAAAGCGCGCCCCGCTAACAGCTTCATCGCTCTGAGTCAGATTATACGCGATGTCCGGGAGTTGTTTGGCGCAAGATGGGCATGCAGTCTAGGAACGCCTAGCAATACGGTGCTGAGTGCAGAATAGTCA
>JANNYC010000172.1:0-8464 GCA_031409895.1 Planctomycetota bacterium
GTCCCAGAGCGATTGCGTTGTAAAGCGTCGATCATTGCCCTCCATTGCTTGCATCATTCCCAAATGCCCGCGCACCGCGTTGTCGGTCCGCTTCCAGTAAGCGTCGGAGTTGGGAAGAAATTCGGCTGGAGCCAAGCTGCGATCGTCGCCCAACCCCTGCAACGCTTTCGCGGGGTCGCCCATCATTTTGGTGCGTAGTGGTCGCGGAAAGTTCGATGCGATCACCGGTGCACCGGCCGATTTCGCCGCTTCCACTAGCAGCCGATAGGCTTCGCGATAATTCTGCCAAGGACGCGCGGTCGCCATAAACGCAGCTTCGTCGATCTTGCCCGCCAAATATTCATCGAGCTTCGGCTGTGCGTCTCGTTCGAACATCTCCATCGCGAGAACGACTTTTGAATTTCGCCGTGCAAGCATTGCTTCGTATACCGCGAGCTCAACTCGATGAGTCGTATCGTCGTCGTGAGTCTCGCCCAGGAACACAACGTCAGCACTTGCCAAGTCTTCCAGCATCTGATCCAAGTGGATCGCTTGACCTGTTGCGCCTATGCGAACCGAAATGCATTCCTCGATCGGCGGCGGTTGAAAGTCCGTTTGCGCAACGACATGAGAATTAGCAATTCCGAAAAATAGACAAACGAGTAAAGCAAAAATTATTCGATTCATGATCGCCACCTAAACAGTTTTGAAGAACCATTGCAGAATTTTACCACAATCAACCCGACTTTGTTTAACCGCGCAGCGCTGCCGCCTTCGTTTATCCGCGTAGCGCTGCCGTCGTGGGACGGATACCGTTCCGGATGACGTCGATTACCCATATGCTCCAGCGGCTGCGCCGGTTAAACAAATGTAAGAGCTACAGCGGCTGCGCCGGCTAAACGAATGCACGCAAAGCAGCGGGTGCCAGCGGCTGCGCCGGTTAAACGAAGTACTGGGACTGCACACTAACTTTGAGTCGTCCGATAAAATGCTTCGGTCACAGGGCGCAACGGGCGATTGAGCCAGAGGGGGCGGCGGAGTTGATCGGATTGCGCGGCGGGGCGAGTCAAGGCAAGCCATTGTTTGTAGACTTCAAACGATTTGTTTGTGTCGACCTCGACGTCGCCGTAACGATCATCTGGCAAGGCTTTGACGACGGTGACTTTCTGATGCCAACAGTGCATGCCGCTAATCGGATCGGGCTGAACTGGAAAAATCAAATTTTGATGTACTCCGCCGTCGTTCCAGAAAATCCGTTGCGTGTCCGGGTCGGCACTCGAATACGGCTGAATCTCTCCGGCAGACCGCATTCTCCAAACACCGGGCCGAACGATTTGCATGTCGACGACGTTGGTCGCCCAACGATTGGCCGCGGGGTCTTGGGGCCGTCGCCAGCGACCCAAATGGTGCGAGCAAGCGACGATGCCCGGTTTCAATCCTTCGGTTGCCCAAACGCGATCAACGAAAAATCCAATCTGCGAAGTCACGCGAACCAAGTCGCCGGTTTCCACGCCGATTCGCGCGGCATCGGACGTATGCATCCACAACGGGTTGCGATGAGAAATCTCAGCGAGCCATTTCGAATTGCCTGATCGCGAGTGTATCAAAGTCGGCAAACGAAACGTGGGTGTCAGCACGAATTCGCTTTTTGATGGATCGATTTGCTCGGGGTGCACATGCGATTTGATATAAGTCGGTAGGACGTACTCCGGCCAACCCCATTGCCGCACTGTGTCAGAATAAAGTTCCTGCTTGCGCGACGGAGTCGGAAAACCGACGCAAGGTCGTCCATGGATCGAAACGCCGATCGGCTCGCCAGTTTTGCTGATCACCGAAGTCTTGTTATCAGTTTGCGCGCCTGCGAGTTTTTCGGCCGACAACTCCATTTCATGCCGACGATACGCCTTCGACTCGACTTCAAACGCACCGAATCGTCGCATGTAATTCAACGGCGTCAAATCCTGTTTCGCTGCAGTTTCGGGCAAACCCGGTGTGTTCTCGAAAATGTACTGATAATATTCGTCGACCGTTATCTTTTCATTTGGCCGATACGGTGAAATGAAGTGTTTGCGAATCCCAAGTTCGCCGGTGGGATCGATACGCCACGACAGCTCGATCCAGAATTCGTCTTCTTCCCAGACTTGACCGGGGTTGACTTCGTAAGTGAATTGGACGGCTCGTCCGGCTCGTCGGGCGATTTCGCGCATGATCGGCTGGCGAAATGCGATCCAGACCGAAGCATGAGTCTCATACGAATTCAGATCGTGCCTTTCCGAGGCGTGCCCCATCGGCAAAACGAAATCGGCAAAGTACGCAGTCTCATTCCATGTTGGCGTAAGCGCAATGTGCAATCCGATTTTCTTGGCGTCGGAAAGTGCTTCGATCCAAGAGAATCCGTCGGGGTAGCTCCAAACGGGATTAAAGACGCGAGTGAAATACGTGTCGATTTTGCCGCGACCTTCCTTAAGCATATGCGGCAGCAAAAAGCTCATCTCGTAATGAGCCAGCGGATACTCATTTGGAAAATGCAACTCGTTCCAGAATTTTTGCGCCGGGGGCGAATCGAAAAACTTCGGTTTGAACTTGTGCCAACCGCTGGGCGAAGTTCCACCTTCGGTCCCGACGCTTCCGGTAAGTACGTTTAGAAAATGCAAACATCGAGCGACTGCCCAGCCGCCGAGATTACCGCTCGCCGCGCTGCGCCAGTTGTGCGCGGCGAATCGCGAACCCGCCTGTCCGATTTGGCGTGCAATATCGACGATGGTTGCCGCAGGAAGCCCGGATTCGCGTTCCGCGAATTCCGGCGTGTAAGAATCGTACTCCGTCGTTAATTTCTGAATGAAGTTTTCGAAAGTCTGAGCTCCGCTGGGATCGCGATAATGCAAATACGATTGCCAATTGACCCAATCGTGTAGAAACTCGCGATTGAACAAGCCTTCGCCGAGAATGATGCGAACCATCGCCAATAGGACGGCTGCTTCGCTTCCCGGCTGAGTAGGCAGCCAATAGTCGGCGACTGCGGCGGTGTTCGACAGCCGTGTGTCCATCACCGCGAGCTTGGCACCCGCGATCATGCCTTCGATGATGCGCTGAGCGTGCGGGTTGAAATAATGCCCGGACTCCAAGTGCGCGCTGATGAGCAGAATGAATTTTGCGTTTGCATGATCGGGCGAAGGGCGGTCGTAGCCTTGCCAGATCGCATAGCCGAATCGAGCGCCCGACGAGCAGATATTGGTGTGGCTGTTATGGCCGTCTACTCCCCAAGCTTTAAGCACCCGATCCATATAGCCTTCGTGGCCGGGTCGCCCGACGTGGTAGACGACTTCGTTGTGCCGCTGTTCGCGCAAGGCTTTGTTAATGCGAGCAGCGATCTCGTCGAGGGCTTCGTCCCAAGAAACTCGTTTCCATTTTCCCGATCCGCGCTCTCCGTCGCGCCGAAGTGGATACAAAATGCGATCTGTGTCCTTGATTTGATTGATCGTCGCAGGCCCCTTGGCGCAATTCCGACCTCGGCTGCCGGGATGATGCGGGTTCCCTTCGAAGCGATCGACTTCGCCAGTCTTCTTGTCGACGAACCCAAGCAACCCGCAGGCCGATTCGCAGTTGAAACACGTCGTCGGAACGATCGACATCTGCCGCGTTTTTTGTTGCGGCCAATGTGCCGGATCGTATTCGCTCCAGTCGTCCCACTGCTCGGGAGGTGGGTAGCTCGTCAGCTCTGTTGCCGGCGAAAGACGTGGCAGAGTGTGCTCGTCCCCGGGGCGATCCAAATCCGGAATGAGTCGCAGCGATGTGGCCGCGCGTTCGATCCAAGTTCGTTTCTTCCGTTTTTTCATTGGAGCTATCTCTAAATCCTCAAGCCAGCGGAATCCGTTGCGGAGCTTGCACCCAAATATGTTCGGAAAAATAAATACCGATCAAGATCGCAACGCCCGCAAGCGGCATGGTCCAATTTGGCGTTAGTAGTACGAACACCAGAGGGAAAATGCCTCCCATGGCAACAACGCCCCACCAATAGAGGCGAGCGTACCGACCACGGATGACTAGCTTGACGGTCAAGGCCGCGTCTGACGTGGAATGCGACGTTGCCAATTCCGAAGCGTCGCAAGCCAATCTCGCGAAGATCGAAATTGCGACGATCCAACGGACAAAGTAACCCCAATCCGTGCTTTCCACGAACGGCAATCCAATCAAGAAAATCGCGCTGCCCGCCAGCATTGCGTGAATCAGCATGTGAACACTCAGCAATGGGCTTTGCCAAAAGTCGCGCGATTTGGCTTGAGCAAACAAAAACGCAGTATAAATAGCGGTCGCGGCGGCAAGCAAAATCACGACGACATCGAGCAGCGAGTTAGTGACGCCGCCCAGTGCCAGCAGCAACCACATCGCTAGGCTCGCGCCGTAGGCGGTAATGATGTATGCCCCGCGCACTAGCCACGACTTCCATTGCGGTCGTAGCAAGACGTAAATGAATCGTTTCGGCTGATCCAAATCGGCAGCCAACAATGCACCAGTGGCTGCGAGAAAAAATATCCCGCATACGACGCCGATCGATTTTACGCTCATCGAATTTTCCAAAACTCCGAGCAAGCCAGCCAGCAGCGGAACGATAACAGCGCCGGTGGCGATGGCTTTGGTCCATAAGTACGCGGTTACATGCCAGCCCCATAAAACGCCTTTTTGCGGAGCGTCATAAGTTCGCCGCGCGACTTCGCTGGCGACTTGTTGACTCTTGAGAGCTGACTCAGCAGAGACCTGCGTATTGAGCACTCCGGTCTGGTCGTCACCCAGTGCAAGAAACTTTTCCAACGAATCGATGATTTTCACATTCGACTTTGCCGACGAGATAATTGGAAAATGATGACTCGTTGCGGCAGCTTTCGACTGATGGTCCTGAAGAAATTTCGCATAGTGGCCGACGCCGCGGGTTTGGGAACCCCAGACGGAGTCGTTGGAAACCTCGGTGGCAGTCGGGTTAAGCGAGACCATGTCGCCGTCAATGTAGAAGAGCGCCGGCAACGTACCTTTTTCGGGTTTGCGAACGGTTACCTGATGTTGGCTGCGAAGCATTGAGATTTCAGATTTCGGATCGTCGAGGTCTCCCGATACGATCGCGTGAGTTGGGCAAACATTGACGCACGCCGGTTCCAATCCACGATCGACGCGGTGAGCACAATAATTGCATTTGGCTGCGGTATGCGTTTCAGGATCGATGTACAAAGCGTCGTAAGGACAAGCTTGCATACAAGCCCGGCAACCGATGCAGCGGCGATTATCAAAGTCAACAATTCCGTCTTCGCGTCGATAGAGAGCAGTGACCGGACAGATGTCGACGCACGGTGCGTTGTCGCAATGATTGCACCGCATGACCGAAAACAAACGGCTCGTTTGTGGAAAAGTCCCTTTCTCGATGTACTTGACCCACGTCCGGTTCACGCCCACCGGCACGTCATGCTCGGCTTTGCACGCGACCGTGCAAGCATGGCAGCCGATGCACTTGCGGTTGTCAATGATGAATCCGTAATTAGCCACGCACGTCCAATCCGAAAGCTTTCGTCCCAGAAATCGTCGCCTATTCTAGACGGGCAGTGATTCGTTCGCAATTTGGCGGGGGGAGGAATCGATGAGAGTTGCGGGTTAAACGACGGGGCGGTGGCCAGGAGCCTATGCGAGCGGGTATTCGATGATGGCGTAGGCGAGGAAGGTGGCGCTCCAGTCGTACCAACGACCGGTGGTGCCCGCGAAGATGACGGCATCTTGGTTGCCGAGCGTATCGTTGGGTTCGCCTGTTGCGAAATTGGCATAGGTCGCAGCAGTTCCGTCAGCCCAACGGAATTGACCTTCGACAAGTTGGTCATTCAAGCCAACAAAATAGTGGCTTGGGCCAAAGGTTGACATGAGCCAATCGTTCTCGGTTGCGTCGTCAATCTTGACGAGATCGCCGTTTTTGGAAAGTGCTTCTTGGCGAGCATTGGCCGAAGTCGTTTTGGATTGAGTCAAGCCATATACTTTACCGTTGTAGTAAAAGAATTGACTGGGTAAGGGTGCCCCAAGCTCAATAATCCCAAAGTGCAAATCCGTAGCCGCGCCGAGTCGCCACTTGCCGATTGCACCGTCGAACAAACCAAAATCGTTCGCCTCGCTCTGATTGGTCGATTGGTCGGCGTCCCAATTGTTGTAGTCGAGAATTTGATCGTTTTCCCAGCCGAATTGCCCTTCGACATATTGATCGGTCACGTCGGTGTGGAACAATCCTGCGCCAAATGTGGACTGAAGCCAAGCGTTTTCGGAAGCATCGTCGATTACGGCGAGCGATCCGCCCAAAGCGCGGGCTTGCGCACGTGCATCATTCCATGTCCCTGCAGTTGACGTGAGCTGATAACGATGGCCGTTGAAATTAAACGTCGTGAGTGCAGTTCCTTGGACGACGACTTCGGCAAGTGCGAGCGCGGCGCTATCGCCTGCCAATTGCACGCGAAGATAGCGGCCTTGCAATCCGAGCGCAATGTCGCGTTGCTGGCCCAACCTGCCTGCAACCAAAATCGACCAAGTCCCCGGCGCCGAGCGAACGGCTTCTAAATTGCCGCTTTCGAACGGAGTCGATGAGACGAGAATCCATGCGTCTTTCAGTTTGTTCTGTCCAAGGTCCGTTCGATTAAATAGTGTGACGCTGTCCAAATTGTAAACTTGGCCCAAATCGACTTCCCAAAATGGCTGTCGTTGCAACGCCGTATGCGAGATCGATTGCTTATGCACGTGATCGCCGGATTCGTTCCCGTCAACGGCACGCGTTGAGAGTCCGCCGTAAGCAGTTGTGCTTTGTGCAGTTGGTTTTCCTAACGCCAAATTAATCAAAGGAACGCGCGGCAGGACGTGCACATTGAGCGTTTTGTTTGCCGTCGCGCCTTTGGAGTCGGTAACGGTCAAACGAACGGCGTACGTCCCAGCCGCCACAAACGTATTACCCGGGTGGGCTAGTGCAGATTTCTGACCATCGCCGAAATCCCACGCATAGGTCAGAGCATTGCCATTCGGATCACTCGTTCCATTGGAATTGAACTTGAGTGGAAACGCTGCGGTCCCGAATTGAGTAACGGAATTAATATTCACAATCGGTGGATCGTTAATCGGGGAATCGGATTCGCCGCGGTAGATACGAACTTCGCGCAAAGCCAAAGCGTTGGTTCCGGACAATTGAATTCGAACGTAGCGGCCACGTTGTCCTACAGTCCAGACCTTTGATAAACCTGCTTCGCCCAGATCGTGATAGACCCAATCGGCATTAACGAGCGCATCGGCAAGCGACGATGAAGCAAACGGAGTATCCGAAACCATCACGTAGTAGTTGCTAAGAAACTCTGTGTTCGTATCCGCGCGATTGAACAAAGCAATTTCGCCGATCGTTTGCACTGATTGCAAATCGACTTGCCACCAAGCTTGTGGATCAAAGCCAGTATGCGTATGTCCGGTCGTCAAGCTTCCGTCGACCGCGATCGAGGATACTTCGCCGAACAACGTGCTGCTTTGCGAAGTCGGTTTTCCAATGGCGATGTTCTCGACGGCGACTTGGACTTGGATTGAGCTCGGGCTGCTATTGCCGTTGGGATCGACGACGGTCAACAAAGCTTGAAAGGTGCCCGGCGAAGTATACGTGAAACTTGGATTGGCCAAAGTCGAGTCGATGATTCCGTCTTGGTCAAAGTCCCAATAGTAACTGAGCGGGTCGCTGTTCGGGTCCGTCGTACCGCCGGAACTGAATTGGACCGTCAAACCTGTCGTGTCGGTAACGGAGGCGACGGCTTTGGGCCGTCCACTCGGAGCGCTGTTGTGAACCAATTCGTAAAGATTTCCGTTGACGATCGACGCCATTTGAACGCGGCCGGTAGGGCTAAGTTGAATTTCGACTGGGAAGAACCATTCGTCGCGGCCAAACAAAGTGTAAGCACCTGCGTCGTTGGCGGTGTAGACGACGTCTTGGCCGAAATTGGCGAAAAAGAATTTACCTTCGTACGTGCTGGGATACTTGTTGCCGCGAAACATCACACCACAAGTAATCGCGTCGTAGCTCCCGATGTGGTTATAGCTGATGTAGGGATAAGTCGATTGAAAGCCTGCGGGAGGCGCGCCGTACCCAGTTCGATTGCGGCCTTCATAATAAGGCCAGCCAAAATTAAGCTGCGAACCTAAATCGCTTGGCCGAATGACGTTGATTTCTTCCGGGCCGCTGTCGGTCACATCTCCGAAATACAAATTGCCGGTCAGCGCGTCCTTGGAAATGCGCCAAGGATTTCGCACGCCCAAAGCCAGCACTCGCGAGCGAACGCTCAGCGGAACGGCGGCATTGAAATACGGATTACCCGCAACCCCTGCACCTGTAACGGGATTCAGGCGGAAGACTTTGCCTTGTAGAGAGTCTGGATTTTGCGCGGCAAACCTCAACGGGTCCGAGAATCCGCCGTCCCCCCAACTGACGATTAGATTTCCG
>JANNYC010000173.1:0-8208 GCA_031409895.1 Planctomycetota bacterium
GTCATCGTCCGCAAGAGTCTAGAAATCTGCGATCAGATCGGCACCAAGAAATTCGCGCACGGCTGCACGGCAATGGGAAATGATCAACTCCGGTTCGACCAAACCGTCGTGAGCCTCGGCGACTACGAAATCATCGCACCGGTTCGCGACTTGCAATCCAAAGTCCAAAAGGCTCGAGACTACGAAATCGAAATCCTCACCCGTGAAGGAATCGAAGTCCGCCAGTCGACATCCAAATACTCTGTCAACGAAAATATCTTGGGCGTGACGGCATCGGGCGGCGCAATCGATCAATTCGAATCGCCATCCGCCGATATTTGGAAATGGACCAAGCCGGTCGCGCAGTGGCCCAAGCAAACACTTTCGACGCAGCTAAAATTCGAGGCGGGAGTTCCCGTTGCCATCGACGGGAAATCGCTCGCCGGTCCGAAAATGCTGGCCCATCTCAACCGGACCTTTGGCGAGTATGGCGTCGGACGACACATCTATACTGGCGACACGTGTGTCGGGCTCAAAGGCCGGATCGCTTTCGAGTGCCCAGGCATTACCGCGCTCATGGCGGCTGGCCAAGCACTTCAAGACGCGATTTGCACGCGCTGGCAAAACCAGTTTCGGCATACGATCGCTCAGCGCTGGGCCGAACTCGTCTACGGCGGATTCTTTTACGAGCCGCACAAGTTCGATCTCGAAGCCTATCTTCGCAGCGCCAACCGGCACGTCTCAGGAAGCGTAACACTGGAGACGTCGGGTGGCCAAGTCTTGGCGACCGCCATTCAGTCCGAACACATACTTCGCGACCGCGACTCCGTCTATGCGCAGTCCTGCACTTGGACCCCCGAAGAAGCGATCGGCTTTATCAAATTGGTTGGCCAAAGCTCTCGGCTCTCGGCGAAAATCAACGGAGTGCCGCAAATTTGATCGGACTGATCTTGGAATATTTGGCCGCGCTTGTTGCCTGCGACACGCAAAACCCGCCGCGCGCGATCACGCCGCGCAGTCAGCTCTACAAGTTTTTGGACTCCGTGTGCGGCCGCGATTTCCAAATCGAACTCGTCGATCACGCCGAAGGGCGCGTCGGCTGGTACGCGCGGCGCGGCGAGCCACGGATTTTGTTCAACGTACACTTGGACACGGTGCCCGCAGGAACAAATTGGACGCGCGATCCGCTGAAGCTATTCGTCGAAAACAATCGCGCGATTGGCTTAGGGGCATGCGATATTAAAGGCGCGGCGGCCTGCTTGTTGGCGCTTGCCCGTAAATCCGACGTCGATTTGGGTTTGCTTTTCACGACGGACGAAGAGGGGAGCAATCCTTGTTGCGTCCAGAAGTTTATTGAGTCCCATCGCGAAATTCAGAAATTGGTCGTGGTTGCGGAGCCGACGAACGCTCGCGCGGTTTTCGGCCATCGCGGATACTTGTCGCAACGAGGGACTTTTCGCGGGCAAGCCGGCCACACGTCGCTGCCCAAAAATCAGCGCAACAGCGCCGTGCATCAACTGGTCGAGTGGTCGGCCGAGGCACTTCACATTGTTGCCGACGCGGAGAAAGGAGCCGGTCCGAATGTCGATTATTGCTTCAATTTGGGCACGGTTGCGGGCGGGATCAAAAACAACATGATCGCCGACCAATCCGAAGTCCGCTGGAGCGCACGCCTGCCCCCGGATCACGATGGCCGCGAACTGCTCGCACGGCTGACGGGTCCGGCCAGCGGCCCACAAGCAATTTGGGAAACGACGTTTTGCGGACCCAGTCTGCCAAGTACAATTCAGTTGCGCGAAAGGGCTCAACAATGTTTGGCGTCGCTGTCGTTGCCTAGCGCGCCCGACGTCGACTTTTGGACCGAGGCGTCACTCTTTTCCGCAAACGGTTGGCCCGCGATTGTGCTTGGCCCAGGCGATATCGCCCAAGCCCATTCGGCGGGCGAGTGGGTCGCGCTCGATCAACTTGAATTGGCATTCGATCATTATTCACGGATTGCTCATGTCGACTAAAACGCGCAGCATCATCATTCAACTGTTGAGCCAACTCGGCAGTAGCCGCGAGGCGCGCGAGTATTTGCGCCGCTTCAGTAGCGGTGACACCTCGCAGTTCGCCGTGATCAAGGTCGGCGGCGAAATCATCCGCAGCCAGCTCAAGGAACTGAGCGGCGCGCTGGCGTTCCTACACGAAGTCGGCTTGATTCCAATCGTACTGCACGGGGCCGGTCCGCAACTGACGGAAGCATTGGCCGCAGCAAAAATCAAAAGCAAAACCATCGACGGTCAGCGGGTGACATCGCCCGAAGCAATGGCGATCGTGCGGCCCGTGATCTACCGCGAAAATTTGCGGATTATCGAAAGTTTGGACGCGTTAAATATTCGCGCTCGCTCGATTCAACATGGCGTGTTTGAATGTGAATATGACAATCAAGCCAAGCTCGGCCTGGTCGGTCGTGTCGCAAAAGTCCATCTCGAAGCAATCAAGTCCGCCATCGGAAGCCAAGCGGTCCCCGTCGTGTCGTGCCTCGGTGAAACCGCTGCGGGCCAAGTTCTCAACGTCAACGCCGACACGGCGGCGAGTGCATTGATTCTCGCGATTCGTCCGCAAAAAATAGTCTTTCTCACGCCGACCGGCGGCTTGCTCGATCACGAGGGCCAGATCATCCCCGCGATCAACTTGGCGACGGAGTACGAGCAGCTTATGAAGGCGTCCTGGGTTCATTCCGGAATGCGACTCAAACTGCAAGAGATCAAACAACTGCTCGATCAGTTGTCGAGTTCATCCTCCGTCTCGATTACGTCAGCCGAACATTTGACGCGCGAGCTGTTCACCTACGGCGGTGCCGGGACGCTGATCCGCGACGGTGAATCGTTTCACCAAGTCAGCAATCTCGATACGCTCAACCGCCAACAGTTGCACGCGCTGATCGAAACTTGTTTCGAGCGCGAGCTGGACGACGCCTACTTTGATCAATTGAAATTGGATCGCGTGATCTGGTCCGAGACCAAACGCGCGGCGGCCGTGATTGCAAAGGGCGTCGACGGCGTTCCGTACTTGGATAAATTCGTCGTCACCCCAGAGGCTCAAGGGGAAGGATTGGGTGCCGCGCTCTGGAACGTAATCCGCACCCATTATCAGAAATTGTACTGGCGGTCGCGCGATTCGAATCCGATCAATACTTGGTACATGAGACAATCCGACGGCGTCACGCGACGCTCGCCATGGCTGATCTTCCAATACGGGCTCAGCGATTTCGACACGATCGAACGCTGCACGCAAGACGCTGAATCGCGGCCGCAATTTCTCACCTCGGAGTTGCAACATGCCTAAGGTCGGCCTCGTCGGTGGGCGCGGTTACGTGGGTCAAGAAATCATTCGCGGCCTGGTCGGACATCCACGGCTTGAATTGTCGTGCATCGCATCGAACTCGCTCGCCGGGAAACCTATCGCAGCGGAGTATCCCGAATGGGAATCGCTCGGGCTTACGTTTGCGTCCAGCGAGCCCGAAGTTTTAGCCAAGCAAGCAATCGACGTTTGGATTCTGGCTTTGGGAAACGGAGAAGCAAAACCGTTTGCCGAGCAGCTTGGAAACACTGGGGCGAAGTTAGTCGATGTGAGCACGGACTTTCGCTGCGACCCGAACTGGCAATATGGATTGACCGAAGCCTTTCCAACTCAAATCGCGGCCAGCAGCCGAGTGGCCAATCCGGGATGCTACGCCACTGGCGTGCAATTGGCGCTTTGGCCGATTCGGCAATGGCTTGTCGAACCGGCATTCGCGTTCGGCGTTTCCGGCTACAGCGGTGCGGGCCGAAAGCCTTCGCCGCGAAACGATCCGCAACGGCTCGCGGATAATTTAATGCCCTATCACTTGACCGGTCACACGCATGAGTTGGAAATCGAACGGCACTTGGGTCGACACGTTCGCTTGCTGCCTCATGTGGCGGCGTTCTTACGTGGAATTACCTTGACGGTTAGTTTTCAACTCGACCGCGCGATTTCCGACGAACTTGTTCACGAACAATACCGAAAGTTCTTCGCGAGGCACTCGCTGCTCGCGTACGACGAGTCGATTCCCGAAATTTCCAAAGTCCGCAACACGCCATTTTGCCGCGTGGGTGGATTGGCCCGCGATCCGCGTGACGCGACGCGTTGGATTATAGTCTCCGTGCTCGATAATTTGTCCAAAGGTGCCGCAACCCAAGCCATTCAAAACATCAATTTGATGTGCGGCTTCGATCACCAGTTGGGGATTACCAGTGACTGATTTTTTGTGGGCCAAGTCCGATCAAAACGCGCGGCCGGACGCTGCGTTGCAGCGATTTTTAAGCGGAGACGATCTGCAATGGGATCGGTTCCTTTTCGAATTCGACATCGCAGCTTCGAAAGCCCATGCGCACGGTTTGCAGCGGATCGGAATTTTGACGGTTGCCGAAAGCAAATCGCTCTCAGATTCGCTGGAAGATTTATTGGCCGAGTTTCGTAGCGGCAAGTTCTTATTGCAACCGCCGATGGAGGACGCCCATTCGGCAATCGAGTCTTGGCTAAGCGAAAAGCTCGGAGAGGTTGGCAAAAAAATTCACGCCGGGCGCAGCCGCAACGACCAAGTCCAAGTCGCGCTGCGGCTCTACTTGCGCTCGGCGCTCGATCGGCTGCGCGACGTGTGTCGCGAAACGGCCAGGGTGTTTCTCAACCGCGCAAGCCAAACCGAACTAACTCCGATGCCCGGCTTCACCCATTTGCAGCGAGCGGTTCCTTCGACGATCGAAATGTGGCTGGCGGCTTATGCCGAAGCGTTCATCGACGCGGCCGAGTTGACGACTTTGACTCGCCGTTGGTTAAACGCTTCCCCACTCGGAACGGCCGCCGGTTACGGTGTGAACTTGCCGCTGGATCGCGAGGGAGTTGCGCGCGAGTTGAATTTCGAGCGGTTGCAAATCAATCCGATTTACGTGCAAAACAGCCGAGGCCAATTCGAAATGCAAGTCTTAGCGTGCTTGGCCCAAGCCACGCTTACACTGCGCAGATTTGCTTGGGACGTGAGTCTGTTCACTTGCCAGGAATTCGATTTCGTCAAACTCCCCAGCAAGTTTTCGACCGGCTCATCGCTGATGCCCAACAAGTCGAACCCGGATACGATTGAATTGCTGCGGGCGCAACATGCCGTGGTACAAGGTTCGCTCAGCGAAGTCCAATCGCTGCTCTCCCTTCCGGCTGGCTATCATCGCGATTTGCAACTTTCCAAAGCCGCCACGATCCGAGCCATCGAAAGTTCGCTACTCGCACTTGGTCTCGTACCTGAATTAGTGAAAGGCCTGCAGTTTCAGACCGAGCAGATGCGGGCCGCGATTTCGCCTGACATGTACGCCACCGACGTCGCCCTCGACCGCGTCCAGCGCGACGGCCTTCCCTTCCGCGACGCCTATCGAAAACCCATCACCCCCGCCGAGCTTGCCGCACGCACGCCCGAACAAAGCGTCGCCGCTCGTGTTTCACCCGGCGCTTGCAATCGGCTCATGCTGGAAGAATTGCAGCAACGGCTACGCGCAACATATACAACTTAGTAGCAGGCACATTCCATGTGCCGTGTGCCAGCCGAAAAGCGACGGCACATGGAATGTGCCTGATACTTTTCGCTACGCTTCGTCCTCTTCGTCTTTGTGCGCGGCTTTGGCGATGACTTCTTGTTGAATGTTGCCGGGCATGACGTCGTAGTGACTGAACTCCATGGTGTAGCTGCCCAGGCCGCCGGTCATACTGGAAAGCGATCGGGCATAGGTCACCACGTCGCGCAGAGGGACTTCGGAATGGACGGTCGTGAAACCGCCGCCGATGACATCGCTGCCGGAGACTCGACCGCCACGACCGGACATGTCGCTATAAATGTCGCCGACGTGCGATTCGGGAATCGTGATATTCATTTTGACAATCGGCTCAAGCAAACTTGGTCGGGCCTTCTCGAAGACTTGTTTAAATGCGTGCCGTGCGGCGGTTTTGAAGGCGGCTTCGCTGCTGTCGACGTCGTGATATTTGCCAAAGTGGACTTCGACGCATAAATCTTGAACGGGGTAGCCAGCGATCACGCCCCCTTCGATTCGCTCGGCAAATCCTTTGGCGATCGCAGGCATGAAGTTGCCGGGAATCGTGCCGCCGACAACCGAGTCGATCCACAAAAAGTTTGATTTCTCGTCGTAGTGAGTTTCTCGCATCGACGGAAAACGAGCTTTGACGGCGTATTCCTTGATGTCGGTATTGCGAGGCAGCGGATACATGCGAATGTGGACTTCGCCGAATTGCCCGCGGCCACCGGATTGTTTCTTGTGCCGATACATGCCTTCGGCTTCAGATTGAATGGTCTCGCGAAAAGCGATCCGCGGCGGCTTGGTTTCTACATCCAGCTTGTCTCGGCGATGCAATTTTTCTCGCACGAGCGTCAGATGCAATTCGCTCATGCCCGTCATGACGAGTTCCTTGGTTTGCGAATCGCGATCCAACCGAACCGTTGGGTCTTCCTCCACGATTTTGTGAAGTGCTCCGGATAGTTTCGTTTCATCGTTGCGGCTCTTGGGAGTGACCGCCAAGCCAACCATCGGAGTCGGAAAAGCCATTTTCGGAAACAAGACTTCGCCCAGCATCGTGCCGGTATGCAGGTCTTCCATTTTGGCAAGCGCGATGATATCGCCCGGACCGGCCGATTCAAGAGGTTCCGTTTTCTCGCCTTGCACGCGCAGAGTGGGCGTGGCTTTGGCGGCTTTTCGCGCGGACGACAAATGGAGTTGATCGTCGCGTTTCAACGAACCGGAGAAGACGCGGATGAAGCTGAGTTTTTGCACGAACGGATCGATGCGCGTGCGGAAGACTTGTGCGACCAAGCCGGGATAGTCAGGCGTGATTTCGACTTCCGTCCCGTCTTTGGTGCCTTTTCGTGGCAAATCCCTGGGGGACAATCCGCAGAACGCGACGGCATCCAAAAGTTCCGTTAGACCGATTTGCGTTTTGGCCGAGCAACAAAGAATCGGTATCAGCGTACCGCTGCGCACCGCCCGCACAATCAGTTTCGAAAGCTCTTCTTCCGAGGGTTTTGTGCCTTCGAAATATCGCTCCATCACGGCCTCGTCGACTTCGATGATCGACTCGATGAGCGGTTCGCTGATTTCTTTCGGATCGACCAAAGCCCCGGCCGTGTTGGCTGGCACATTAAGCGTGCTGACGACGCCTTTGAAGTTCGCTCCGTGGCCGATCGGTACGTTGAGCAGAACGCAGCGCGGCCCCCACATCTCTCGAATGCTGTTGAGCAGTTTTTCAAAGTTGATGTTGTCGTCGTCCATTTTGTTGATGACGATCATCCGACCCAAGCCGAGTTTGCCGGCCTCGTCGAATACGCGGCGAGTGTTGACGGCGATTCCCGAATGCGCGTTGATCACCACGAGCGCCGTCTCGACAGCGTGCAAACCGCAAATCGTTTGCCCGATAAAGTCCGGGTAGCCTGGCGTGTCGATCAAGTTAAACGACTTGCCGTTGTAATCAAAATGGACGGACGCGCATTCGATCGTGTACTTGTGCTGTTTCTCTTCCGGGTCAAAGTCGCACACGCTGGTGCCGGTGTCGACGCTCGGCAGCACGCTAACGGTCTTGGTCAGGGCCAGAAAATTATCGGCGATGGTCGTCTTGCCGGACGAACCATGGCCGCACAAGACAATATTTCGAATCGAATCGACGTTGTTCTTTCCCATCAGTGGCTCCCCCGCGCTATGATAGTCGGTCAATGAAAAAAGCGCTTGCGGGGAGTTTCGGTTAAGCGACCAAAACGCGAAACATCGTTACACCCGCGCCAGCGCTGTCAGATTCAAACCGCAATATGGCACAGTCAATCACGACTCGCAAGTAGCGAAATAACAAGCTAATCACCTGAAAAACAACCACGGATTTGACAGATAGCACGGATAGGAGAAAATAATCACCGCTTCGTATTTCGGGCTTTATCCGTGCCATCCGTTTAATCTGCGGTCCAATTTTCTGTCACCCGTTTAACCGCCCGGCTTCGGGGCGCTGCGAGTTCGTCGCGCGGCCCGAAGCGGTCCGTTTAACCCCAATACCGTTCAAGTTTTCATAAATCACGACTCCTGCTAGTGTTGCGTTTCGTCAAAAACCAATACCAGCAAGGAGTCGTGACATGAACGAGCAAGGATGCTCAAGATTGGCACCCGATGAATCGGGTCGGATTTTAGA
>JANNYC010000174.1:0-3378 GCA_031409895.1 Planctomycetota bacterium
GATTGCAAAACAAGTAGTCGACTATCTGGAATCGTTGCGGGTCAAACGCGGCAAAGGAAAGCGATTGCGAGTTGCACCGCGACACGTTCAAAACGTCGAGCGTGTCTTGTCGCGGATAGTTTCCGAATGCGGGTTTCGAAGTCTGCGGGAAATAAACGCCGAAGCCGTTCGCAAGTGGGTTGCTCAATTGCTTGACGATTCAAAGTGCGAATGGTCGCCGCGAACAATCAATGCTCACTTGTCGGCAATTAAAGCATTTTGTAATTGGGCAACGACGGCAAAACCGCGACGATTGCAGGCGAATACGTTGGAACGCTTTGCAATGCTGGACGAATCGACAAACCCAATTCGGGCGCGCCGTTCGATGACGCCGACGGAATTGCAAAACTTGTTGACCGTGGCACGAATGCGACCGCTTGCCGAGTTTGGTAGAAAAACCAAACGCAACGACGCCGACAAGCAACCGACGAATACAACGAGCCGAAAGACTTGGACCAAAGTGCCGTTGACGCTGCCAGGATTAGCCGAAGCGTATCGGCTGGGGCGAGATGCGTTAAAGCGGTCGCCGGCCAAGATTGTCGAGCTTGAACGCAAGGGACGCGAACGGGCGTTGATTTACAAGACGTTGGTTTTGACCGGGTTGAGATTCGGCGAACTCACGTCGTTGACCGTTGGCGATTTGCAATTGGATTCGTCGCCAGCATGGTTGACGGTGAAACCCGAAAATGAAAAGGCGGGACAAGGTGCCGAGCTTCCGATTCGTGATGACTTGGCAATTGAGCTGCGGGCTTGGGTTGCCGACCGGCGGCAATGGGCTTGCGGTGAAAGCGAATCGGTCAGCATTGTCGTTGCCGCCGACCCGTTGCCGTTGTCAACACTTTTGTTTGACGTGCCGACGGGGTTGATTCGGGTTTTGGATCGCGATTTGTCGGCTTGTGGAATTCTCAAACGCGATGACCGGGGCCGAACCCTCGACGTTCATGCTTTGCGACATACGTTTTGCACGTTGTTGAGCCGGGCCGGGGTTGCACCGCGAACCGCACAACAAGCGATGCGGCATTCGAGCATTGAACTAACCATGCAACGATATACCGACCCGGCATTGCTCGACGTGGCGGGGGCCGTTGACTGTTTGCCAGCGTTGTCGTTGGACACTTTCGCACCCGAAACAATCCGCGAAATAATGCGGGCAACTGGCACCGATGGGGCGACAAGTTTCGTTGCACCAACGGTTGCACCTAATCCTGACAATGGTGCAACAATCGTGTCAATTTGTGACAACTTGGCAAGCAATTCGCACGACGCCGAAACAATCGAAAACAACGAAAAAACCCCTGTTTTTCAGGGATTTCCGTTAGAGCGGGTGAAGGGATTCGAACCCTCGACATACAGCTTGGGAAGCTGTCACTCTGCCAACTGAGTTACACCCGCAAGAACGAAATCATCGTACACTAATGTTGCTCGAAAACAAGAAACCGGCTATACGGAATAGGATAGCCGCTGCGGGCGATGGTCTTTAAGAGTCGCTTCGAGAGTTCGGTATAATAGTGGCTTGAACAGCGAAGCGAACAATTTGCTTTGGGAACATTGCACGATGAATGGTCTGGCGACACTGTTAGCGTTTTGTTTCGTTACAGCGTCCAGCGGCAACGAAGAATTGGCGGATACGCTGGTGCTCTGCCCCCAAGCGTTTCAAGCCGCGCTTCAGCCGTGGGTCGCGTATCGGCAACAGCAGGGTCATCGTGTATTGATTGTCACGCCGTCTGGGAGCTCGTTCGCCATACAACAACAAATTCGCCAAGTCGCGGCAATTCATCCGCTTCGGAATTTGGTCATTGTCGGCGATGCCACGAACGATAACGGCCAAGGCAAACTTGCGACGGTGCCCACGGATTACAAGATCGCGATGGTCAATGTTCAGTTCGGCGGCGAGCCGGATATCGCTACCGACAATTCTTACGCCGACGTTGATAGCGACGGGAATTTGGATTTGACGTTGGGTCGAATTCCAGTCGACACGCCGGAGCAACTTACTCAATTCATCGACAAGGTCATCGCCTACGAGACAAAAAGCGATTTTGGGTTGTGGCGTCGGAAGATTAATTTGGTCGCGGGCACTGGGAACTTTATTCCGGTTATCGACAGTGTGATCGCGAACACTTCCAAACGGCTGATCACCGATTTGATTCCGGCATGTTACGAGACGTCGATGACGTTTACAAATTGGCAAAGTACTTATTGTCCCGACCCACGGCGCCTTTCGAGTTGCGTGGTCGATCGGCTCAACGAAGGCTGTCTGTTTTGGGTTTACATTGGGCACGGATTGCCGGATTGCGTTGCTCCGATGGAAGCCGGTCGGTTCACGTTTCCCGTTTTCGACAATCAGATTGCGCGCCGGGCACAAACCGCCGACGGCTCGCCGATCGCTGTTTTTCTGGCGTGCTATTCCGGTGCGTTCGATTTGAAAAAAGATTGCCTGGGTGAAGTCCTCGTTTGCCAACCGCGCGGTCCGGTGGCGTGCTTGTGCGGGTCGCGAATGTCGATGCCCTATGGAATGGCGACTCTGTCCTACGAAATCATGAACGAATTTTTTGCACAGGAGCATTCGACGCTGGGCGAAGTCATTTTGTCCGCAAAACAAAAAGTTGCCGCAAACAAGATCGACAACGAATATCGCCAAATGATCGAGGACTTGGGACAGACATTTAGCCCGCGTGCCGATTTGTTGCCGCTGGAACGCCACGAACATCTGTTGATGTTCCATTTGTTGGGCGATCCCTTATTGCGCGTCCCGCGACCTGCTCCGATGGAAATGAAAGCGGAGTTAGGTCTCGATCAGCTTGCCAATATTCAAGTGAGCGGGATCGCACCGGCCGACGGTGAACTCGTGTTAGACTTGGCTTACAAGCGCGATCGATTGCGTTTTCGACCCGATCGGCGCAAGGCGTTTGATTCGTCGCGAACCGAGTTGGCAAAGTACGATGAGACTTACCGGAAGTCGAATGACCTTACTTGCGTGACTCAAACCGTCAAAGTCACTCGCGGGGAATTCAACGCGGTGTTGCCGGTCCCCGCCGAAGCATCGGGCGACTGCCATGTGCGTGGATATCTGAAATCCGAGCGGCAAGCTTGGGCGCAAGCGGTGCCGATCACGCTGAAGTGAATCTTCCTGCCGACGCCAATGTCTAACCGGACCGCATCGGTCCGTTGGCCAAAACCCAGCGCCCGGAATCCGGTCGGTTAAACGCAATACCGTTCAAGTTTTCATAAATCACGACTCCTGCTAGTGTTGCGTTTCGTCAAAAACCAATACCAGCAAGGAGTCGTGACATGAACGAGCAAGGATGCTCAAGATTGGCACCCGATGAATCGGGTCGG
>JANNYC010000175.1:0-2286 GCA_031409895.1 Planctomycetota bacterium
GCGCGGCGGTTCATGCGAGGCGATATCCTATAAATTGAATTCGAAGCCACCGATTTCCGATCGTTGTTTAACCGCCCGGCTTCCGGGCGTTGCGACCTTGTCCCACGGCCCTAAGACGTCCGGTTAAACAACGAGGGCGACATCTGCTCTTCGTTTAACCGCCCGGCTTCCGGGCGCTGCGACTTTGTCCCACGGCCCGAAGCGGTCCGGTTAAACAACGAGGGCTACGGGGTTTACCGACGAATTGTAGCCGCTTCGCATTCGGAAATATATGACCGATACGTTTCGCGCAAGCCGTCCCGAAGCGGAATCTTCGCGCTCCATCGAAGCGACTTTAACAATGATGTGTCCGTACGCTTGACCGGAGTTCCATCCGGCTTCGACAAATCGCAGACGATTTCGCCTTTGAAGCCGACGACTTCCGCGATCAGGTCCGCAAGGTCCCGAATCGAAATATCCTCTCCAGTACCAACATTGACCCAGTCTGGAGCGTCCTTCAAAGTCAACAAGTGCAAGATTGCGTCGGCCAAATCGTCGACGTGCAAGAACTCGCGGCGCGGTTTTCCTGAACCCCAAATTTCTACTTGCCCGTCACCCTCTTGTTTGGCAGTGTGAAACCGGTGCAACAAGGCCGGCAATACATGTGAATGTTCCGGATGATAGTTGTCGCCCGGCCCGTACAAGTTGGTCGGCATCGCGGAATGAAAATTCACGCCGAACTGCTGTCGATAAAACTGGCACATTTTGAGACCAGCGATTTTGGCAAGGGCATATCCCTCGTTCGTTGCTTCCAGTGGTGCAGTCAACAAAGCCGATTCGCGAATGGGTTGGTCGGCATCGCGGGGATAGATGCAGGTGCTGCCCAAATACAAGAATCGCTCGACTCCGAAACGATAAGCAGCATGAATGGAATGCATGGCCATCGCCAGATTATCGCGCAGGAAATCTGCGGGAAACGACCGGTTGGCGTGAATCCCACCAACTTTTCCTGCGGCGAAGATCACAACCTCGGGGCGATGGCTTTCGAAGTATCCGTCGACTTGAGATTGGTCACAAAGGTCCAATTGCTCGCGTGAAGCCGTCAGTAAATTGCTCGCGCCTTGTCGACGAAGTGCTCGGACGACGGCGGAACCGACCATCCCTCGCCCACCCGCAACGAAAATCTTTTTTAGCCAAAGATTGGACATGTCTTTCAAATTCTTTCCAACATTGCTTCATCGATTTCCATTGAGACGCCCTGCTCAATAAACTTGACGGCCAACAAGAGCCGCGTTTTGCCTTCGCGTCGCAAAACGTAGCCTTCGACTCTTGCAAATGGACCCGAGCGAACTCGAACTCGATCTCCCGCAGCGATCTTGGCCTCGGGGGTCAATGGTACTCCAGCTTCGATGGCTAGGTGAATACGGTTCAAATCCGCGATGAGCTGCTCGCGTTCGACAACAAGCTGACCGCGCGAGATCTTGTTCGTTTTCAGAGCGGCAAGTCGGTTGGCTTCGTCCCCCACGACAAAAATGTAGCTTGGGAAAAGCGGGACGTACGATTCGCGGAGACGGCCGGTTGGCGAGCGAAATCGCTTGATAATTGTTGGGCAGTAAAACGGCACTTTTTGGGCGAACAGTAATCGGGCGACAACCTTTTCAGCTCGTGCGACCGTCGACAGGCACCACCAGTTGGCTTGGGAAATCAAGCCGATTCCGCTTTCGGAAAACATGGAATCTGGATAAACGCATGGTTCGCGGTTCAATAAAGGCATCAGCAGATCCAAAAAATTGACTAGTGCATTAAATGCTTGTTTATTTTGATTGCTCGTCCAATCGGAAAACTTGCTGTCCCCCGCCGCGTTAGCGAGGAATTGGCACGTTTCGTCCCGTTCCTCTCTTTTGCATTTTGAAGTTGCGCTGTTATTGTTCCTTCTCCATCAAAATCAACGGGCTTTGCCGTTAATTTTGGGGGAGAAGGTTAGGATGAGGGGGCTGTACTCGGCATTGCGAAATCGCGGCCCCTCTCCCGGGAACTTAAAATGCGCAACTTCAAAACTTACACATCGGGTTAATTTATAGCCGCCGCTCGCATTAAGGCCGATGCAAGTTGCACGTAGCCAAAAATGGCCTTTTCAAGCCGGTTTCGCGAATTTTCCAAAAAATTCCACTTTCTGGGACTTTTTTTATTCGCGGTCCTTGAATTTGTCTGGACATCTGTGTTAATATAGACGTTCGCCATTAACAGGCGTTTTCTGGTCTGATTTTTTACTTTTCCCAAAGCGTTTCATCTGTAACCGGTGGCCTC
>JANNYC010000176.1:0-55462 GCA_031409895.1 Planctomycetota bacterium
TGGCGTTTCGAATCGCCTTTCAACGCCCCGAATGGTTTAGCGGCGTGTTGTCTATCAACGGAGCGATCCCATCGGGTTCTACTCCGCTCGTGCGATTGAACGCATGTCGACGGCTCCCGATTTTTTGGACGCAATGCCGCGCCGACGAGCGATTCAGCGAATCGGAGCTGGCGATGCAATTGCGCGTGTTGCATATCGGCGGCTTTCAAGTCACGCTACGGCAGTACCCGGCCGGCAATCAGCGCAATCAGATTTTGCCGGACGCCGACCGGTGGATGATGGACTTGATCACGCGACCGGCAACGACGACGACGTCGTAGTGGTCATTTAATTCTGAGTTCCAATTGCCGTCCGCTTGAACCGGCGGCGTTCGTCTGAGCACTGATTGTCAGGTTCTTTTCGCGAAAAATTTGACATTCTTTTGAAAAGGTGATAGCTTCGAAAACGATTTCCATTGGGTACGCCAATCGTCCCCAAGTCGGTTTTGAGGTGACTTGTGAAAATCTTGTCCGCGGTTCCGTCGATTCGGTACGGTTCGATCTTGTTACGTCTGTCTGCGGTTGTTGGACTGTGCTTAATTTGGCCCGCGCCGACATGGGGCCAGTCGGAATTGGCCGACGTGATCGAGCGCTGCGAAAAGAGCGTCGTGCGCATCGAAGTCGATGGCAAACGTGGGGCCAGTTTGGGTAGTGGGTTTGTCGTGAACGCTGACGGGATGTTGGTCACCAATGTTCACGTTTTGGCTGGCGCAAATGCCGCGACCGTGACTTTTCCTAACGGCAAGACGTACAAAATCAGCGGAATCTATTCGGTCGATCGCGGGCGTGATATTTGCATTGCGCAAATCGATGCGAAAGAACTTCCCGTGTTGCCGCTGGCAGCGGAGTTGCCGCGCAAAGGCGAAAACGTAACCGCGTTGGGTTCGCCCCAAGGATTATCCTTTACCGCGACACGCGGCATCATCAGTGCGATTCGCCCCGGCGAAGAAATGGGACGCGACACCAGTGTTCGTGGCGGGCACGGAAACAATTGAAATACCCGGTTCGGGGTCTGTGTCCGTGACTGTGCTACACGCAGTGACGGAAACGGAACTGCGCGGTGCAATCTTTGGGGCGGATTCGGCGACTTCATCCGAAGAACAGTACCGGATCTGGACCGACAAGACCGGCAAATTCAAAATCGAGGCAACGATGGTGGAATTGGACGCGGTCAACATCAAATTACGGAAGCGAAGCGGCGAAACCGTTGCAGTCCCAATCTCAAAGTTGAGCGTTGAGGATCTGAAATTTCTAAAGAAGTAAACGACGCGCCAGTAGCTTGTTTGGATTTCCTCAAGCCTCGGGCCTTCTTAGCCAATTGTGTCAGCACTACCGACTCGCGTCGGTAGCCTGCAATTTCCGTAACCGTTCACGAGTTGGGAAAATTACCGCTGGGTTCGAGGGGGTCAGACCCATTTTTCGGATTCCAGTTTTTTCCGAGACAATCAAAATTGGCCGAAAAATGCGTCAGACCCCGACCCGTGAATGCTTACCATTTTCCGACTCTCAACTCTCTCCTGCTAGCGAACATTGTCGATTGAATTGACATCGACTTTCAGAATCGTGTAAAAGCTCGCGGGATTTTTTTCGCTTACATCAGAATTGCTTGTCGGAATCAGATGATGAGATTCGACTCGACCACGACCGGTTTTACTTTGTCGGAGCTAGTCTTGGCGGCTTGCGACGGGCTGAATGAGCAATTCAATCGGGGTCGAGTTTCCAGCGAGTTCGACTTCCACGACGATCCGATCATCGACCTAGATCCGAGACAAATTGTCACGGCGATTAGTTTGATCGTCGAGCAAGCAATCGCGGCGACGTTGCCTCAGCGGTCGCTGTTAATCACCACGACGATGGGCTCGGAATGCTGGGAGATCGAAGTGGCCGATGGGGGCGATGAGCGAGCCTCTGGCGAAACGCGCGAGGCAGGGGCGCTCACGGCATTTCGTTTGCATCAAGCGATTCAGCCGTTCTGCGGTCACGTGGAGATTCGCCGCTGCGCCCAAGGTGGCCAGGCAATCACGCTCGTCGGTCCGCTCACGCGGCGTCGCGGCAATGCGGCTTAGCAACGTAACATACCTTTAGGCAGAACGAACAAGATGTCCGGCAGTTCGAATCCACCGACTTGGCAAAATTGGCTGAAGCCTGGTTCAACCAACAAGACTTGCGCCGGCGCAGCGCTCATAGCGTTGATCGCGGTCGGAGGCTGGTTCACATGGCAGCAATCGCATACTGACCCGCGCATCAGTTTGCTTCCAAGCACCAAGCTGTTGGAACAAGATTTGGGACGGATACAACTTGCGTTTGGCGACTCCGGGCTGAACGATTACGAGATTCGCGAAGGTCAAATCTGGGTTCCGCAAAGCCTGCGAGATCGCTTTCTCAAGGCAATCAACGTACACGACGCGATTCCGGAATCTAGCCGAGAAATATACGAACCGGATCCGCATAGTCCGTGGGCGACCAGCCAACAACAACGTGAAAACAATTTGCTGCACAAGAAAAAAACGATTCGACAATTGGTTTTGCAACTTGAATTCGTCGCTGATGCAATTGTTGACTACGACGAATTGGTCGAGGGCAATTGGCCGCCGACCACTCGCCGCTCCGCCGCGATTGTGGTTCGTCCAAAAGGTGGACGACTGTTGGAATCGTTCCAAGTCGATGCGATCCGCAACACGATTTGCGGTGCCGTCGCCGGACTGAAGCCTAGCGAAATTGTGATCACCGACATTGCCGCAGGTCATGCTTATGTCGCAACTGCGTCGGAGGCGAGTTCATCCGATTCAGCCACGCTGATTAGGCTTGAGCGAGCCAAGCTGGAACAACGCATCGGCGATCAACTAGCGCAGTTTGGTAGCGGCATCGAATCGTTCGTGAGCTTTGAGCAACGCGAAAACGTGACGCCGACAACGGCCGCGCCTCCCAAAGTAAGCGCGAACGCTGGGACGCCAACCGCGCCGATCGCCAACCAACCGACCGCGATCATAACCGATTCGGCAAAAGGCCCAACGCCGACGGACGCTTCCAACGGCGAGCCTCAGACGATTACCGTGCGAATTCGAATTCCTGAGAACTGTGTGCGCGAATTTGCCCAAACAAGAGCTGTCGAATCAAAAGGCAAAAGCGACACCCTGGATCAAGACTTCCAATCACTCGAATCACAAATCAAAGCGGCAATTCAACCGCTTTTCGCGGCCGGACCCGTTCGTTGGCAACGGAAACAAATTGATGTATCAATGATCCGTACGCCAATTGCAGCGCCCTCCACGAGCCGAAGCGCCGCTGTTCCGTGGTCGATTGGGTCCAAGTACATCCAGGCTGGAGCGATTGGCTTGGGCGTGATCGCCGTATTTGCACTGATGTTCCGACGAATCACCCAGACTCCCCGACAATTGCCGACCGACGAAACGATTTCGGTCGGGTCACGTTCGACTCGCGAGACGATTCCGCTGCGTACTTCGGCGGACTCGATTCCGGACGAGACCAAGCGAAAACTTAAACAGATGGTGGACGACGATCCAGATCAAGCAGCGGAAATCATCAAACAGTGGATTCGCGGCGCGGCGTAATCCGCACTCGGCAAGGAGGTTCGCTATGTCAACATTTCGAAGCACGCTCATTATCTTCGGCGTCGCGCTTATGGCTTCCATGGCCAACGCGGCGCAAGTGGACAACTCGACGCTTGCCAAAAGCGATTCCGATTTGGACAAGTCACCCAATGTTTTCGTTGACATAGCAGGATTAGAAACCGTCGAAGGTGGTCGGACCATTTCGGATCCAGTTGCCCAAGTTATTTCGGCAGCGAAACCGGAAGCGACAGCTTTTGGGACCGGTCCGGCGATGGTCGATCCGTTGAATCAACCGCTCACCGAGTCCGTGACCGCAACGAGAGCACAATTCGATTGGTCAGGCATGGAACGTTGGACGCGACATCCCATGGCTGCGGCTGGAATTAGTGTCGCGGTTGTCTTCTTGGGATACTTTCTACTCAAACTGTCTCGTGGACGAGGTTCCGCGCGGCGGCCAGGACAATTGCCGCGCCAAGTCGTTGAGTTAATCGGTTTTGTTCCGCTTGGCCAACGCCAACAACTTCAATTGGTACGGTTGGGAAGCAAGCTCGTATTGGTCGCAGTTTCCGCCAACGGCGCGGAGCCCTTGGCCGAAGTCACCGACCCGGTCGAAGTCGATCAGATTTTAACCGCGTGTCAGTCCGGCCAGTCGGCGTTGGCCGGCGCGATCGGGCGCTGGACAGGCCGCCAGCCCGCTCGCGATTACGGACGCGCAGACGGCCGCAATCCCGCGAGAGCTTTGTTCGAAGCTTGATTCAAATGTGAGCCGCCGATGAGTCGTACTAATATGGTTCTGGTTCCCAGCAAGGCCCTGGTTCCTAGGCTCCCGCCTGGGAACCGGCTGAATTGCTGGCTCCGCCAGCCGTTTCCGGGGCAGAGCCCCGACGGCAGTGCGTTCCCAGGCGGGAGCCTGGGAACGAGGAAAGTAGTCATCCGGTCGATTGCGACGATCTTTATTTTGGCAAGTTGGCTGCATCTGCCTTCGTGCTCTGCGCAAACAAGTGCGACTACCGAGCAATCAACGACTACGGCCGATGCTTTGTCCACGTCTACTGAGCGTTGGAGCAGCGTGGAAAACTTGGCCAAGTTAGATCGCCGCCAAGTGTCGAGCGTATTAAGCAGCGCACTCACGTTGGGCTTGGTCGGGCTGTTGCCGTTGGTCGCGCTGATGGCGACGAGCTACGTCCGCTTGATCATCGTGCTGGGATTACTGCGACAAGCTTTGGGTGGAACGCACACACCTCCGGCACAAGTCGCCACGGCGCTGGCTCTGCTTCTGACCGTACTCGTAATGACGCCCGTGTGGACACAAATCAAAACCGATGCTGTCGATCCGTATCTGGCCAAAGATGCGCCGATCGAATTGAGCCAAGCTTTGGAACGGGGCGTGGTCCCAATGAAACGATTCATGAGTCAGCAGATTATTGCCGCCAACAATGCGAACGACGTCTGGCTGTTCTACAAGTATCTACCCGCCGAGCAACAACAGCAGCGCCCGAAAACTTTCAACGACGTTCCTCTACAAGTCCTGTTGCCTGCGTTCATGATCAGCGAACTCAAGACCGCGTTTGCGATTGGCTTTCAGATATTTTTGCCGTTTTTGATCGTCGATTTGCTGGTGACGAGCGTGACGACTTCGATGGGAATGATCATGCTGCCGCCGTCCACGATCAGTTTGCCGCTCAAATTGGCATTGTTCGTGATGGTTGACGGTTGGCATTTGATTGTCGGAATGCTGATGCAGAGCTTTGCCGTAATGAGTTGACCGCGAATTTGCGGGCTCGGATTTTGAACTGCGAGGTTTTTCCGATGAGCGTACACGCCGTGGACTTGGGTCGCGAAGCCCTCATGCAATGCCTCGTCATCGGCGGCCCGATCTTGCTCGTGGTGTTGCTGGTCGGTTTGCTCATGTCCGTGCTACAAACGGTCACCAATGTTCACGACTATTCTGTTGCCTTTATTCCCAAGCTCGTCGCGGTCGTCATTGCGTTAGCGCTTTGCCTTCCGTGGATGATGAGCAAAATGGCCGACTATAGCCAAGCCGCATTGTCCAAAGTCCCCGCCGCAGTCAGCCGAGTGGATCGATGACGGACGCGCACATTGTTGGCTTGGTATTCGTTCGCGTCGCTGCAATGGTCGCCCTGTTGCCTGCACTTGGCCAAGTCATTTCGTTGCGCATGCGGTTTGCATTGGCCATCGCGTTGACCATGCTGATTGCGCCGCTCGTTGTCGCGCATCCGCCCGCTGCGATCGAGACAAAGCCATTTTTAGATCTCGCGTTCGAACAACTGATGTGGGGCGCATTTGTTGGAGGTGCCATTCACGTTTGGGTCGCGTCATTTGCGTTGGCAGGATCGTGGATCGCACAAATTTCAGGTTGGGGCGTGAGCGAAGCATCCGCAGAGGGCGAAGAGCCAACTTCCGCGCTCGGTCAGTTGCATGGCTGGCTTGGTGGTATCGCCTTTTTTGCAATCGATGGACCGAACATGGCTATACAAGCCTTGATGGATTCGTTCGCCGTGATGCCGATCGCTGCGACGCCAGATCAAGCGAACTCAATCGCCGACTTGGCCGCTACGATTTTGAGTCAATCACTGTGGCTTGCTCTACGAGTCGGCAGCCCAGTCATGACAAGCTTGATTGCCTCGTCGATCGCCGTCGCCGCGATTCAACGCGCTTTGCCGCATGTGAATTTAGTTCGTTTTCAAATGGCGGGTAATTGGCTCGTGTTGCTCGTTGCGCTTTCGCTGACGATGGGGCTAAATGTGGACCATTGGAGTCAGCAAGTCACCACGCTTATACAAAATTTTCCACACGCTCCGGCAATTCTCGAGAGTTCTCCATGAGTTCCGACGAACCACAAGACCAAATCGCCAGTTGGTCGAAACGACTTCGAGCGCGGGAGCTTGGCGACGTGCCGGTAAGCCGCGACCTGACGTCGGCGCTTTCGCTAGTCGGTGGGCTTGCGCTTTTATCGATGTTCGCGAATGAGTGCTGGAAAGCGATGGAAAGTATTGCGCTCGAAAACTGGCGCTGGTCGGGAGCGTCGAGCGCGCGATTCGATCCGCTCGAAATGTTGGCACAAGCTGGCATGTCCGTGGGCCGACCGCTGCTATTTTTGGGCGGCGGAGTATTCTTGATCGCCTTTGCCGTTGGCTGGATTCAATCCGGCTGCGGAATGTTTTGGAATCGCATGTTACCCGATTGGAGTCGGCTCAGCCCAGTGAGAAATTGGCGCCAAGCACATTCGTTTTCACACTGGACGAGTTCATTGATCGGAATGTTGCGTTGGCTTATTCTGTGGGCAATGGTCATGTTTTGCATTTGGTCGGCGCGCGATTCGATCGTTGCCATCGACCAAGAAAAATGGCTGGCAGCAACCGCGACCGCAGTTTTTTCAATCTTGCTCAAAGTCGTCGCCGCGATCGGCGCTCTCGGTTGCGTTGACTACGCGCTGCAATGGTGGTTGTGCGAGCGTCGGATTCGCATGTCGCCAAACGAGATGCGTGAGGAATTGCGAGCGTCGCAAATCGACCCGAACGTACTGCAGCGACGAAAATCCGTTGCGCGCGGTTTCGTGCAAAACGGCATCATTCGCGCTGTCGGCAAATCGAATCTCATCCTGACCGATACGACCGGTGCGGTCATTGGATTGGCTTTGCCGGATCGCAAGGACGAACTTCCGACAATCGTAATGCGGGCTGGAGCGGCTCACGCCGAGGCGACAAAACAGATTGCCGCGCGGTTCGGAATTCCCGTACAAAATCACCTAGTAGCGTCAGCGCTTTTTGCGCGCTGTCGAGTTGAGGATACAATTCCCCTGGAGCTTGCCGGGGTCATCCGCGCGCTCGATCTTCGGAGCAGCTAACTACGGAGCGAATATGAAATCGGTTTTGATTGTGGGCGGTGGATTTGTCGGACTCAACGCGGCCAAGGGTTTGGCCAACGTGAAGGACGTTCAAGTTACTTTAGTCGATCGCCGGAACCATCACTTGTTTCAACCGCTCTTGTATCAAGTCGCGATGGCCGGGCTGAGCCCAGCGGACATTGCCGTACCCATTCGCAGCTTGGTGGCGCGTTATGCAAACATTCGTGTGTTGCAAGGCGAAGTCGTGTCGCTCGATTTGCCGGCGAGCCGCGTCGAAACCAGTTTTGGCGAGTTGTCGTACGACTATTTGATTTTGGCAGGGGGTTCCCAGCACAGCTATTTTGGCCACGACGAGTGGGAGGACTTTGCTCCCGGACTGAAGACGATCGAGCAAGCGACGGAGATTCGCCGCCGTGTGCTTACGGCATTTGAACAAGCCGAGATTGCCAGCGATCCAGAAATTCGAAAGCGGCAGTTGACGTTTGTGATCATCGGCGGAGGCCCGACCGGGGTCGAGTTGGCGGGCGCGATCGGCGAGATGACGCGATTCACTCTGGCCAAAGATTTTCGCACGATCGACGCGACCTTGGCGCGCATCATTTTGATCGAAGCCGGCCCGCGAATTTTGCCGATGTTCTCGGAACGACAAGCCAGTCGAGTCGTCCGCGATCTCGAAAGCTTGGGTGTACAAACTTGGATCAATAGCAAAGTCACTCAAGTCGACCAGCGCGGCGTGTATGTTGGGAATGAACACATCGCTGCGGTAACCGTTCTGTGGGCTGCCGGCGTGCAGGCTTCACCTCTTGGCCAAATGACCGGTGCCCAATGCGATCCACAAGGCCGAGTTATGGTGGAACCCGACCTGAGCATCAAATCATTTCGCAACGTGTTCGTCGCTGGCGATATGGCGTGCGTTCTGCGAAGCGACGGCACACCGTTGCCCGGCGTTGCACCGGTCGCGCTACAACAGGGTTGGTATATCGCGCGCATGATTCGTGGCGAAGTGCAGAAGAGTGCCGAACGTAAACCATTTGTCTATGTGGACAAAGGGCAAATGGCCACGATCGGCCGCAGCCGTGCCATCGTGGAAATCGGCAAATTTCACCTCGCGGGTCGAGTGGCTTGGCTGTTGTGGCTTGTGGTTCACATCTACTATCTAGCCGGTTTTCGCAATCGACTTTTCGTCGTCATGCAATGGGCTTGGTCGTATCTAACATTCCGCCGCGGCGCTCGGTTGATCATCGACAAAGAATGGCGATTCGGAAAGCGATGACCACACGCCAGAGGCGCGACGCTGACGATTTAGGTCTTCGTTTAACCGCCCGCTTCGCTGTGCCGTTTAGGTCTTCGTTTAACCGCCCGCTTCGGGCGCTGTAATTGGCTCCCGGCTGATTGCGCACAGCTCCCGAAGCGGGCGGTTAAACAATGAACGGAATACAGAGCTATCCCAGCAATTACCGCGCGGACTGGCATAGGCCGAAAGTAACCAATGAAGCTCGACTTAATTCAGCGTGACTGTGGCGTCGAGCTGCGAGTCCAAGCAGTTCCTGGTGCGCGGCGCAACGCGATCTTGGGCATCCGCAACGGCGCCCTGCGCGCCGCCGTGACTCAAGTCGCCGAGAAAGGCAAAGCCAACAAAGCACTAATCGATGTGCTCGCCAAACAACTCGGCTTGCGCAAATCGCAAATTACCTTGATGTCTGGCGAGACATCGCCCCAAAAGCAATACTTTGTCGATTCAATAACGGTTTCGGAATTGCGCGAGCGAGTCGACCAACAACTTAACCCCGGCGAGTCCTAATCAGCGCCAGGTTCGCAAGGTTCTGTAAATTTAGCAACCGACTTCAAACCCAATCGCAGCCTATCTCACTCCATGCATCATGCGTTTGAGAAACGGCGACAGTACCAGCAATACGACGCCAAATATCATGCTCGCAATTCCAATCGTGTTGAACACGGTGACATATGTTTGTAATGCCTTTTCCGGGTTAGTCACTTCACCTCCAACGGTTTCGACAGATGCCAATTGCGCCACAATTCCACCAACGTACTGCGCCATGGACGAGGAAAGGAACCAAACGCCCATCATCAGGCCGACGACTCGCACCATTGATAACTTGGTGATCATGGAAAGTCCGACCGGTGAAATACAAAGTTCTCCCAGCGAATGTAGAAGGTAGGCCAGGGCAAGCCAGAATAAGCCTACTTGAAAGCCTGAACTTGCGAACTTGGAACCATAGACGAGTGCCATGAACCCTAGTCCAACCAGAATTAATCCAATCGCAAACTTGACGGGAATCGAAGGTTCAAATCCCCGTTTACCAAGGGCTAGCCACATAATTGAAAATAGGGGTGCGAAGATCACGATGAAAAGCGGATTGAAAATCTGCGTTTGGGCGGCAGGCATCTCATAGTTACCGAACACATGCCGCTCAGTGTTTCGTTCGGCAAAAAGGGTCATTGAAGAACCCGCTTGTTCGAACAACGTCCAGAATACGACTGAGAAAACCACAAGGACGGTAGCCACGACCATTTTCTCGCCTTCTTCGCGAGTTCCCGCAAAGAATGACCAGATCGGAATACCAATGACCGAAGCCAGAAAGACGCAAAAAAGGAATTTGCCCAAAATGGGGAGCGAAAGTAAGTAGTTAAACACGCCATTGCCTTCTTTAATTGCGGCAGACGCAGCGTCGGCGGTCAACATAGTGTTATTAAGTAGCAACCAAATCACAGGTATGGCGCAAATCGCCCCCAGAAAGATCAAAAGCGTTTTACCCTTACCTTGAGCGGGTGGTTCGCCGTAACCTTTGAGACGATCACCATCGAATTGGAACAATGCCCACGCGCACAACATGCCGACGGCCGCGAGCAAGAATCCAGCCCAGAAACCGAACCAAACTTGAAACAAGGGGCACAAAAATTGGGAAATCATCGAGCCCATATTTATACCCATATAAAAAATCGTAAACCCGGCGTCGCGGCGAGAATCGCTTTTGGAATACAAGCTACCAACCATGGTTGAAATGTTTGGTTTAAAAAATCCGTTTCCAACGATCACGCACGAGAGCGCCAGAAACATCAAGTTGACCCAAAGCTGTTTTCGTTCGCCATCGAAAATAAAGCTACCCTTGGCAAGCGTCCTTTCATTGGCGTCGCCGATGAGGTGCAGAGATCCGTCGTCATGGCTGTCGATTTCGTATTGAACACCGTCGATCGTAACGAGCTTCAGCGAAACGATATTGACGGTCGCTTTGCCTTCCACCACGACTTCTTTTTCAACCTGCTTTATTTGAACGTCGTAGCGTTTGCCTTCGTATTGCATGAATGGCTTGGCCATTTCACCGCCGAAGCAGAGCGTCAGATACCCGATCGCCATTAAAATTGCGCCGAACTTCACTGACCGCTTGTAGCCGAGATATTGATCAGCCAGCAATCCGCCAAACAACGGCGTCAGATAAACAAGTGATGTGAATGCACCGTAAAGACCATTGGTAACATTGTCGTTGAACAAAAAGTGCTGAGCCAAATACAGCGTCAGCAACGCGCGCATGCCGTAGTAGCCGAAGCGTTCCCACATTTCGGTGGTGAACAACCGAGCGAGCTGTTGCGGATGGCCAAACCAAGAGGAATTAGAATCGGAACGATCTTCGAGGCTTGTTTTACTCATAAAGTTTCAGCCCAAGCAGAGTTCACACGGGAAAATAACGACGGAAAGTTCTCAATTTTGTAATTGAGGCCAGCGACCGATGCAAGCCAAAGGGGAAGGAATGAGGCCTAAATCAGAAATTTAGTTCAATTCGGCGGCCTTCGGCGATGCTGCGGTTACCGGCGAGAACGATTGCGGTGGCGCGGTAGGCGTCGTTCAGATCGGATGTTCGACGGACCAAGCTGGTCACGGCGCGATGAAATAAGGTCAACATCTGTTCGCCAACGGGACGCTCTTGCTCCAGGCTTTCCGTGTGCTGGCCTGCCTCGTCAAACCAAACCAGCGTCGAGGGCAAGTCGGCAAAGGCGACCCCGTTTTCGCAGACCAACTGCACCGACGAAGGGCGGCGATAGTTGAGCGCGTCGGGCCACTTGTTGGGAATGTAGTGCCCCAAGCTCAGTTGAGCGGTCACAGGCAATTCCTCCGGCTTCGTTGCGGCGAATTCCAAACTCATCATTTGATAAAACGAATTGCGAGTCGGCAGTTGCAATTGGTGAATTACGCTGAACAACGACGTCGGATTGCGGTCGGCCAAATAACAACACCAGTCGACGATCTCCATCAGATTGCGCCACGTGATCGGGCAGTAGCCGCTGCGCCGTCGCGGATCGACTTGTTGTTCTGTGGCGAGTCGCTCGTGGCAGTAAAGCAATAGCGGCCGGCCCAATCGAGTTGCGATTAATTCTTTTATTCGCAGCGTGGCCGGCGCGTGTCGGCGAGGCAATTCGGTCATGAATGCGACGCCCGACGCATCGACGCGGCGACGAATCTCGTCGACTTGTTCGGGAAGAATATCCAACACGGCGGAACTGTAAACTGCCTTGCCCGCTTCGCAAGCCGCCAAGATCGGCAAAGGTCCAGCCCAGTCGGGCGCCAGTGCGAGGACCGCGTCAATGTCGCTGTTTTCGAGCATCGCGCGAAAGCCATCGAAGGGCGTGGCTTGGAATTCTTGAGCGACTTGAGAAGCTTTTTGTGCGACTTCGCAACAGATCGCGCAAACTTCAAACCGGTCGGACAGGGCTTTCAGCGCAGGTCGGTGCCGAGTCTGCCATTGATCTCCCAACCCCACAAGCCCGACGCGCAACTTCATATTAAAAAAACTCCCGACGTTGGTTCGTCGCTGACCATGTTCCCAAACCCGTTCGCTGGATCAAACCCTTACCTAACAGAACCGCGGCACTTAATTGTGATGGCTGCAACCAAAAAAGTGATGGCCGTGACTGCGGAGATTGCGATTCCTTACAAATCGAGAGTGCGGTTATCCGCACGACCGATAAAGTTTTCCTGCCTTCTCGCCATGCGATGTACTTCCGCAATGCAAGCTCAATTTTAGCCGACGCAGCGATGCAAGCAAAACCGATAAAAAGATTTGTGGTCGAGTCGACTAATTTGACCTGGCCCTCCCACCAACTTGCCCGATCCGACTTTTTGCGGGCAAAAAGGAGTCCGGATGCACGCTTTTGTGGCAATCTTTGTCCTTACGTCGGTCGCCTGCTCGACGGAAGCAGCGCGCCAGTCCGGCCTTCCCACGAATTACGCAACTGCGTATCAGCGAGCCCAAACGAGCGACAAACCGATTCTCGTTTTGGTCACGGCAGAATGGTGTGCGCCGTGCCAGATGCTCAAGCGTACCACCGTGTACGACATGATGGCCAAGCGGGGATTCAAGGATTTCCATTTCGCAACCGTTGACGTCGACCGCGAACCCGAAACCGCCGCCAAGTTAACCGAGGGTCGGCCCGTCCCGCAGTTCATCGTCTTTGAGCGAAGCGGAGAAAAGTGGATCAGGCGATATTCAGTCGGCTACCTTCTTGTCGATCAGCTTCAAGCGTTCCTAGAGCCTTCGATCAAGACCGGTGTGCGCACGGCTGAAGCTCAAAACGGAATCCAAGGCCGTTAGGCTGTAAAAAAGATGTGGAGCACGTTTTCAACGTGCTATCTCCTGGCGAAAACTTGCACGCGGAAAGCGTGCCCCACAATGTTGCACGGACTGCTAAGCTAATTTGCAACGTGAACGTCTCTGTTGTTATTCCTTGTCTCAACGAACAAGCCCATATTGCGGCCGCGATTCAGTCCGCGTGGGCTGCGGGTGTTTTGGAAGTCATCGTCGTCGACGGTGGCAGCAACGACAATACTCCGCGAATCGCCAGCGAGAATTCTGCGCAGGTCGTCAGTTGTACTCCGGGCCGCGCCGTTCAGATGAACGCGGGAGCGGCAAAAGTTCGAGGCAACGTCCTGTTGTTTTTGCACGCCGATTGCCGATTGCCCGTCGATGCTCGTCGGCAAATCGCCGACGCGTTTTCCAAGCCAGAAGAAATTTGGGGCGCTTTTCGCCAACGGATCGTCGCACAAGGTTTGATCTATCGCGCGATCGAGTGGGGTAACGGAGCGCGAGTCCATTGGCAAGGATCGGCGTACGGCGATCAAGCGATCTTTGTCCGGCGAAAGACGTTTGATGCGGTTGGAGGATTCGATGAAGTCCCGCTCATGGAGGACGTTTTGCTTTCTCGCAAGCTCGGCAAAATCGCGCGCCCGCAATTGCTTGACGGCCCAATCATTGTCAATGCGCGGCGCTGGCAACGCTACGGACCCATACGTCAAACGCTTCGCAATTGGTGGTTGATGATCCGTTTTCGTTGCGGCGCAAATCCAAAACGGCTGGCCGAACTGTATCGGCGCCACGATTCAAAGTAGCGGGGACACTCCGTGTGCCGCGCCCTCGTTCCCAAGCTCCTGCTTGGGAACGCCGGTTCACGAAGCTCGGCTTCGCAAGCGTACAGCCTGCATTACCACGCGGCCCGCGAAGCAGAGCTTCTGGGAAGTGCGGTCCCAAGCCGGAGCTTGGGACCGAGATTGTTTGGGACCGAGATAATGGACTACTTTTCATGCTTCTTGATTAACTCAATTAAACGCTCCCAACCGTCCTCACGGGCTTTTTTGTTTTCCGCGCTTGTGTCGGGAGCTTCGCCGGCACGCATAAAGCCGTGGCCAGCACCCTTGTAAAACACGGGATCGTAAGTCTTTTCGGCTTTCTTCATCAGCTCCTTCGATTGATCGATGGTCGCGTTGACTCGCGCGTCGTTCTCGGCGTAAAAACCATACACCGGGCATTTGATTCGCGCGAGGTCGACTGCTTCAGTCGGTCCTGTTCCATAGAACGGAAACGCCGCCAAGGCGTTGGCATTGTTGGTGGCAAAGCGAAACGTCTGGCTACCGCCCCAACAGAATCCGGTCACGACGAACTTGCCGTTGCAGGCGGGGAGCTTGGTTGCGTAATCCACCGTCGCATTCAAGTCAGCCGTGATTTGGTCGGCAGGCAACTTCATAATCTCTTTGCGAACTTCTTCGCCATTAAAGCTCGTCGTGTTCCCACCATCTTTGCCCATTTGCGAGAGCAAGTCGGGTGCAATCGCGATGTACCCTTTTTCCGCCAACTGATCGGCCACGCCGCGAACCCAATCGGTCAAGCCAAAAATCTCGTGGATCACCACGACCGCCGTCGCTTTTTCGGCGACTTCCGGATAGACGACGAACGCATCGACCGTCCGATCGCCATGTTTGATTTGCACCCACTCCCCATGCCGCGGCGAATCTTCCAGGCGCTTCTTTGCCCAGTCTTGAGCGAAGCTGGGCGTGGCAATTAACAGAAAAATGAGGAGCGCGAGTTGTTGTGGAATTGGCTTGTTCATGTTTGTTTCCTGAAGAGGTCGGATGCCGCAGCGTTCCATTATCCCGGATTTTGCGTTTCACCCAAGGGTCCAACGCCGACCCGATTTCGTGATTTGCCTATTGCCAGACATACCGCGCGACTCGCAATTGGTTTCACCGACTCGTTTCCCAGAGCGAAGGTCGTGCCGATGATTCACTGCTGGAATGAACTGTGCATCTGGCCCACTCAATCAACTCAACCGTCGCCACATCAATGGGAAAATATCCAAACTAGCGACCAAATCTGCTTGCTTCTCCTTCTCCCCGTCGGCCCTGTGCCGATGGAAACCGGTTTGGGAACTAGGACAACTTCTAGTTTTCAAACCCGTCGTCCACTGGCGCGGGGCCAATGGGCGAGTTTCTCTTGTGCTCTTCGTCGGCCTTGTGCCGACGGAAGCCGGCTTGGGAACTAGGACTGCTTCTAGTTTTCAAACCCATTGTCCACTGGCTCAGGGCCAGAGGGGCGAGTTTCTCTTGTGCTCCCCGTCCACTCGAGGTCGAAATCAGCGCGCTGAGTGAGGAAGATAAAAAGTGGATCGAGGCACAAGCGGGAACTGGAAAATAGTGACAATCGCAGGATATCAAATATGAATTTTACTTCGCGAGTTTTCAAAACGAAGGTCAAGTCGCCTGTTCAAGAAACACGGTAAATTCCATCGGGTGGTAACGGCCAAAAAAAATCATGGCATCCTGATTTCTGTATGCAGTATTTGACTCTTCACGGCATTTGTCGTCGCGTTCTGGGCTCGGATGACGGCATTCAATCGGAAATGCGTCAGGCAAGTTACGTCCAGATGTCGCGGTCGAGCATGCGGTAGTTGATGGCTTCTTGCAGGTGCTGAAGCTGAATGTTTTCGGATTGTTCAAGATCCGCGATCGTGCGGGAAACGCGAAGGACTTTGTCGTGGGCTCGCGCGGAAAGGCCAAGCTCGTTGACGCTTGATCGCATCAACTCGATGCCATCGCTCTCCAATTTGCAATATTCGCGCAAGAGTTTGCTCTTAAGCTTGGCATTGTACAAATTCGGTTCGCCTGAATAGCGCAGCCGTTGAATCTCGCGGGCCGCGGCGACTTGTTCACGCATGACTTGGCTCGAAGTTCCCAGCGTGGGGCTTGCCAAGTCCTTGTACTCGGCAGAGGGGACTTCGATGTGGATATCGATTCGGTCCAACAGCGGGCCGCTGATCTTGCTCATATATTTTTCGATTTGCGGCGGAGTGCAATTGCAACTTCGGCGGGGATCGGTTCGGTATCCACAGGGGCACGGATTGAGCGCTGCGACCAACATGAAATTCGCCGGAAAAGTCGTCGAATGCAGAGCGCGGGAAATCGTGACCAAGCCTTCTTCCAATGGCTGCCGCAGGACTTCGAGCGTGCGACGGTTGAACTCAGGCAACTCGTCCAAGAACAACACGCCGTGATGAGCCATGCTGATTTCACCCGGCGTCGGCGTGCTGCCGCCGCCCACCAAACCGGCTTCGCTGATCGTGTGATGCGGCGATCGGAACGGTCGCTGTGCCATGAGCGGTTGTCCATCCGCGAGGCGGCCGACAGCGCTGTAAATGCGCGTCGTCTCGATCGACTCGCTCGGCGAAAGCGTCGGCAAGATCGATGGAATGCGTTTGGCCAGCATGGTCTTGCCGCTGCCCGGTGGGCCGAGCATCAAGATATTGTGCGAACCCGCTGCGGCGATCGTCACCGCTCGCTTCGCCATTTCTTGACCGCGAACATCGGAAAAATCGTCATCGTAATGAGCGAACTCCGCGAACAGTTCAGCGAGCCGCGACGGAACCGGATCGATTGAAAGTTGGCCCGATAAAAACCCGACGGCTTGCGTCAAGCTATCGATGGGGATCACTTCGATGTTGGCCACGACGGCAGCTTCTTGTGCGTTTTCTCTCGGGACCAAAATTCCATCAATGTCGGGATCGCGGGCCGCAGCAATCGCCATCGACAAAACGCCTTTGGCTTTTCGCGTGTGCCCTTCGAGCGATAGCTCGCCAACGATTGCATATCGTTCAAGTTTGTCCGACTCGATCTGGCCGCTGCCGATAAGCATCCCCAACGAAATTGCCAGATCGAACGCCGCCGATTGTTTGGGAAGTTCCGCCGGTGCCAAGTTGATCACGACTCGATCGCTCGGCCGCTGAAATCCCGAATTGACCAAAGCTCGCTCGACACGGTGCGTACTTTCTTTGACAGCGGCTTCCGGCAAGCCGACTAAAATCGTCTTGGGCATCGCGCGCGGCGAAACGTCGACTTCGACTTCGACAGGGATCGCATCAATTCCCAACAGTGAATAAGTTTTTAATTTGGCCAGCATGTCGGTACGATCAGCGCGGTCGATGTGTCGAAAATGCAAGCCATTATTCTGGCGAGTGCCTATGCGAATGAGTAGATACCGTTGCGGCGACCATCATTTCGGCGAGTCGAGCTTTTTCACGCGGATATTGCGATAACGGACGAATTTGTCCTTATAGTCCGCCGGATTGCCGCCCCCGTGGACTTGCAAAGCGATGTGCCCGGACGCGGGGTGCCGGGTTTCGGTTTCAGTCCATTCGCTGAACTTCACACCGTTGATCCAAGTCGTAATCGTCGGCTTGTCAGCCCCGACGATTCGCGCCCGCAGCTCATTCCACTGTCCGTGACGCCAAAACGACGGCCAAGACTCTGCGAGTATCGGAAACGGCATTTTTGGTTTGCCGTTGTCGCTCATAACGACGTCGGTAACTTTTTCGCGAAAATTGAAATTGCTGACCGATGGATTGCCGCCAAGCCCTTCGCCATAAACGCCCATCAAATTTCCACCGGCGTGGTAGTCGATCATCGCTTGATAAGCGACTCCTTCGTCAGTGCTGCGTAGAAACAAGCCACTGTCCGGACCGAAATCGTTGTTCATTTCCAGAACGACTTCAAAGTCGCCAAACGTGGCGTCAGTCAAGACGATGCCGCCGTTACCCGGCTGGTCTTGCGAGCCGGTGATCGCGCCATCTTCCACCACCCAGCGACCACCGGATTTGTTGCCGCTAGTCCCGCTGTGTCCGGATTTTGAACTGACGTGCCATCCCTTGAGAGTTTTGCCGTCGAATAGAGTCGTCCATTCGTCGGCATTTGTTTCCTGGCCCCAAGCTGCTGCCGCAACTCCAATGGCCGCCAACAAAAAAACAAAAATTCGAATCGGATACAAATTCATGGATGGCTCTCACTTTAAAATAGATTTTTTTGAGACGCTGTTTTAATACCGTATTGAGGTTGCATTGTTGAGCTGTTCGCCGGGTGAAGAACTACGACAACGCACAATTCAAACCCCTCACCCTAACCCTCTCCCCTTAGAAAGTGGAGAGGGAACAAGTTATTTCTAAGGTCGCACGTTGAATCGGGGCTCGCGCGATCGAATGAGTTCAGATTCGTAGGCCCGTCGCACGGTGATGTCCATCATCCGCGAATCGGCCGGAAAAGAATGAACTTCAATCGAGATCGAGTCAATGCCTTGCTGTTTCAAATAATTCGCAAGGCTCTTTCGGTCCGAGTCATCCAAATGGGTTTTCAATCGCTCGCGCAATTGGATTGCTTCGCCGATATACAAATAGCCGGTCTTGTCGCGGAACAGATAAATGCCGGGCGTTTCCGGAATCAGCGCCAAATCCGCAGCAACTTTCGCCGCCGGGAATTCGATGACTTCGCGATTCCAATCGGCGATTCGCGTGATCAGTTCGGGTCGCAAGTCACGGGCTTTGCGCAGCCGCAAAGCACACTTGCGAACTTGGTAGGCATCGACTGTCGGATCGATTCCGTGGGCGACCTCGTCGAATTCTTTGCGCCGCACAGGATCGGCCATGATCGCATCGCAGGAGATTTTGTGTTTGTCTTGAATCGAGCGCACGGTGACTTCTGCCAATTGCATCACGTTGCCATACGACTCGTAATTGAATTGCGTCGCCTTAATTCCAAGCTTGCCGGCCTTTCGCAAGTTCAGTAGCGTCCAATTGATGTCCTTTTCAGCTACGTCAGGCAGTTGTCCACGACAATTTTCAATGAAGGCTTTGTTCAAGTCATCTCGAATCAGCACTTCATCCACACTCCAGCCATCGTGGGTTTTGCGAAAAGCCTCGCGCAAGACATCGTTGAGTTTCGCTTGAGACTCAGAATCTGGTTCGTTTGACTTTCGCGGTTCTTGCGCGGCGAGTACACCAATGAACAGGAAGCACAAGGCGATGTTAAATGAATGCTTCATGATCGGATTTTAGCAACCAGGGTTTTCGGTCAGAGGCGACGCTTTTTTTTCTTCCGACTGGATTTGGAAATTTCGCGATGCGACGGTTTGCCTTTGGCCTTCTTGCCCGGGCGTTCGCGCGACGTCTTGGCGGCACGGTGGCGCGGAGTCGTTTTCGCAATCAGCTCCAGCTCCAACTCGCGCCGATCGGGATCGACCATGGCGATTCGGACGGACACGCGGTCACCAATCCGAAACGTGTTGCCGGCTTTGTGACCGGTGAGCGACCGACTGGTGCGATCAAAATAATATCGATCGCGCGGCAAAGCGCCGACCGGAATCAAACCATCGATCGGAAACGTCTGGCACAACGCGAACAAGCCTACGGCTTCAACGCCCGTGATAACCGCGCTCATTTCCATGCCGACTTTGTCCGCCAAATAATTCAGCAGCTTGAGCCGAACCAAATCCCGCTCGGCTCGTTCGGCTCGTTGCTCCAACTCACTGCATTGGTTGCCCAATTGAGTTAGATGTTGGAAGTCATCGACAGGTCGCCGACCGTCAAGCATGTCGCCGACCATTCGGTGAATGACCAAATCGGGGTAGCGGCGAATCGGCGATGTGAAGTGGCAGTAGTAGTCGCTGTTGAGCGCGTAGTGGCCGATATCGCGCGGGCTGTAGATCGCTTTTTGCATGCTCCGCAAAACCGTCACGTTGATGGCCGCGCTTTCCGGCCGATCCATGGTTTGTTCAATCAGCCGTTTGATTTCGAAGCGACTCTCAAGGCTTTCGCATTGCAAGCCCAGAGCCTGGACGAACTCGGTGAGTTGGCGGAGCTTGAGTGGGGAAGGGGGTTCGTGGATGCGGCGCAAGACATTGAACGAGTGGTCGACGGCGAGCTTTCGCGCGACGGCTTCGTTGGCGCTGAGCATGAATTCTTCGATCATTTGATGGCTTTCGGTGTTCTTGCGAATCGTCGCGCCACTGACTCGGCCATCATCGTCTAGATCAATTTTAACTTCGGGCAAGTGTAATTCGATCGCGCCGCGGTCAAGCCTGCGGCGGCGCAAGATCATCGCCAGCGTGTGCATGTCGCGGACCAATTCAAACACTTGCGGCGAAAGTTTACTTTTCCATGGCTTTTCGTTGAGGAGGTAATCGTCGATATCTTCATAAGTAAATCGATGAGCGCTTCGGATCGCCCCCCGATGCCAGTCGGTAGCGACTTGTCGCCCTTCGCTATCGAATTCGATCACCATCGACATCGTGTAGCGCAAGCGATCAGGTTGCAGGCTGGCCAAGTTATTCGATATCGTCTCCGGCAACATCGGGATGACGCGATCGGGTAAATAAACACTGGTGCCGCGTTTTTTAGCTTCGATATCTAGCGGCGAGTTGTAAGGAACAAAGTGCGAAACGTCGGCGATATGAACGCCGAGCCGCCAATGTCCTTTTTCCAAGCGGGTCAGGGAAATCGCATCGTCGAAGTCGCGAGCTTCCAGCGGATCGATCGTGACGACGGTGTCTTTGGTGAAGTCCGTTCTCTGATGGCCAATCGCTCCGTCGAAAAGTCCGGCTTGTTTGCGTGCGTCATCCAAAACTTCTTCTGGGAAATCACCCGGCAGTTGATATTGATGAATGATCGTAAGCGTATCGACACCGGGGCGGCCGCGCCCGCCGAGTACTTCGAGGATGACGGCTTCGCCGGTGCGATGGGTCGAGGGAAAGTGGACCATTTCGACAACGACTTTGTCGCCGACCCGGCAATTCTTTGCTCCCGCATCACCGACCCAAACTTCTTGCTCGAAAACCGCGCCATCGATTTGCACATAGCCGCTAGTGCCGCGTTCCAGATACGAGCCGACAAATCGGTTGGTTCGCCTCTGGAGGATTTCGACAATTTCACCTGACGATCGCCCTTGTCGGTCGCGCCGCAAGGACAACCGAGCGCGCACCGTATCGCCTTCGGCGGCGTCGCGGATCTTGTCGGCGGGAACGAAGACATCGGGTTGTTCTTTTGGGTCAGCGCCACGCTGTGGCACCACGAATCCGAATCCAGCGTTCGCTTTGCGAAACACGCCAATGACGTCGTTTTTGTTTGGTGATGTCTCTGCAGTTGGCTGGTTTATCGCAATGTCCGCGGTTGGCTTGGTTTTCGCTTTGTCTGCCGATGGAATGACGAGGTGATTCGGACCGAAACCAAGTTTTCCTTTTTGTACAAGCTGCTTAACCAAGCGTTTGAGAAGCTGTCGATCATCAGGGTCAAGATCGAATCGTCGCGCGATCACGCTGGGCTTGGCCGGAACATACTCGGGCGAATGAACGTAATCCAAAAGCCGCTGTTGCAAAGAAATTTCACTCATGATGCGATTGCGTCTTCCGGAAGCTGTGCGACTGACGGGGTTTACTACCGGCTCATGGGGAGTTGATCGGGCTGCCTTTGTAAATTTTGCGCCCTAAATTTGAGTGATACACAGTCCACGAGCTCTCGGTGTTGACGTCTTCCGAAATGAGCTGGTCCAGACAATGGAGCTTCGCGTCCAAGTTATCGATTAGATGAAGTGCCATCGCTTCGCGCGACATGGGCAACTTCGGACTGCCGAATTCATACTGGCCGTGATGGCTAACGATCAAATGCTTGAGGTGTATCGCGAGCGATTCGGGAAACGGTTCGCCCATCAGCGTTTCGGCAACACGAATTTTTTCGTCCACCATGCTAATCGCCAAAACCATGTGCCCAAGCAGTTGTCCCGCATCGCTGTAGCCCAAATCCGGCTCGTAAGTCAATTCGCGCAGCTTGCCGATGTCGTGCAAGAAAACGCCCATCGTCAACAAATCCGCATCGAGCGTCGGATAGTGCCCGGAAACAAACTCCGAAACTTTGAGAAGCGAAACGATGTGTTGCAGCAACCCGCCTCGATACGCGTGATGGTTCTTCACGCCAGCGGGTGCTTTTTGCAATTGGTCCATGAATGTCGCGTCTGTCAAAAAACATTCCGCGAGACTGCGCAAGTGAAAATTACTCATCTGGCGAAGCGTCGTCGACACTTGCTGCATCAACTGATCTAGTGCTCCAACCGATAAGGTCTGAAAGTCCGCAGGGTCGACGTGTGATTTGTCCTCTTTCGTGACCGATTTCAAAATCAGTTGCAAGCCGCCGTTGTAGAGCTGGGTCTTGGCCCGCACGCGGACGAAGTCGCCGTTGTCGACGCCATCGTAGTGGGTTTGGTTTGCGTTCCAAAGCATACCGACCATCGATCCGGATTTGTCGCTCAAGCGGACTTGCAAGTAGAGATTCCCGCCACGATTGGTGCGCAATTGTTTTTCCGAGGCCAAGAAAATTTCGTCGACATCTTCGCCGTCGGTCAGGGTTCGGATAAAGCAGCGCGGCATGGCGTTCCAGATTTGTGCAGTGGATTGAAGCCTAAGATTCTAAAGCGATATGCACTCAGGCACAACGATTGGCGAATCTCCTTTTTCTACCTCGCTCGCCTCATTGTTTAACCGCCACGTTTCGTGGCGTTACGAATCGTCAAGTCAGTTCAAGCCATCGAAACGGGTAATTTCGCCGAAAAACGCCGCTATTTTGACCTCAAATTTGTTTGGTAACACCAAACGACTCCTTCGCTTGGTTCAGAATGGGACGCTTTCGCGTCCAAGGCAAAACTAATTGCCGCCCGCAGAAGCGAATGGCAAAACCTCAAGGAGAATCGTCGTGAACCGCACATAGCTACTGTTAACGATTGCTACTCTCGCTTGTTTGGTTCGGCCGGCAATGGCTCAAGAAAAATTCGGTCGCCCGACACGCGGTGACGGGCCGGTCATTCGCGATCATCGCACCGACCCAAACAATTCGGCGATTCTCCGCCGATAGTACCGCGAATCGGACGATCGGCTCTTCGGACTTTTCGGTTCGACGTTCTTGTTTGTCGTGAGCGTTATCGAACACACCGACAAATAGGCATCCTCTAGTTCATGTCCCGGAATACTTGTGCAATTTCGGCCATCCTCTCTTTTAACTAAAATGATAAACTACCGGTACGAAGATTTTGAGCAAATTGCGATTGGAGCGATGTGTTTTATGAACTATTTGACGCGAATGGGTTGCGTTGTTTTGGCGGTAATCGCGAGCTTGGTTACGAACGCGGTCGACGCCCAAGACTTTTTAAAGGATGCCAAGCGGGTCGTGTTTCTTGGGGACAGCATCACATACAGCGGCGAGTACATTGCGATTCTCGAAGCCGGCGTTCGCTTGGAATTTCCCGACCGCAAGTTTGAGTTTCTCGATCTCGGTTTGCCAAGCGAAACGATTTCGGGACTTTCCGAGCCGGGCCACGCGGGCGGAAATTTTCCACGTCCGAATTTGCACGAACGTTTGGATCGAGTCTTGCAACAGACGACGCCCGATTTGGTCGTCGCTTGCTATGGAATGAATTGCGGAATTTATCATCCGTATTCAGACGAACGGTTCGACGCTTATTGCCAAGGAATTCGCAAGCTTCATGAAAAAGTGATTGCCGCCAACTCACGCCTTGTTCTCATAACTCCGCCGGTTTTCGATCCGATTCCAATTCTGGATCACACGCTAGCCGCAGGCCAAACCGAGTATCGACAGCCGTTCCGCGACTACAACCAAGTCCTAGATCTATACGCCGCTTGGCTCGTCGCGGCTCAAGGCGAAGGCTGGCAAACTCTCGATATTCACACGCCCATGAACCAATTTCTCGCGCAAAAACGATTGGTTGAGCCGAGCTTCATGTTGGCTCCCGATGGCGTGCACTTGAATCGGCAGGGCCATTGGTTGATCGCGCGTGAGTTGATTCGGACTTTGGGCAGAACTCGAATCAACGCTGATGCCGAAACAATTGAAGAAGGTTTTGCGGCGATTGGTGCGATCGCACCGCTGTTTGAGCGAATCCAGTGTCGACAACGGCTTTTAACCGATGCTTGGCTTAGTACGATTGGCCACAAGCGACCCGGCATGAATCAAGGCCTTCCGTTTGAACAAGCCGCGGCACAGGCCCAAAAACTGGAGATTGAAATCATGCAATACCGCAAATAACTTCGCTCACCAGTAAGAATCTTGAGAAATAGTTTGGGAATCGACTTTATTCAGGAGCAGGAAAATGAAACGAGCACGAATTTTGATGGTCATCTTGTCGCTTTGCTTTTCGGCAGCTTTGTTCGGGCAAGAAAAAGCGAATGTCAAAACACCGTGGATGGATTTGGAGCATTGCGCGTTCTGCAAAAACATGTCGTCGCAGCCCGGTTTGATTCAACACGTTAGATTCGACTTCATCAAGATTCCCAACGGGATGATCACTGTCGCGTTCGTTCCGGACAACTTGAAAGAAGCGATGAAGAAAGCCAACGAAGGAATGCAGGTGACGGTGAAAGAAATGCAATCTGGGAAACAGCTCACCACCTGCGCCTTTTGCGACGCGATCGGGATGGTCATGGCCAAAGGTGCCAAAGTCGAAAAATTCCAAGGCGAGTCCAGCGAAGTCTCACTGTTTACTTCGACGGACGCCGAAGTGGTGAAATCAATTCACGCCATTGCCGATCGGACGAACGAAGAGGCCCAAAAGACGAAGGCTCATCACGAAACAAAGGCCGCGCCGCCAAAGAAATAGTTCGCAGAGACTACTCTAGTTCACTGTTTAACCGTCCGGCTTCCGGGCGCTGGCGGGACCACGCGGCCCGAAGCGGTCCGGTTAATCGAATACGGCGCTGCACGATCATGCAACACGTAATGACACGCAATTCAAATTTTCACATGACCGAATTTGGCAATCGCTGAACAAACATATACTTTCTGGAGACAAACATGCCGATCCGTTACGAGTATTCCGTCGACGATGCTCGTAGCCCCGCACAAGCGTTTGCATTGATTGATGATCTTCCCAAAGCTCCGCAATGGCTTGCGATTTGTGTCTCGCTGGAAAAGCTTTCGCCGGGACCGAACAAGGTCGGCGACAAACTCAAATACGTTCACAAACAAGGTGGGCGCCAAAGCGTCATGGACGGCCTCATCACCGCGCGCGTCCCCAACGAAAAGCTCACCTGCCAGTATGACGACAAGATGTTCCAAGTCGTGATTGATTTCAACATATCAGCCACTTCACCCGGCGCACGCTTGACGCACGTCATCACCATCACACCCAAGTCATTTCTGTGCAAACTTATGTCGCCCTTCATCCGCCTCGGCGTCCCTAAACAAACCAAAGACGCCATGCACGCATTGCAAGGAATGCTGGCCAAGAGTTAGCCCGTATTTCTGCCAAACGGGGTACGTATCGAACAGCTTGTTGGAATCGCAACCCGACACGTAGGAGTGCTGGAACGCGAAACATCTTTCCGGTCCTTTTTTCGTCATTTCTGCGGACTGGGCACGTGCTGATCGAGCAAAATTTGGTTTCCATCGGGATCGTGAAAGGTGAGGCTTGCTGGTCCCGTTGTCGACTCGTCCGCTGCAGTCGTCAAGACCAAGCCTTGATCCTTGAGCACCCTCTGGATTTCGCGCACGTCGTCGAAGTCGGGCAAAGTGGCGGCAGTACGGTCCCAACCCGGGTTGAACGTCAGGATGTTCTTGTCGAACATCCCTTGAAACAGACCGATCGTGGAAGTTTCGTTCTGTAGGATTAGGAAGCTTTTCGGGTCTCCGGTGAAGACTTGAAAGCCGAGCTTTTCGTAGAACGCACGCGATGCATCAAGGTCCTTGACCGCAAGACTTACCGAAAAGTTACCGAGCCTCAATCGCGGTTTTTCCGTTGCCTGACTGGTTTCGGAATTCGGAAGGGGTTTCGTTCGTGTTAATACAAACTCCGCACCCTTGAATTCCTTGGAGCCGGCGAACGACATCCACGATTCGATCACGCACTTATCCGGCCCCTCATGCCTGATCACGTCGCGTTCAGTCGCTTTGGCGCCCATCAACACGTATTCGCCCGTAAGTTCGATGGACACACCCTTCCCACTGTCCGGAGTGGCTTTGCCACGAACGACGATCATGGGTGAGTCCGAGCTGGCCATACGCACTGCCTCGTACTGACCGGTGGAACTTGTGAAGCCCGTGTATGAGAGGCTAGTCCAAGTCTTGTTCCCCAATTCTGGGCCGAATGTTCCGTCGAATTGTTGCTCCAAGTACTTGCCGCCCACCGCCATGCGAGCGGTCACGACCGCGTGGCACTTGATCGGCTCGCTACCTGGTCGTGGCCAGAGTGAGACGGTCGCATCCCATGTTCCTTCGTCCGATTCTAGAACTTTCATCCCCTCGTCGGCAGAAGGAATTGGTGCGGAAGATTCTTGCTGTTTGACAACAGGTTGGTCCGTCGGGGGTGGCTCGTGTGAATTGGTTGAACCGGCGAGACAAACACTGATGACCGCGAGTACGGAAGCGACAGTCATGTACGGGTAATAGCATCGAGTATTCATACAAAGCTCCGGGGTGTTTCGCAAACATTGAGTGAAATATTGAAAGTCTGATCTGGTCACAGGCGGTATTGTGCCGTCTCACCAACTACGCGGCCGACTAAACTACACTCGCCGGCGTGCGCCGTCCCGCATTTTCAGATCTTCACAGCATTGGTTGACCTTTATTTCGGGGCAATTCATCCAGATTTCTTTGATACGTCGCGCTATAACGGAGGCACATCGACTTGTGTTTTGAATGGAGCGGTCCCATTTTCTGACTTAGCCAGTTCGAATCGACGACCTCGGTCAAACGACGAACTTCGAAGTCGCCGACAAAGTACATCGCAAATTCTTGAATGTTCGTTTACAAATCTTTTCCAGATGGTGACTTCGGATTCTTGCTTTCGCTCGGCGGCAAATTTTGGGTGGCGGATCCTTCGCGATAGGAGCGGATCATTAGGCCCATGCCAGCGGCGACTAGGGCTAACATTTCGAGCAAGTAGGTCGCCTTTATAGGCATCTGAAATCGAATGCGGCTTAGGAGTTCGATCGCGATTACGGCCAAGCCAAGCCACATCAGGCCCCAAGCCCACTTCATGTGCGAATCGTAAAAAAGACTTAAGACGCCCAAAAAGAATGGGACGAACAGAATCCCGGCAGACGCGCTTTGCCAGCCACCCATGCCTTGGCCGCCGCCAAACATCATGCCGGAAAACATTCCGTGGGGGCCGGTCGAAACCAATAAGAAATCGAAGAATAGGTAAGTGCCCAGCGCGGATAGCGCAAAGCCAATCACGAAAAGTCCAACTCCACCGTCAGTGCCACCAGCGCCACGCATCGGTTTTCCTCGATTAGATCTTTCTATCGCAAGCGGCGGATTCATTCTACCAAAGTAGTAGGCACACTCCGTGTGCCGTGGCCCATAGCCGACGGCACGCGGACGAAAAACGGACGGCACATGGAATGTTCCCGCTACTTTTTTGCGAGTCACCTAAATAAGTTTGCGATTTCAACTATTTTCCGGCTTCGACGCCGAACGTCGCTTGGATGTCGGCTGGTTTGAAACCGTCGGGTGGCGTTTCATCTTGGTTTTGTTGCAAGTCGTTTACAGTCAAAGGAACAACGCCGCCAACGCCTTGCTCGGGGACTTCGCCGTGTGCCGTCCACACGATCGCGTTCAGCATCACGCGGCGAAAGTCAGGGCTTCCCCAGTTCCAATGAAAATGGCCGCCGGTAAATCCGAAACCGCGCCCGCCGTTTTCGCGCTCGGCAGCCCAAGCTACGTGCTGCGGCTTGCCAGCTTCGGCGCGAACGTGCGGATTGCCGCTGTGCGGGCCATCGGGACGCTCAAGCGTACTTTCCGGAGGAATCGCCGTTAGGATCGGTGTGACGCCAGTCATGTCTTTGCGAAATCGCATGTGGTAGTACCATTCGTCTTGGGCAGCGAATGGCTTCACGCCGCGCGTGATCGGATGATCGGGAAGCTCCTTGAACTCGGCTTTCCAATGCGGATTGACCGACCAATCGGCTTCAAAATATCCGCCGATCCATTTCAAGAAAAGATCACCCGATTCACCTTTGGGAATTTCCACGCCGTAGTGAATGCACACAATGCCCACGCCTTTGTCGGCCAAAGCGTCGATCTGTTTCAAGTGAGCCATGACGGGATGGCCGCCACCCCCGTCGCAGTACATGACGACCGCCGCGACGTCGTTGAAAGCGGCTTCGTCTGCGGGCCAATCGTAACGAAAGACTTCGGTGTCGAAATCTTTCATCGACGCTTCGAGATTCTTCGCAAGCAGTACCGAGCCGGCGTAGTGTTCGTGCGAACCGTAATCGTGGCTCGGTTTACCGGCGAGAAAAACGATTTTTTTCTGCACGACCGGAGTAGATTGCGCGGAAACAGGGTTGCCGATAGTGACGAAAAGGACATAAAGGACACAAGTGACAAAAAGTAATCGGTGCATTGGAGTTGCCTGATTGGGTTACCAGTATTGATAGAAAGGAGTAAATTTCTGTAATTGTTGGTGGAACGGAATCCTGCGACTTATTCCGCTATAACCGCGTTTGATTCTAGCCGATTTGTTTCTGGCGTTTCGACCCGGTGCAAGATCACGTCAAAAGTCGGCCCGAAGCTGCCGTCGCGCCGCTGTATCCCCTGCGGATTGTACGAAATCATTTGGCCATCGAACGAGGATTGAACGCTCGAGCAACTGATCGCAGCAATTTCGTGAGCGATCAAAGGGCGAACTTCGCCTAATTCACTGATCCCGTTTTGGTTGGTGTCTTGCCAAATCGCGAGCCCTTGTACCTCGTCGCCACGAATCCAACGGTCGCCGTTGTTATCCAAAGCGCGGAGGGCATCGTAGCCGTTTTCCCAAAAGCACCAAAAGGTTACGTTTCCAAACAACTGCAAGGCCGATGTAATTTTTCCGTTTTGCTGATGGTCGTAGACAAGCCAGCCCGCTTGGGGACGAATCCAAGTCCACTGTCGCTGATAGCCTGACCCGTCCGCGTCGAATCGAACGTTCGCGGAAGCATCGTAGACGTTTGACCAATTTGGATCGCCGAGTGGAATTGCAATCGGAGTAATGGGGCGCATTATCTTGCTGACCGTTTCGACCTTTGCATGCAAGTCGGCGATTTCAACTTTGTCTTTTTCTTCGTCAAGCTTTTCAAGCAAATACCCTGCGGACTCCGCAACGATACTTCGAAACGTCAGGCCGCCGTGAGTCATGTCTTTTTCTTTTTCCCAGCCCGATGCGATGAGTTTGCGGTAGATCGCGATCGCTTCGTCGTCTTTGCCGGATTCATCGAGCGCCCAGGCAAGCCCTAGATCGGCTGTCGCGTTTTCTTTGTCGAGTTCCAGAGCGCGTCGATAAGTTTCAATCGACTTCACTAAATGTTCCGTCGCGGTCGCTTTGAGTCTTTCAAATGCTTTGGCGTCGAGCTTATGCTCCTTCTTAAACTCGTTGTCCAAAGGAACGATTTCGCCGAAAGGTACTTTTGGCGCGATGTAGCCAAACCATGCTTCGTTGGGCTTGCGCTTTTCGACTTCGAGTTCGTCGGACTTTTTCGCGAAAGCCATCCCATGCACGCGAGCCAAATTGATCAGCAAGGCCGCGTTTTTCGGATCGTCGGCAACTTGTTTTTCGATATTCTCGATCAACCGAGCCACGGGCGTCATTTGCAGATCGGGCCGGGCAAAAAGTGAATACAGCGACGTTGGAACGAGCGCGATTGCCAACATTATTCCCGCCAGTCCAACCCATCGGTTCAAATTGAATTCGGGGCGAGTCATTGAAATCTCCATAGAAGGATTGCGTCGTGTCAATTGCGGATTCAGATTATAACCCACCTCCGGGGATTGCGGCGCGTGTGCTGGGACCGCGTCTTGGGTAGAATTTACTTGCACACGACAAAGGGGGAAACTAATGCTGATTGAATTTGCGTTGTTGGCGACTTTGTTTGCCTTGCCGCAAGAAACGTCGCCGGTCGTTTCACCGAAAACAGTCCAAGCCGCCGGTGATTGGATGCGTTTTCGCGGGCCGGACGGTTCTGGAATTGCGTCGACGCAGCGACCGTTGCCAGCTTCCCTTGAGCCGGGACAGACTTTGCTTTGGAAAAGTCCCGTGCCGCCAGGTCATTCATCGCCGATCGTCGTCGGCGACGCGATCTTTGTTACGGGCTTCGAACCTGGAAAGCTTGCGACGCTTTGTTTCGATCGGGCAACGGGCGATTTTCGCTGGCGACGCGACCTCGAAGTTGACGCTTTTGAAAAATTTCATCCGCAACACGGGCCAGCTTCATCCACGCCGACAAGCGATGGCAAGCGGCTGTTTGTCGTGTTCGGTTCGTTCGGCGTCGTGGCTTATGACTTGAATGGAACGGAACTTTGGCGAGAAGCTCGCACTGCCCGACACAATATGTTCGGTTCGGCAAGTTCACCCATCATCGCCGGCGACAAGTTAATCGTTTTGACGGGTTGCGAAGACGAGTCGTTATTGCAGGCGCTTGATCCTACGAGCGGTACGCCAATTTGGGAACGTCGCCGCGCTGGGCCCGCATCGAGCTGGTCATCGCCGGTCCCTTGGAAATCGGGCGATCAAGCTGCTTTACTGATCTACGAACCGTTTAACTTGCGAGCATGTTCCTTGAACGATGGGAGCGACTTGTGGTCAGTTCCAGGACTGGCCGACGAGCCGATCACGACCCCGCAAGTCAGTTCCGGATTGATTTTTACGAGCTCATACAACTTGCGGACCAATCGCGAAGCGACCGGATTGCCCACGTTTGAAGACTTGCTCAAGGAATGCGACGCCAACAGCGACGGGGCGATCGATGCATCCGAAGCAAAAACCAACAAGAGCATCCTCTCGCGACCCGACGCCGACGGCCAAGGCGATCATCCCTTGCGCATGTTCTTTCGAATGCTTGATGAAGATAGTGACGGCCGAATTCAAGCTGACGAGTGGCCGCGAATTAAATCTTGGATGGAGCCCTGGACGCACGCGAATGGGTTGATCGCGCTGCGACCCGGTCGCGATGGTTCGACGCCGAGTTTGGCTTGGCAATACGAAGTCGGCGTGCCTGAGTGTCCAACGCCGATCATCTGGGATGGCCGACTATATGCGGTGCGCAACGGCGGTGTCGTCACTTGTTTGAATGCGGCAACCGGGGAAATGCTGTTTCAAGAACGCTTGGCAGCGGCTGGCCCGTACTATGCTTCGCCTGTGGCGGGCGACGGCAAGATTTATTTGGCGTCTGCGCGCGGCACAATTACAGTCGTCTCGGCGGAGCCCAAGCCCCGTGTGCTGTCATCACATGAACTTGGCGAATCAATCTCCGCAACGCCCGCGATTGCCGGCAACCAAATCATCGTCCGCACGGAAAAACATCTTTGGCTTTTCGCCGGACCGACTGTGGACGCGGAATCAAAATGAAGCTGTTCGTTTCGCGGACCCCATGACGCTTTGGGGGTCTAAACAGTATAGTATTTTCTCTCAAACGGGCATTTTTCAGTCATTTTCGGCGAGTTGATCGTGTCAAAGCTTAAGCGAATTTTGGTTACGGGCGGAGCAGGTTTTCTTGGATCGCACTTGTGCGAACGGTTGGTCGAACAAGGTCACGACGTGATCTGCCTCGACAATTTTTTCACCAGCCAAAAGTCAAACGTCGCTCACTTGCTGGCCAAGCCGAACTTCGAGATGATCCGGCACGATATTACGAGGCCGATCTGGCTCGAAGTCGATCAGATTTACAATTTGGCTTGTCCTGCGGCTCCCGGCCATTACCAGTACAACCCAATTAAGACTCTCAAAACATCTGTGCTGGGTGCTATGACCGCCCTCGGAATAGCCAAACGCTGCAATGCGAAAATCTTCCAAGCCTCCACCAGCGAAGTTTACGGCGATCCCGAAGTTCATCCGCAGCCGGAATCGTATCGCGGTTGCGTCAACCCGATCGGCATCCGAGCTTGCTACGACGAAGGCAAACGGGCAGCAGAAACGCTGTTCATGGATTATCACCGTATGCACAAGCTGCGAATTCGCATCTGTCGCATCTTCAACACCTACGGCCCGCGCATGCATCCGTTTGACGGTCGCGTCGTGTCGAATTTCATCCGCCAAGCACTCGCGGGCCAGGATATCACAATTTACGGCGATGGCTCGCAAACGCGTTCGTTTTGCTACCGCGACGATCTTGTCGAAGGCTTTATTCGCCTGATGAATGCTCCTGATGAATTGTGCGACCCGATCAATTTGGGAAATCCCGGCGAGTACACAATCAAGCAACTTGCGGAACTCACGATCGAGTTGACCAAATCGAAATCAAAGCTTGTGTATCGACCGCTTCCGGCCGACGACCCAACGCGCCGCAAGCCTGATATTACTTTGGCAAAAAAGCACTTGAGTTGGGAACCGAAAATTCCACTGCTCGAAGGTCTTCAGAAAACGATCGATTGGTTCAGCAAGATCGATCCAGAACAATATCGCCCGCCCACGCCCAACTATTAACGTCAACAGCAAAGGCACACGGAAGTGCCCGCTACCGTAGTAAGCACACTCCCTGTGCCGTTCTTGATCCCGCCGTTGAACCCTGACTCTCCAATTGGCACGCCGATTGCATATTATCAGACGGCCCAAGGATGAATTTCAGTCCCTTGCTTGTTTTTGGGCCCTTCGGGCAGCAAGAAAGATCGAAACCGGGAACAACACATGCTCAAATTGATTACAGTCCGTCGCGTTATTAAGACGGCAGTTCTGGCTCTTGCCTTTTCTACGTTCAGCAGCGACTTCTTGATCGCGCAAAACTTATCAATTTTGGATCCGCCGACGGACGTCATCGAAGCGCCTGTCCCAAGTCAGACTCCCGAACAACAAAGCGACGTTGATTTGTTGACGCGCGGACAACTTCATGAAGCGTTTGCCGAAGTCACTCAGCGAGATGCAACTCCGAACGCGATGGTTCGAAAGCAGCCGCCGGAATCGATCAAAGAACTTCCGCCAGAATACAAACCGGACGGAGAAAACATTGAATGGATTCCCGGCTATTGGGCTTGGGACGATGATCGAGATAGTTTCATCTGGATCAGTGGCATTTGGCGCGACGTTCCGCCCGGTCAGCGCTGGATTCCAGGTTATTGGGAATCGGCCGCCGAAGGTTTTCGCTGGGTGAACGGTTTCTGGATGAATTCAGAAGTCGAACAGGTTGATTACTTGCCTCCGCCACCAGCCAATTTGGATTACGGACCTTCAACGCCGTCTCCTTCCGACGAACATTTTTACGCTCCCGGCTCGTGGATTTACCAAGCCAACGACTACGTTTGGCAACCGGGATGGTGGATGCCGCGAGTCGAGAACTGGGTTTGGGTTCCTCCGGCATATATCTGGACCCCAGCGGGTTGTGTATTCCGACCGGGATATTGGGATCGTTTGTTTGATTGTCGCGGGGTTGTCTTTGCGCCAGTCTGCTTCCGCCGTCCGGTCTATCGCGAAGTCAATTACTGCTACACGCCATCCTGCGTGATCAACACTAATTTCGATTTGCTGCCGCATTTGTTTGTGCGTCGCAACTGCCGAAGCTACTATTTCGGCGATTGGTACGACGACCGGTACGTCGGAAACGACTTTTGTGCTTGGTCGCAGATTTCGTACCGACCTCGATTTGATCGGTGCTACGATCCTTTTTACACTTATTACAGCAGGTCGAGGATTCAACACAACAATGTCGCGCTGATTAGCTGGGTGCGCGAACAGCATGACTATTGCCATCGGCACGTGGATTATCGCCCGCAGCACAGCTTCAATCTGCAAGTCAATTTCCAGAACCATTCGGAGCACCGCGGAAACGGTCACGGACATTCAGACCATGCGATCTTGGCGGATACTTTGCAACATCATGTTCAATCAGCGCCGAAACAAATCAAAGGTCGCGATTCTTTCAAGCGAATTGACAATCACGAACGAGAAGCCATTCAGCGTGCATCGGATCCGATCGTGACCATTGCCCGTGATCGCAAGGCGCTTGAAAAGGGCGAGCGCCACGGAAAAACGGATCTCGTCGACCCAGTACTGAAATCCAGAACCGCCAAGACAACGCTTTCGTTACCGAAGTCCGAGCGCAAGCAGCTTGAAACCGCCGAGCGCTCGGCTATGGAACTCAAGCGACAACAAGAGCAACTTGAACGCGCAACAAAACTTGCCGAACGCCGCAATCAGCGCGACGCGAGTTCTGTTAATCCGCTTCCGCTTGGTAACACGCAATCTGTGGATAAAGCCGTCCTTCGTCGGATGGAAAACGATCGCCGTCTGGAAGAAGTAAAGAAATCGCAGCAACAACGAGAAATGCAACGCGAACAGGAAAAGCAGCTTGACGCTCAACAGCGAGTTCTCAAACAACAGCAGTTGTCTGAGAAAAACCATCAGCAACGCGCCAATCGACAAATCGAAGTGGAACAGCGGGCCTCGCAGCAGACGATGCAAAACCAACTGCAACAGCAACAGCAGCAAACGAGGCAGATTGAGGTTCAACAGCGCCGCGCTGTCGAACAAGCTTCTTCGCAAGCGTTACAGCAGCAGCGTCAAGCCGATACGGCTACGCGCCGCCAACAAGACTCCCAAGACCGAGTTCAGCGTCAGCAACAAACTCAGTTGCAACAACAACAGCGCAGCGTCCAAAACGATCAAGCTCGCGAGCAGCGCAATTCCGAGCGCCAGCAACAGCGCGAAGATCGTAATAAGAAGAAGGATTAGTCGATAAACGAACGCAACCACTGGCCTGTTCGGACAAATCCGATCAGAATTAGCCCGAACCTGAATTGCTGGTCGGGCAATTGCTGCAGCCAACCAGATTTGTTTTTGAAGCAGCGCCAGTCGATTCCATCCTTCGATCATGCCCACAGATTATGAAGTCATCGTTTTAGGTGCGGGTGGAGTTGGGAGCGCGGCGTTTTATTATGCGGCGAAACAAGGTCGCCAAGTCCTCGCGCTGGATCAGTTTGGTGCCGCGCACGATCGTGGCAGCTCGCACGGCCAAACGCGAATCATTCGCCAAGCCTATTTCGAACACCCCAACTATGTGCCTTTGCTCGTTGAGTCGTACGAATTGTGGCGGGAACTTGAACGGCGAACTGGGCGGCATCTGTTTCACGAAACGGGACTGCTGGAAGTTGGCTTTGCCGATGGTCCTGTCATCCAAGGCATTCTGCGGAGCGCTTCCGAACATTCATTGGCGATCGAAGAAATCTCCGACGCACAATTCGCGCAGCGTTTTCCGACTTTCCGCAAATCCGCCGACCAAGTTGCACTGTTCGAACGAAACGCCGGATACTTGCTGGTCGAGCAATGCGTACAAGCCCACATCGACGCGGCCATCGCCGTCGGTGGCGCGTTTCGTCCGAACACGCGCGTCAGTGAAATTCGACAACACAAAAACCGCGTACTGATTTCAACTGAACAAGGCGATATTTTTGCCCAGAATCTAATCGTCACCGCCGGAGCTTGGACCGAGCAACTCTTTGCGTGGCTTCGGCCGGCACTTCAAGTTAGGCGAAAGCATCAATATTGGTTTCCGATTGCCGACAAGCGATACGAAGCTGTCTCCGGCTGCCCGACTTATTTTTATGAAACCGACGACGGCCATTTTTATGGCTTTCCGATCATCGATGGCGGCTTAGCCAAAGTCGCCCGTCATACCGGCGGCGATCCCGTGGCTGATCCCACGACTGTCGCTCGCTCACTTGACCAAGACGATCTGTCAAGAGTCCGTGAATTTGTAAAGAAACATCTCAATCAGTTCGTCGATCGACCCGCACAACATTCGGTCTGCATGTACACGATGTCGCCTGACGAACACTTCATCGTAGATCGCCATCCGGAATTTCCGCAAATCGTTTTTTGCGCCGGCCTCTCCGGCCACGGCTTCAAATTCTCGCCCGTGTTGGGACGATATCTCAACACGCTGGTCGATGGAACGGCCGACTCGAGATTTGAGTTTCTAAAATCATCGCGGACTTCTATTGCACAATCACTTTCAATACACGATTAACTTTGTCGCCTAAGGTCTGCCGATGGCAAATATAAACACGGACGTTGTCGTTATTGGTTCCGGGCCCGGAGGAGAAGGGGCCGCGATGCAGTTGGCGAAGTCGGGCAAAAAAGTCACTTTGGTTGAAAAATATTCTCGCATTGGCGGCGGTTGTACGCACTGGGGCACGATTCCCAGCAAAGCGTTGCGGGCAACGATTAGTCAACTTACTGACGCGATGAATAATCCGTTGTTGCAAGTCGCCGGAACTCGGACGCAGTGGACGATGCCCGAATTGTTGCAACGAGCCCGCGCTGTCATCAGCCAACAAGAACAACAGCGGCAGCATTATTTTGATCGGAACGATGTCACCGTTATCCACGGTCAGGCTCGAATCGCTCCGCCGCACCCTGAGCTTGTCCAACAACCGCTGGAGCGAGGGGGTCAGTCCCCAATTACCTCGAATCCGCCGCAGCGGACGGAAATTGGCGACAGACCCCGGCGATTGTCGGAAAAGCTCGTTGTCGTGGTTGAAGGTGGAACTGAGATTCAATCCGATCACGTCGTAATCGCAACCGGATCGCGGCCTTATCGGCCTGACAACGTGGACTTTAGTCATCCCCGAATTTTCGACAGCGACAAGATTCTAGAATTGGTCGAACAGCCGCGGACCATGACCGTTTATGGGGCAGGGATCGTTGGCTGCGAATATGCGTCGATGTTTCGAAATCTGGACGTCAAAATAAACTTGGTCAACGGCCGCGCCCGGTTGCTCGATTTTCTGGACGATGAAATCAGCGACGCACTCAGTTATCACTTGCGCGAACGCGGCGTCGTCATTCGCCACAATGAGAATTACGAACGGATCGAAGGGTGTGACGACGGTGTCATTCTGCATTTGGCCAGCGGGAAACATCTCAAGACGGATATTTTGCTTTGGGCTGTCGGGCGCACCGGAAATTCGCAAGACATGGGACTGGAAGCACTTGGCATCGCATCGGATAGCCGAGGATATTTGTCGGTCAACGCGGACTTTCAGACTTCCGCTGGCAACATCTACGCAGTGGGCGACGTGATCGGGATGCCTTCGCTGGCAAGTGCCGCTTATACGCAAGGCCGCGCGGCGGCCATGTCGATTCTTGGCATGAAGCGGCCTGCCGTTGCGAGTTCGCTCATCCCGTCCGGCATTTATACCAGTCCCGAGATCAGCAGCATCGGTCGGACCGAACGCGAATTGACCGAAGCTAAAATTCCATACGAAGTCGGCCAAGCTCAGTTTCGAAATTTGGCGCGAGCCCAAATCACCGGGCAAACTGCGGGCGTGCTGAAGATTCTCTTTCATCGCGAATCGCGCGAACTGCTAGGCATCCATTGCTTTGGCGCGAATGCGTCGGAGATCATTCACATCGGCCAAGCCATCATGGCGCAGCCCGCGCCGCACAACACACTTGACTTTTTTCTCAACAACACATTTAACTATCCGACGATGGCTGAAGCTTATCGCGTCGCGGCGCTGAATGGATACAACCGATTGTTTTAAGAGATTTTTCGCAATTATTTTAGTCTTCGAAGCCCCTCACCCTAACCCTCTCCCCGGCGTACCGGGTAAAGGTAACAGTGCAAACGACTCTCGGCGCGGATTACCGGGGAGAGGGAACTTACGAAATTCGGTCCCACCCGCCAAACGAAGTGACCGTGCGCTCAATCGCTTCGCATTCCGCGCGAATCGACTGAATCGTTCGACAGACTTGAACGAATCGCTGGTGCAATTCCGGCGTAAGTTTTCGGCCACGCCGATCGGCAAGCCACTTACGGCAAACTTGGTGATGCCCTGCTTGAAACTGCCAATCGGATTCGAACAAGTCTTCCACTACCATCGCGTCGCCAATGAAAATTCGTCCGCCGTCGAAACGAGGAATTTCGATTTCCAATGGCGGCGAAACGGGTTCAACTTCGGAAGTATTTGGAAAGGGCCACGCAACCGTGCGAATCAACTGTCGGCCATGTCGCGCCAACTCTCGGAACAAGCTTTCGTCGCGCGTGACGAAAATCGGCACGAAATCGTGCTGCATTGCGGCTTGCTGAGCAACTCGGTACGACCGAGAGAACACGATCGCTACCAAATAGCCGAACAAGTCGACGCCACTCAAATGTTCTGCCGACGACGATTCGATTACGTTGGCAGAATTCAACTCAAACCTGATGCCCAGCAACTTGGTTACAAGATCGATGAATTGAGACGACAGATTCGTCACAGTGCCAGCCGCATCGCCCCACAGCGGAAAAACGAACTCGTTTCCGCGATTGTCGGAACGTACAATTCCGTCGATTGTCGGCCAACGGGTGATCCAAAAAAAGTTCGCTGCGGCGTCGTCGGGCAGTTGCCGACGCGCGATCAGCGCCGGGTTGTGTCCAGCGAGCATCAATTCCGAGATCGCTTCGCGCCGCCAATCGATCATTTTTGGATGCCAATAAATCAGCCGGTCGTCAAGCGGCCGATAGCTGCAAAGGCGAACGTACGATTGCCAATCCGGGTCCGCCGAAATCATCGCGCGTGCTTCGGCAAGTTTCCAACCGCGAGTGTCGCCACGCGGATATTTCTGGCCACGACTCTTGGCGAATAGCAGATCGCGCAATTCGGAATCAGAATACTGTTGATCGCGCAATTGCGAAATACGTTCGAGGAGTTCGTCGCGCTCCATTCCAATAACTAACGAATCCCGCGCCGTGACGATGGCAGACGATTTTCGAACAAAGCACTTGTCCAATGGAATCGAGAATGCAGACGAACGGAATTTCGGTTGCGAATGAACTTGGAACAAGAATAGAGGCGGGGCAGGGGATAACTCTTGTATTTGGCGCGATGTGGATGAATTGCTTCGAAGACGCCTAAGCTTTTCCGTCGCGATTCCGCTGTGCACGTGAAGCTTAAATCGAGCTGGCTTGCCGCTGGGCGGACGGGGCAACTTGCATAACACCGAAAGCGCGATTCCACTTCGAATGCCGAAAACATTTTCGCCGATCAAGCGTTGACCGTGCAAGTTCCTATCACCGCCGCCTTGGAAATCGTGAATCTCAATTCGGTCAAACGTACGCAGCCATTGGTAGCGCAGACCGCGCATCGTGACGTGCTGCAAAAAGCCACGATTGGTAAGCAGCGCGCTGATTCCGCCGCCCGCTTGGGAGATCCGCCAATGAGCGAGCCGCAGAAATTGAATGTACTGATCGTACATCCAAGTCTTACGTTCGCCGATTGGCCCTCGTGCCGACTGAAAATAATCGACGTCGCCACCGAGACCGGAAAACTGACCGTGCATTAGTTTACGCATCGACTCATCGGCTTGGCCCTGGATCGCGCCGTAGGGAGGGTTGCCGATGATCAACGAAAAAGGTGTACGCTGAAATTCAGCCATGCCATCGTCGGCAGCATTGCGCGGGTTTAATGTTGCCAAAAGGTCTAGCCGCCTCATTTGCAATTCGACTGGCGCGGCGAATGAGTAGCCGCTTCGATGCAAACTGGTGGCCATGCGAACGTGCGCGCAAGCCAACGGTCCCAATTGAATGTCGCAAGCGAATATGCGCGGCAACAGATTGTGCGAAACACAATCAGACCAGGTCGTGCCGCACGGCTTTCTCCGCTGAATGACCTGAAATTGTCGCCAAGCGATTCTCATTAGAGCGCTCAAAAAAATCCCGGTTCCCACAGCCGGTTCGAGAATGTTGAGCGTTTGGCCAATTGTCGGAATAGTGGGCGACAAGATGCCATCCGGTAAACGAAAATGTCGAATCAAGGCCCGATGGACGCGGCAAACGATGAACTCGGCCAATGGTCGCGGCGTGCAATAAAACCCATGACGCTTGCGGCCTACCGGATCGAGCATCGCCGATAGTCGCTCGACCACATCGGTCTCGCTGGCTTGGCACCATCGATCAAGGCTTGCGAGTTGCGTTGAACAAGCTTGAGAATCGACAAACCCAAATGCCCAGTCCAACAAACCACAAACGCTTGGATCGGCGGATGCCTCAAGCCAGTCGCGCAAAACATTTCGCTCGGTAGGCGAAAGTTGTCGCAAGTGTCTATGGATAAATACAACCAAACTGAGTGCGCCTAGGGATGCGGACTCGGTCCCTTGGTCGAACTGTTCAACCAATTTGGAAGGCAATTGTTCGGCGATGCCGTCTCGCAGCCGCAGAATGGTCCGGCGGGCATCCAAGCGATTTGATTGATGAGTCCTGTTCATCTGGTTCGCAATTAGTCCTTGCGTTTTTGCTTTGGTTGAAAAGAGGGCACCTTCGAAAAGGCTTCGATCTCAAACGGGTTGTCACGATAAGCGTCTTTGCCTATCAGCCATAGCCATGCCGAGCTTCCCAAATACGCGAACAGGAACAGTGGTCCCCAAAGCTCGTATTGCCGCACGTGTACTTGTTCGTGGTCGCGAGTGATGTCCAGTGCCGCCGAAGTTTGTCCCAGGATCGTGTGCCCCAAAGTCATCGCGATCGGCGAAACAAAAAACGGAATGCGGTCGACAATTGAAAGCACCGAGCCACCAAAAAACTCAATGCAGCCACGACGAAACTGAACTCGTCCACCGGTCACCAACATAATAGCTCCCAGCAGCAGACCAATTAGCGTATTGGGCAGAGTCCAAACGATGCAACAAATTTTGATTATCCGATTGAACACGCGAAGCCTTTGACATGTCGAACAGGGAAGTAACTTTGGCAACGCGATGCTAAAAGCACGCCCCAAAACGACTTTGTGGTCGGATGTCCAACCTATAAATTGCTAGCACTTTTGCCACTTTAGGCACGAAACCGGACATTCTAGCGTGTCCCAGTCCAGAAATTTTAGCAGTGCTTAATTCGGTGCCTCGATTGTACTTAAGTCGTGTTTCGCCAACTGTTCTGGGGATGAAATGCAGTTAGGGAATAGGTAACGCCGATAATTTTAATTGGTTTCGGGGATTTCCCGACGCTAGAACAACTGCAAAACACGGTTTGTGTGAAGTCGATTCTGCCAAATACCATTTGGCTGCGGAAGCTGGTCACCAACCGCAGGGTAAACGCAAAAGGAGATTCGGACTCGAACAACATCCGCAGTGGACTCGAATGAGATCACGTAAGCGGCCTAAGACAGTCGAGTTCAATCGCCTCTGTGCGACACGATTTGGCAGGTCCGATAATGAAAAGAAACCTTCGTCTCGCTTCAACGAGAGGGCGATCCTTACTCGCCGTCTTGCTTCTGCTTGCGATCACTCCGCGAAGTTCGGGTCAAGATACGCCTGACCTTGTGCAACTGCGAGAGATCCAATCGCGAATTCAACACGTGGCCGCTCAGAATACGTTGGCCACGGTCTTGGTCACCGACGGAATCGGTTCCGGTTCTGGTGTCATTGTAAGCGCCGATGGTTTGGTTCTCACGGCGGGTCATGTTTTGACTACCGGAGGCAACGACTATCGCGTTACGCTGCCGACCGGTCGCGAAGTAAAAGCTCACGCGCTCGGGAAAAACTTGAACTTTGACGCTGGCATGGTGCAGATGGATGAGCCTGGTCCGTGGCCTTGCGTCGAGATGGGGAAAAACGACGCGATCAAAGTCGGCGACTGGGCCGTTTGTTTGGGTCATCCAGGCGGATACGAAATCGGTCGAACGCCTCCGGTGCGAGCTGGGAAAATTATCGCCGTTCGCCCCGCGCGATTGATTACCGACTGTGCTTTGATTGGTGGTGATTCTGGTGGCCCGCTGTTCGATCTTGACGGCAAGCTGATCGGAATTCACAGTTCGATCAGCGATTCGATTTCGATGAACCGACATGTCTCGATCAACATTTATCAAGAACATTGGGATCGCATGAAGCGCGGGGAATCGTGGGGAGTCCTTCCGGACTTGTCGAACGACGACTCCGACGAGGAAAGCGCCGCCGCCGCGCCCCGAGCTGGACTTGGGATCACCGTTGATACCAACTCGCAATTAGCCAAGGTCACGATCGTTCGGCCTGGCTCGGTCGCTGAACAGATCGGCGTCCAAGTCGGCGACATCGTCGTGCGTATTAACGACGTTGCGATTCAATCTTCACAACAAGTCATCGACTTGATCGCGGCCAAGAGCCCCGGCGACTCAATTGACGTTACTGTAGAACGCAACGGTCAGCAACTGCAGTTCCCAGCAAAATTAGAGGCGCTTTAACATCGCGAATGGATTCGGATTAGCGCTACCCAGAGAAGCAGGAAGCGGAAAGGGTTCCCATGAAAACTGAAGCACACGTTATTCGATGGCTGATCGCCGCGACTTTGGCCAGCGGAATCGCGGTGTCGAACGCCGCAGCCCAATTAAACACCGAAACGCAAAAGCTCTTTGAAAAACTTGCTCCTGAACTGGACTCGACCCTCAAAACGAAATTCGAAACGGCCATTCAGCAAAAGCAAAGTTCGATCGATTTCACGGCGGAGGAATTCATTCGCTTTCGCAAGCATCCGTCCAATCCGTTTGCGGGCCTCGAAAAAATCGATCCGTATGCCGAGCAAGGCCTTATTCGACTTGAGTTCAAAATCCCATCGATTCGCGAACGCGAGTCCGATCCGGGCGAACGTCAACACCCCGATCAGCTCAACTCATTCCAATCGGTAACTGCACAAGCGGCTCAGTATACCGTGCAAATTTTGGCGGACGACAAGTGGGTTGCGCTGGGAACCGTCGTGGTTTCGACCGGTTTGATCGTCACGAAAGCGAGTGAGTTGGAAAACAAGACCAACATCGTCTGCCGCATGAGCGAAAGTGGCCAGTCCCGAGATCTTCCCGCCAAGCTAATTCGCATCGACGAACGAAATGACGTCGCGTTACTGAAAGTTGATGCGAGCGAATTGAGTCCGGCGCGATTCGTGGATAAAGAACTCGTTCCCGGTGCGTTTGTGGTCACACCGGACTTTAGTGGCAAGCCTTTGATGATGGGCGTTCTCAGCACGATCAATCGATCACTAGTCGGCGTCAACCAAGCATACATGGGCGTTCGACCGATCAACGGTCCGTCCGGGGTGGAGCTTGCTCAAGTCACTCCGGGAGGTTCCGCCGAGTTGGCTGGCCTGTACGCAGGCGACATCGTGACCAAAATTGGAGAAATGGAAGTTAAATCGGCGACTGACCTTGTCAACGCAGTGCGGCTTCATCAACCCGGCGACAAAGTCCAAGTTCAGGTCCAGCGAGGATCGCAAACGCTTTCGGTCGATCTTACTTTGGCCGGGCGAAACATGGGTGGCCAGCGCGCGGCGGCTTACAACTCGATGAATCAATTGGGTGCCATTCCAAGTCGCCGACGAGATGATTTCCCGATGGTGTTCCAACACGACACTCCGCTTTTGCCTGAATATTGCGGTGGGCCACTTCTGGATTTGGACGGGAACGTGATCGGTATCAACATCGCACGTTCGGGCCGAGTCGCCAGCTTTGCGATCGGGTCAGCCGAAATCCGTTCGATCGTCGATCGCTTGTTGCGAGAAAACGTCGCATCGAATCAATAAGTGGCGATTGGCGGCTACACGGCGAATTCCTGCAATGCACCCAAGTACACTTTTGTAAACAAAAAGATAATTGCTCCGCCGATCAGTACAGCCACGATCAAAAACGTGCCGATAAACGTGGCGACTTTCAATAGATTGAGGCCCGTTTCGACGCGACCTTGGTAAGTGGTACTCAGGCGATCAAGGGTTTCTGGCAATTCGCCGGACAGTTCACCGTTGCTGACAAATGTCAAAAACTCATCCGGAAAACGCTTCGTCAGTGCGAGCGTTTCGTAAATGGTCTTGTTGTCGACAAGGTTTTGAGTGATCTGCGGCTCAAGTTCGATAAGCCGCGCGTCTTGCGATGCATCCAAGCCGATGCGAACGCTTTCGATCACATTCATCCCTGCGCCCAACGCAGCGCTGAGCGCCCAACTATAGCGTGCCAAGCTTAAGTTTTTCATGATCCCGCCAATCAACGGGATGTATCTAGCAACGCTTGCCGGCAAAGATCCAAACCATCCGAGCCGGCTTCCGGCGTAGATCAATCCGATTCCCGTCAGCCCCGAAAAAACCAAAGCAACATAGGCGCGAAAATATTCCGTTGTTCCCCAGCCCCATCCAAACCAGTCCATCCCATTCGGGTTGATACTCGACATGGCCCAACCCATCAACAGAATCAGCCCGCCGATTATGAGAATCGCGAATCCCAACTCAAACATCGGCCAGGCCATCGAGGCCAACGTATCGCGACGAAAGCGATGCCAAGTTTCATAGTGCGTGGACAATCTGCGAAATGATTGTTCCAAGCGGCCGCTTGATTCTCCGGCCTTGACGACCGCGATCGTAAGCGGCGCAAAGTATCCGTTGGTTCGCGCCATCCCCTCGGCGAGTGTCGTTCCGCTCCCAACTTGCTCGAGCACGGTTCGCGCGTTTCGCGCCAAAAGCGGGTTGATCGAATGCGTCTCACGTTCCCACAATGTTTTCAAATCCAGACCAGCGTGATATCCGGTCGACAATCGATCAAACAACTGCGATCCGGCTCGGTTTGAAATCTTGTTCATGGGAGTGCCGATTGGGTCATTGTCGTGGCTAGCAATTTGGCGATTGCAGGTGGCCGAAAAATCGCACGTGTAAACGCTTTTTGGCATCGCGAATCACTATTGGATTGTAGCGATTGCAACAGGAAAAAAGCAGCTTGCCGTCAACGAGCTTGCATTGACCTCAGTTTAGATTAAGGTAGTTTTTTGTGACCTCGTTTCGTTTGAAATTCCTGTTTTTGACGTGCCATATCTTTTTTGCGAGGAAACACCATGTTTCGCCGATCCGCATTAATCGCTGCCATTACGGTTCTGTTGACCGGTCCTTCTCTTTTGGCGCAACTTCCGTCGGTTTGGCACGAGCAAGTTGGTTACACGCAATTGCTTGCCGAGTTCGGGCTAGTCGCGGATGGCTCCGGACTCGCCGTGGCACATGTCGAAGCACCCGCTGGTGGTGGCAATTTCATGCCCGACGCCACGAACTCAGATTTCGTGGGCAAGATATTCACTCAAGGGAGCCCCGGCCCGGCGCTTCCTTCCGGTCACGCTACTGCTGTTGGTATAGGTTTTTATGGACTTACCAATAGCATTGCACCGGGTATCACAAACATCACTGGCTTTGAGGCGAACGATTGGCTGGGTGTGAAACTTGGCTTTGACATGGGTGTTGACCCGACTCCACAAAACTTCGCCGTTTCAAATCACAGTTATGTTGGATCGGGTCTGACGGTGGCGGATGCAACCAATCTATTGCAGCGATTTGATTTCGCCATCAACCAAACTGGAATGGTCGCCGTTGTCGGTGTTGCGAATAGTGGAGCGTTACCGCAATTGCTCGCACCGGCTTACAACTCGATTTCCGTGGGCCGAACCAACGGTGCCCATTCGTTTGGAACGACGACTTTTTACGGCGCGGGCCGAACCAAACCTGAAATCGTTGCTCCAGCGACTTCGACTAGCCAAGCGACCGGATGGGTCAGCTCCGGCGCGTCATTGATATACGACGCAGGAATGGGAACGAACGCGACTCAACCGGAAGTTCTGAAAGCGATTCTTCTGGCCGGCGCGACCAAGAATGAATTCCCGACTTGGGATCGAACGACGACCCGCCCGTTGGACGAAGTCTTCGGTGCGGGTGAAATGAATGTCTACAACAGCTACCGAATTTTGGCGGGTGGCGAAACGAATGGCACCACAATCGAACCAGCGTCACCGGCCTCGAATGAAGGCTGGGACTACAACGCGGCGGCACCGGCCGGAACGCCAATTTTTTACGATCTCGATGTCCAAGTCGGTGCGAAAGATCTGTCCGTTATTTTGGATTGGAATATCGATGTGATCGATAGTGATCCGACCGGCGATTTCAATCCATCGACGATCTTGGCGGATATGGATTTGCGGTTGTACGACTCCACGGGCAATTTCCTAAACACGTTGCTCGATTCAAGTTTGAGCACCGTCGATAACCTAGAGCACATTTTTCAATCGTTTTTGGGACCGGGACGATACACATTGGAAGTCCGTTCGAGTATCGCGCACGATTATGGGATCGCATGGCGTTTTACAGCCGTGCCTGAGCCGCAACAGTGGATTGCGTTGGCTTGTGCGGGAATCGCCGGTGCATGGTTTATGGCGCGCCGCAAAAGCCGATTGGCGAAACTCGCGACCGCACCAGCGTAAAACGCGGAATAAGATCTTGGACTGGCCGCAAAACTTGGCCTGTTTTCCGGTCGTCTCAATTGATCGGTTGTATCGGTCGATGATCGTTCGTATAGTTTGACTAGGCGCTTCGCGGTGATATTTCATCGGGAGGATAGCACGTTGAGAACGTGCTCCACGTATTTTCTTCGCGACGCGCCGCAGAACTCATTCGAATCAAGGATCGTTAACATGCTGAAAGCGATCGGCACCGTGCTTGTTTTCGCGATGCTAAATTGCGTCGCGATCGCGCCGGCCAGCGCCACAATGATTTCGCCGGACGACGGAGTGCCGCCCGATGTTGTTATGCTGACTTCCGGTGGACAATTAGAGGGCTGCGTTACCGAAACCAAAGATGGAAATCGAACGATCATCGTTGTGCAGCTCGCTGATGGAACGTCAATCAAAATTGCCAAAGACCAAATCAAATCAATCCGCAGGCCCAAGGAAGCCTACGCGGAATACTTGGACAAGAAATCCAAGATGGCGGACACCGTCGACGCACATTGGGAAATGGCCGCATGGTGCCGCGAAAATTTGGATGCCAAGCTCAGCAACGGACCAACCGAGTTGGGACCGGAACGTCGCTACCACATGCAGACGATTGTTAAACTAGACCCAGATCACAAACAGGCCCGCGCGTTTTTGGGTTATAGCAACGAAAAAGGCGTCTGGATTAACCTCGAACAACAGCGGCTTGGTCACGGCTTCGTTCGCAATAACAAACGGTGGATGACCCGCGAAGAAATCGCCCTCGAACAAGCCAGCGAAGTCTGGAAAGGCCTTCAAACCGATTGGGCGCGGCGACTGAAAAAACTTCGCTCGGCCAATGGACGAGAAGCCGAATCGGTCGCCGAACTCTCCAAGATCACTGAACCGGCCGCGATCCAACCGCTCATCGAATTGCTTGCGGATGAAAAATCAGTGGACTGGCAGCTTGCATTCGTCGACGCGTTGGGACAAATCCACTCGGCGGTAGCAACCCGTGCTTTGTGTGATATCGCCGTGAATCATCTCAATCTCGCGACCCGCGAGCGAGCCATGTCTCGATTGAGTCAAGAACACAACGACAAGCGATCCGCGACTCACTATCTTGCCAGTCAGTATTTGCATTCGCCGAACAACGAAATCATTAATCGGGCTGGCTTTGTGATCGGCGAAGTTGGCGAATTTTCAGCCGTCATGCCGCTGATCGAGGCGTTGAATACCGTACATATCGTTGCGAACCCGTACGCACGAAATCCAGGTTCGATCGCGCCGTCGTTTGGTAGTGACGGCGGCATCGGATTGCAACAAGGAAGCGGCGGTCCAGCACAATTTAAAGTCACCAAGAAAAACAATTCCGTTGCCGATTCGCTGCGCCGCTTTACGAAAGCCGATTTTGGGTTCGATGAAAATCGCTGGAAAGAATGGTACGCAAAACAATTCACCTTGATCGACGTCGACGTTCGGCGGGATGAATAGGCCGCCGCATGACGCAGACAGTTCAGAACAAGACGATTTTGGTGACCGGCGGAACGGGCTCGTTTGGCATGACGATGGTGAGTCACTTGCTGCGCGAAGGTTGCGGCGAGATTCGCATTTTTAGTCGTGACGAATGGAAGCAAGAGGAAATGCGCATCCGCTTGGCGGCCCCCAACCTCCGCTTTTACATTGGCGATGTCCGTTGCCGCGAAAGTATCGACGCGGCGATGACTGGCGTCGACCTTGTGTTCCATGCGGCCGCGTTGAAACAAGTGCCGTCATGCGAGTTTTTCCCCATGCAGGCGGTGCTCACTAACATCACCGGCAGTTCGAATGTGATTGAATCGGCGATCGCCAACGAAGTCGAATGCCTCGTATGTTTGAGTACCGACAAAGCGGTTCATCCCGTCAATACGATGGGCATGACCAAAGCCATCATGGAAAAAGTTGCTCAAGCCGCCGCGCGACGACTTCGGTCCACCGAAACGCGCATTTGCACGGTTCGCTATGGCAACGTCATGTACTCGCGCGGGTCGGTCATTCCCTTGTTCGTCCGACAGATCAAAGAGGGACTTCAAATCACTGTCACCGATCCGCGGATGACTCGTTTCATGCTCCCGTTGGCCGACTCCGTTCATTTGGTTCAATACGCTTTTCAGAACGCTGAACAAGGCGACACGATCGTTAAGAAAGCTCCCGCCTGCACGATCGCCACGTTGATCAACGCGCTTCAGGATTTGCTTCACACCAACGTGCCCGTTCATCGCATCGGAATGCGACACGGCGAAAAACTTCATGAAGTCCTCGCTAGTGCGGAAGAGCTTCGTCGCGCGGAAAGCCGTGACGATTTCTTTCGAATCCAGATGGACAATCGCGAGTTGGACTATTCGAAATTTCTCGTCGAAGGCGATCCGGGAATCGATGCGGTCCAAGATTACTCGACGGAGTTTCTTCCGCTTTTGGATGTCGAACAGACCAAGCAATTGCTCCTCAGCCTCCCGGAATTTCAACAAGAGCTTGCGTCGAGCAACCCGTTGAAATACCAGCACGGAACGGCAGCTAGTGTTAAACGACATTAGGAACTCGCGGGATTCTAACACTAGCTTGTGCTTCGAGCTGGAATTGGTTCGTTTTTCACCGGAGCTTGCGTCAAGGTTCGAGCGTGAGTTCCAATATGCTAATGTGCCAAATTTTTCCTAAGCCGCATTGGACCGATCGAATTGTGATGACGCGGTTCGTCCTTGAGGCTTGTGTCGCCGTCCTCTTCTCTTGCGGCATGCCTTTGCGCGCTCAGGACGAATTAAATCAACAAGCAATCGCAATCTTTCGCGAACGCTGCGTGTCGTGTCACGGTGAAAAGACGCAGGAATCCGAACTCCGCTTGGATCAATCCGCTGGAGCATTGGGCGGTGGCGAAAACGGCGCTGTTTTCGTTGTCGGTAATAGTGAACAAAGCGAATTGATTCGGCGAGTCGCCAGCACGGACTCCGACGAGCAGATGCCGCCTGAAGGAACGCGACTGACGACCGACGAAATTGGCATCCTGTCCCGTTGGATTGATGCAGGAGCCGGATGGCCGGATACTTCGGCGCACGCAAGCATCTGGAAAGACGACCGATTACAACATTGGGCTTGGCAGCCCATTGCTCGTGTCTCGCCGCCCGATGCAATAGACGACTCGGAATGGGAGCATTCGGAAATTGATCGGTTTGTTTTGGCTAATCTGCGCGAACATGGCTTGCGCCCCGCGTCGCCCGCGGATCGAGCAACTTTGATTCGACGCCTCACGTTTGATTTGATCGGCTTGCCGCCAACTCCCGACGAAGTCCGCAGCTTCGTTGCGGACGATGATCCCCTGGCTTATGAAAAACTTGTCGATCGGCTGCTCGCTTCGCCGCGATACGGCGAACGCTGGGCAAGGCATTGGCTCGATGTCGTGCATTATGCCGACACGCACGGCTACGACAAGGACCAACCTCGCCCGAATGCTTGGCCCTATCGTGATTACGTGGTACGAGCTTTCAACGAAGACAAACCGTATGCTCAATTTGTCACCGAACAGATCGCGGGCGATGTGCGTTATCCCGAAGCGCGAGACGGATTCGAAGCCCTTGGGTTTATCGCCGCTGGTCCGTGGGACTTGATCGGGCATGCGGAAGTCCCCGAAGCGAAAATCGACGGACAGATCGCACGACACCTCGATCGCGATGACATGGTCGCAAACACTTTAGGCACGTTCTGCAGCGTCACCGTCCATTGCGCGCAGTGCCACGATCATAAGTTCGATCCAATTACGCAAGACGATTATTATTCCTTGCAATCCGTTTTTGCTGCACTTGACCGAGCCGATCGAACAGTTTACCTGGAAGCCGAAAACCAACGCCGCGCTGACGAACTTACGATCAAGAAGCGGGAATTGGAACCGAAAATCGCAGCGTTGCGAGCCACGCGTACTGAAACCAAAAACGACGATTCGGCCGAATCCAAAGCTGAAATCAAACGCCTCAAAGCCGACCTCGTTAAGCTCGACGCTGAATTTTCGGCCCTGCCGGACCGGCTCACCGTCTATTGCGGGACGGTGCATCATGGGTCTGGTAACTTTTGCGGAACTGGTGCAAACGGCGGCAAACCGCGCCCGATTCACGTTTTGAATCGGGGCAATGTCGGGCAACCCGGAACTGTGGCTGAACCGGGCGCTCTGTCGCTGCTTGCCATGCTGCCGGCCCGATTTGTTTTGCCGCCCGAACATTCGGAACGCGATCGACGCGCCGCGCTTGCAAATTGGCTATGCGATACGGAAAACCCGCTCACTTGGCGAAGCATCGTCAATCGAATTTGGCAACAGCATTTTGGTGAAGGAATCGTCGACACTGCGAATGACTTTGGAAAAATGGGCTCACTGCCGTCGCATCCCGAACTACTCGATTGGCTGGCGGCCGATTTTCGCGACAATGGCGGATCGTTCAAACGCTTACATAAACAAATCGTGTTGAGTGCGGTGTATCGACAGCAATCGAAAGCGACATCTGGCGAAATCGCAGAACAAGCGAACGCGATCGACGCCGATAACAGATTGCTCTGGCGGCAGAATCGGCGGAAGCTCGATGCGGAATCCGTGCATGACGCAATACTAGCTGTCAGCGGCAAACTCGATTTGCAAATGGGCGGACCTGGTTACCAAGATTTCGTAATCGAACAGCCCGAACACTCGCCGCATTACGAATACTCCAAAGCCGATCCGCGCGACGCACAGTGTTTCCGCCGTGCCATTTATCGATTCGTCGTCCGATCGCAGACGCAACCGTTTATGACTTGTCTGGATTGTGCCGATCCGTCAATGCGAGTGGCCAAGCGAAACGAAAGTGTCTCGCCGCTGCAAGCCCTCACACTGCTCAACAACGGTTTCGTCGTGACGCAATCCGAATTTTTCGCCGCGCGTTTACGAACGGACGCGGGTAGCGAAGTACCGTTGCAAGTTGATCTTGCTACGCAATTGGTTTGGGGACGAACGCCCAGCGCGGACGAACAACAAACGCTAGTCGCGTTTGCGCAAGAGCAAGGATTGGAATCGCTTTGTCGAGCTTTGTTCAATTCGAGCGAGTTTGTGTTTGTCGATTGAAAATTCGAAAAAATATTTAGGCGTCGGCTCAAAATTCGTACCTTCTCCCCAAGATTTTTAGGGGAGAAGGTGGCCGAAGGCCGGATGAAGGGCGACCTTGCCAGTACGCAAAATCTCATTTGCTAGCGACTAACGACTATGAGTTCACATCAACCGGATCGACGCGATTTTCTCTGGCGATGCGGCGGCGGCCTAGGCGGTATTGCCTTGGCGTCGATGTTGGCCGAGGGACGGGAACTTGTCGCGGACGAAGCGGTTCATGCTTCGCGACGATTTGTCCCGCGAGCCAAGCGCGTGATCCAGTTGTTCATGGCGGGTGCGGCCAGCCATCTCGATTTGTTTGACTTCAAGCCCGAACTAATCAATCGCAACGGACAACCCAGCGACTTTGGCGAAAAGGTCGAAGCGTTTCAAGATGGCCTTGGCCCGTGGCTCAAACCGATTTGGAACTTCAAGGAATACGGCCAGTGTGGAAAGCTGTTGGGCGAAGTCGTCGCACCGTTGGGTAGAGTCGTCGACGAGATCGCTTTCATCCACAACATGGTCAGTAAAAGCGGCGTTCATTCCCAAGCAACACTTTTGCAATCGACCGGGTTTGTCTTGCCGGGGTTTCCTGGAATAGGCTGTTGGGCAAGCTATGGGCTCGGATCGGAAAACGAAAACCTGCCGACATTCGTCGTGCTTCCAGATCATCGCGGAATGCCATCCAACGGCGTCAAGAATTGGGACGCGGCGTTCTTGCCAGGTCAGCACAGCGGCACAGTGATCTACCCCGATCGCGCCACGCCGATCACCGATCTGTTTCCGATCGGGGACGCGACATTCGTCTCCCCTCAGCGAGAGCTGGCGACGCACAAATTATTGGCGACTCTCAACCAACAGCACGCCCAAGCTCGACCAGACGACGCGCGGCTCGACGCCCGCATTCGCAGTTACGAATTGGCCGCGCGAATGCAGTTAGCCGCCCCGGACGCGCTCGACTTCGGCCAAGAGCCGGAACACGTTCTAAAGCTGTACGGCTTGGACGGTGGCCCGCAGACTTGGCCCAGCGAGATCAACGCGGCGGAAGAAAGTTTTGTTTTCGCGCAGAAGTGCTTGGCTGGCCGTCGATTGTTGGAGCGTGGCGTTCGCTTTGTTCAAATCTGGAGTGGCAATGATAACAGCTTTCCGCGCCGTAATTGGGACTCGCACGAAGACATCGAGCGCGATCACGGTCCACTCGCCGTCGGCATGGCTCGGGGTGCCGCAGCGCTGATTGCCGATTTGAAACAGCGCGGCATGCTCGACGACACGATCGTATTGTGGACGACCGAGTTTGGACGTTTGCCTTCATCCCAAGCTGGCCGTGGGCGCGATCACAACCCATTTGTGTTCACCAATTGGCTGTGCGGCGGCGGCATTAAAGGCGGCATCAGCCACGGCCCCAGCGACGAGTGGGGCTTCAAGCCGCTCGACCGCGAGCATCCCACCCAAGTCTACGACGTCCACGCGACGATACTTCATCTACTTGGCATCGACCACACTCAACTCACCTGGCGTCACAACGGTGCCGACCGCCGCCTCACCGACGTCCACGGCCAAGTGATCGAAGAAATTCTGGCGTGACCCATAACCTCAATCGATTTCGTTCTTTGCCACCACGAAGGAACGTGCCAGAGTCGCATGCCGTTTGCCAGAAAAACCAGTGACGAGTTTACCGTCGATCACGTAGACTTTTGGGTTCGTCTCGACCTTCGTTGGAAATAATTGAACGAAACCAGTTCAGAATCGATGATTGATGATCGGCATCAAGCGTTCTTAACCATGATTCATCTGTATGTCGCTTGGTATCGGCGAACTCGTGAAAGGGCATGATTGCGCCTGCACAAAGCACAGCGTCTCCCTTCCATGGGTACAGAACGTAAAATTTTCGCGGTCGACCGACACCGACATGATGAAATTTCTCGGCAACTTGACCAGCGTGAACGTCAGCGATCCGTGGCGCGTCATCGTTGGGCCCGTTCATTGCGTCGTCATTGTAGAGCATCACTTCCGCAATTTCCTCGCCGTATGAAATCAGAAACTTGGATTCTGGTTCGCTCAAGTCCTCGCCGACCAACTGTTTACGGGCGATTGCTTCAAGCTTCCGACTAATGTCGCCAAACCTTTTCCAAAGTTCCTTGAGGTCAAACATCTTTGATCGCCAAGCATCGACAGAGTCGACATTACCATTTTCAAGATTGTTTGCTCGTTTGATCAGCTCCTGTGCACTCGCTCTAAGGTAGGCTCGTTGATCCGTCGCTTCCCGCGCTGCAGCGGAGTCTTTGATATGAATCAACTCTAGGCGCATATCATGGTTTGTCGCAAGTTCTGATTTCGAAAACCGCACAGCAAAATCCTCCATTCGATCTGAACCGTCGACGAGGCCAGCCAGTTGCCGCAAGCTATCTGCGAAGTCCAGGTCACCAGCCGATAAATCGCCAGCCTCGTTTAGGATGCTGAGAGTCGTGTCGGCTAGGCCGGCCATTTTTGAAAAGAACTCAGGTTCTGGTTCGACAAAGCCGACCGGAGGACGATCCCCGAATCCACGCTCGGTATTGGATTGTTTCGCCTGGAGAATCCATGTGTGACTGAGTTGAGCCCAACCGCCGAGGACTGTATTGCAGCTCTTGATTTCCCATGCTTCGGTGTGCATGAAGTCCGGTGCGTCTTTGCCCGGTTCGTCAACGAGGGTCCGCAAAGCTGATAAATATGAAAAGTAGAGGCTGTCGCCTTCGAAATAGCGTTGGCAGTCGAGAATGGTTCGTGCTAATTCGGGATCGGGTTCCAACCCGTCGAGTGTATTGCGCGCAAAGCCTGAACCGAGACAAATTGCGACTTCAAGAGAATTCGGCAGATCGCGAACCGGGTTCGTCGTTCGGGTGAACAGAATCGCGGCCGGAGTTCGATACGCCGACTTAATCCGAAAATTCGGCTCGGCGACATAGGTCGGATCGGCCAACTGCTGCTGAGTTGGATACCGGTCTTGATCGTTGATCAATGGACCCCGGTTCTGTTTTTTAGCCTCCAACAGCAATGCCTTGCGTATTTCCTGAAAATTACCACTCGCGATCTGTCGTCTATTTTTGGATGCAACGCGAGTCGCATCGAACAAATCCCAATCATCTTTGAGCCCCAGAAATGACTTGTATGGATCCCATGCCTTTTCGATATTCTTTACTTCGCCCGCGGCGGCACCAAGTAAAAATATCGCCACTAGCTGTTCATCGTCATCGATGCGAAACGGAATAGCCTGCAACCACGCAACAGCACGAAAATAACGGCGCAGGCGATCTGATTTATCATAAAAGCCACGCGGCTTGAACCTGGTGTAGTCGATTTTTATCAAGGCGGGCTTCATTTCGCCCATCCAAGCAGCGGGCGACTCGACGAGTTCGCCCCCTTGAATTTTGGCCACCTCCGCATCCAGGATGGCGTCAAGTTCGACGTCGTGGAACCTAAACGAATCGTCGATCAATCGCAAAGCAATGCCCAACATGAGTCTGGCTCGCTTCTTCGCCGCCGGCATAACTTTTGGTTTTCCCTCAATCTCAATGCTCTGCAACTCCAAGTTTTTGAGGACTTCGTTCGGCGTATTCGGCAACTGGCGAGCCTGTGAAGTTTCTAACCGCAAGATTGTCTCTTCGAACAAAACGTGGTAGGCGTTAAGTAGCGAATCCGACGTGATAAAAAACGGACGTTGAGTTTCAGTGTATGCCTCGAAAACCTGTCTATACGTCTGGTTCGAAACCAAGATTCGATTAGCCTTCAGCAACGCAATGTCATTCGATGCAAGGCCCCAATCGGCTGCGCTCTTCTCCCAAGATTGGGGTCTCGCGATTCCAGCAGAAGTGTGTATTGCGATGACCCAACTAACAATAACGATGCACTTTAGCGATCGCATGTCATTTCCTTCCAATTAGTTGTGCCAAAAATCATTGGAAAAACTTCTCGAATATTACGATCGAACGGAAATTCGAGCATGCAAGGTTCCTCGCCCAAGAAGAGGACCGCATAATTGTATTCCATCCGTGTCACTTCGTAGACCGCAAAACAGCCGACGGAAGTTCAACAACGCGAAAC
>JANNYC010000177.1:0-22401 GCA_031409895.1 Planctomycetota bacterium
TGCGATTCCGCCGCTGCCGCATGCGCCGAAGTCAACGACCACGACAACGCCTTGACGCGTACCACGCATTAAAGCCAGAATCCACGAAGAACTTCTAGCCACTCCTCCGCCGAAGTCCAAAATCCCGGACGCTATTGGGCACTGCCAGTGGCACACAACCCCAATCCTTAGGATTGAAAACGCACTAGGTTTGCGCTCGCGCTCGCCATTTGCCCGGATCACTGGCACCGTGAAAAATCCCTAGGACGAATGGATTGTCGCGCCGGATTCGGAAATGAACAAGATACGGAAACGCGGCGGTTTGAAAAACGCGAACATCATCAAACAAAATCGCGTATATCAACGGATCGGATTCGATTTGATCGAGTGACCGATCGACGGCTTCCCGAAATCGATTCGCCAGTCGAGGCGAAATTTCTGCGTACCAGGCGATTGCGTCCCGAAGGTCAGCCAACGATTCTGGGTGGAAACGCAATCGACTAGCCATCGGGATGGTCTACGCGTCTCCACAGCTCGTCACGAGTAATCGCGATCGATTCGTCATCATCTAATTCTGCGGAGCGGCGACGAGCCTCAGCCCGGTGCCATTCACGTACGAGACCGGACGATTCGTGGAGTCCATCCCAGATCTGTTCAACCAATCGAAGTTGATCAGCAATCGGCAGCTGTTGAATTTGTTGAAGTGGAGTGTCCATAATCCGATTATACCCCATTTAATCCCGCAGTGAATCGTCGAAATTCTTACCCTTTCCCAGGCAGATAACGAAAACGAATAGCAAACTAACCGGTTGTAGTCAGGCGGTTAGTTTGTGCGTTGAACTGAGACGCCTCGCTGCGGTTTGCGGATACTTTGCGGCGTGGCGTCTCGACGGTGGTAGTTTAACTTGGCGAGCGGTCGGATTTCAAGCAGCTTGGGCGTCAGGGTGGAGATGAATCGAGTGGGGTGCCGACGGTTGGTTGGATCGAGTCGGCCTGACGGTCAGGATAATCGAGCAGTGATCGGCCGCGGCGGGGGCCGGCTTGCGATTGAGGTTCTAAGTGCACCGCCGGTCGCCGGACATCAAGTTTCGAACCAGACTGGATGGCCCGTACAATAGTTCGCGCCAGGAAGGACGCCGCGTGTCGCTGGTGGGATGCATCGGTCGCTGACAATGTCGGCAAGTCGGAGCGCGGGGGTCAACACGGGTTTCTGTTTCCGGTTGACGGTCGGTTTCTGGCGCAGTCGTTTGCAGTTCTGCTGCGGATGACGGTGTCGTTCTCACGGCTCACCAGGCGGCGATCGGAGATCGAACCGCCGGTCATGTAGCGGGCTAAGTATTTCAACACGTGCTCGTGACACACTGGATCAACCGGTGAACTTCTTCTTGACCCAGCACGACCGGCAACTTTTTAGGCCGGTTGCCAAACGGAATCATCTGCACGACTCACTCTCTGGGCAGCGTGTAGGTGTAGCGGAACCGTAGGCCACAAACGGCCTGGTTGGGCGAGCGGCAGATGGAAATATGCCAACAGCGACGCTGGCAGCGTCGCCAAGGTAGTAGATGGTGCAAACATCTGCAGGCAAGCGTTCATCTGCCGCTCGCCTTGAAGAAACTCCAGGAACATTTTTTTTCCTGGATCAGCCATAGTTGGAACTCGCGAATCTGTTCGGGTCCGAGATCTTCGGGGAGTTTTCCAAAGTGTTTGACGAATCGATCGACGTGGTAGGTGTACGAATCGATGGTTCAGACCGCCATATTGCGGATCAACATGTCTTCGGCCATGCGTTTAGTGGCCACGTTGATGCGATTGCGAAAGGGAGTCATGTTGCGGGCCTTGCTGAAATGGGTATGAGAAACAGACCCATCAATGGGGCCATCAACCCCAGCATCGTTGCGCATCAGAAAAGCGCAAGACCTTACAATCGAAATATTCGTTACAAGCGGACTGTATCTGCCAGAGCGGCACGTCACGCCGCAACTCAAGTCACAGCACAGAATCAGCCGGCTAATAAAGCAGCCAGCCAGGCCGCAAGAACACTGCGCGCAGCGAAGAACAAAGGAAAGTGAAGCGGTTTAGTTCAACGTTACGGATGACCGAGCGGGGAGTTAATTTTTTCGAGCGAAGCCAGTCGCACGGTCAAATCCCGCTTCGGTCCATCCGTTGGTTAGGCGACACTACACGGTTGGAAAATATACGACCACAGCATAAAACGCCAGACCGCTCGCAACGACACCTGCGATGCGTGCCACCAATGAAGCAGTGCCGCGCGATGGCAGCGGCATTAGGAACACGCTCACAAGGCTGACGACGAAAGCGACCGGGTTCAAATGATAAAGGATTGGCCAAGCTTCTATAGTAAGGTCCCACAGTCTCAACGTGGGAAATTGCACAGCGCTTGATCTACCAAACACACACGTACCGGCGTAAAGGACGAATGTCAGCATCGGAAGGACCGACGCCATCGCCGAAATGGTTAGTGCGAGCGCGTTCCAATTGCTGTGCGATGAGCAGATTCGCCAAACCGCCACCAAGCCGAACCCAAGTTGCATCAGATGGACGATACCCCAGTCCAATATTAGCAAACCCAAGTACATGGTGCAGTCGCCTAGCAATTATAAGACGGAATGTTGGCGGCCTTTGGGGCACGGGAGTGTCGTGATAACACCGAATTTCACCATGCGCCTGAACGACGGTCCAACTGTTTCGACGTTAGCAAATTCAAGCGAAAAAGTCAAATTTTATTGTTCGATCGTCGGTACTTCCAGGCTCGATACTGGCCGTGCAACTCGGACTAAATTTCCGACAAACCGAACCAATCGTCCGCCTAACACACGTTTGGCGCGCGTATCGACATTTCATTCTTTGGGCAGAATCAACCGTTGTGAGTTGCGGAAGACTTTAGACCTTTGTCCGACTGAAGAGCGTCCAAGAGCATGTCGCCGAGAGGTGTTCCCCAACCGGTGCAAGGGTTCCAGCCGGCGCGGGCTTGATAAGCGCCGTTGTTGCCGGAGGTGATGGCTCGAAAAGCGCTGCCGCCTTGCAAACGATACAGCGACGGATGGATCAAGCCGACTCGGCTGTTGAGTGCTTCGTTGAGTCGAGCGATCAATGCTGCCCACAGCGGAGCTGCGGCGCTTGTGCCCCCGGAGACGGTCGTAATGCCGTCGACCGTCACGAGATAGCCGCTACTGGGATCGGCATTTGCGGCTACATCGGGGACGCCGCGCCCTCGCGTTTGGTTGTCGTTGGCCGAAGGGGGGACGTCGGCAGTGGCTTGAAACGCGGGAACCGGAAACAGCTCACTGATCCCGCCGCCGGTCGCTCCGGGAAATACTGCGTCTGGGTTCCCGATTTCATTCCAAACAACTTCGTCTTTGAATACGTTCCCCGCCGCGTCGAGTTTCGTGCCGCCACACGCGAGCACGAAAGAACTGGAGGCGGGATAGCTCACGTGAGCCCCTTGCAGAGCACCGTCGGCGGAACCATGGTCGCCGGCCGAAGCGCAGACCGTGATCCCCAACAATGCCGCCGTCGTCAAAGCTTCTTCGATCGCCCGCACTGCTTGACTCGGCCATTGACTCTCGACTTGTCCCCAACTTATCGACAGCACCGAGGGCTTGCGAACATCGTCCGCGACGACTTCGTGGATGGCGCGAACCCAACCATCCGTGGTGTTTGGGGCGTAGTAGATCACCAGCTCTGCCGCAGGCGCTGCTGCTCCAAGGACTTCGATATCGAGCGTCACTTCGCCGTCGAGCATTAGGTTACCCGTCGCGCTTGTGGACGCGCCCGCGAGTGGCACATCGACAATCGAAGGGGGTTTGAGACCCAAACGACCGAAGTACGTCTGCAAGTCTTGAGTGTTGTAGCCCCCGGCAAATTCAAGCAGAGCCACGCATTGTCCCTTGCCGCTCGTCTGTTTCGGAAAGCAATAAATCTCCGCCAGTTGTGGAGGAGTGTAATGCAATACGTCGTCGGGATTTGGAGGGACTCCCGTTTTCGCATGCGCAGGATGCAGCCTCGCGTGCGGGATGCTGAGCGGTGCCGTATCCAATCCAAAAACGCCCTCCACGACGTACGCGAGTTCCACCGGAAGGTGGACTGCCCCTTTGTGGGCCCGGAAGGACCCGAGTTCGTGGCGATAGTGTTGTATATCCACATCGAACAGACGAGAAATTTTCGCCATCGGCCCGGACAGAGTGATCAAACGCGTCACGGGATGGCAGTTACCGATCCGCAAGTCGTTAGCGCGGGCAAACCGCTCGACGCGCTCCATGTCTGTAGGCGCGATTCCGTGCCGAGCTGCGATTTCGGAATGGGTCAAGTGCGTTCGTTCACGCCACGTTGAGTGTGCCTGCTGGTGCAAATGCAGCCGCCGTCCGAAACGATCTTGCGGGCGAAGTAGCAAAGTGATCTCAAGCAGTTCATCGGAATCGGCCGGACCCAGGACCTCGCGGGCCAGATGATCCGCCCACAAGGCACTGCCCTCCAAAAGCCGATGGCTTGGTCGATTGGTCATGGTCAAGGAATTTCTTTGAAATGCCATTTAGATATGTTCCCGTTGCAGAAGAGCCTGGGCACCAAGCGACTTGGTCGCGCGTTCACTTTTCGCGCCAATCCGTGTCGACGATTGCATTCTGTACTCCAAAACAGAAAACCTCAACGACCGATTAATTGACGTTTGCGCTTTGTGCAGACTCATACTACTACTTCTTGCCGACACTCCGCGAAAATCGCGCTCGGGTTGGTCGCACTGGCACAATTCACTTTCAAGCCACGATCTTTTATTGACGACGCTGATCGAGCTATTCCTTGGACGGTGTATGGATATGTGCTACGATAGGCAGTTTGCGCGACCGCTTACAAACTCCTCGTCTTGCCGACCTGCGTTCGACACGCGCGTTTGGCAAAGGTCGAACAGAATTATGATTGGTCAGACCGTATCCCACTATCGAATTATCCGCAAAATCGGCGAAGGCGGTATGGGTGCGGTATACGAAGCCAAGGACCTGAAGCTTCCGCGCTCGGTGGCCTTGAAGTTTCTTCGGCAATCTTCGGCGAGTATGCCAAGTGCAGAAACACGCTTCTTGCAGGAGGCTCGTATCGTATCAACGCTTGAGCACCCGAACATCGCGGCAATTTTCGATATCGACGAGACCGACGACGGGGACGTATTTATCGTCATGCCGTTCTACGACGGACGGACACTTGATGCGATTCTCAAAGACGGTTCGCTGAGCCTTGAGAACGCGATTGACATCGTGTGCCAAGTGGGTCGGGGTCTGGCCAAGGCCCACGAAAAAGGGATCGTACATCGCGACATCAAACCGGCCAATATTATTGTGACCTCCGACGGCACCGCCAAGGTTTTGGACTTTGGACTCGCGACGCTCACTGGCGAAACTCGCCTAACCCACGAAGGAGGATTGGTGGGCACCGCGGTCTACATGTCGCCGCAACAAGCGACCGGCGACGATATCGACCACCGCACCGATATCTGGTCGTTGGGCGTGGTGCTCTACGAATTGATGACGGGTTTTCGCCCCTTTCGCGGCAAGGCCATGCAGGCGGTCATGTACTCGATCATCCACGACGATCCCGAGGACATTACGACTTATCGCGACGACATCCCGCCCGGCGTGGTGGAGGCGATACGGATCGTGCTGCAAAAAAACCCCGACGATCGTTATCTGAAAATTGGAGACTTTGTCGGGGCACTCGAAGCCGTCCAGGAGGGAAAGACCGCGGAATACATCCCGGCTTCATCTACCGATGAAATCTCGATCGCCGTCCTCCCGTTCGATGACTTGAGTCCCGGCAAGGACCACGAATATCTCAGCGACGGATTGACGGAGGACGTGATCACTGATCTTGCCAAGATCGCCGCGCTTCGCGTGATTTCGCGCAATTCGGCCCTTCGCCTTAAAGGAACCGACCAGGACATCCGAGCGATCAGCCGCAGCCTCAAGGTCAATTACGTGCTGCGCGGAAGCGTGCGCCGCGCGAAAGACGACTTGCGGATCAGCGTGCAGTTGATCGACGCGCGTAGAGACAAGACGTTATGGGCTGAAAAATTTAGCGGCAGCCTGGACGACATTTTCGACATGCAGGAGAAAGTCGCACGCTCGATCGTCGAGGCTTTGCAACTGAAACTGACGCCGCTGGAAAGCCGCCAAGTCGCCCGTCGGCCAATCGAAGATGCGCGGGCCTATGAATATTACTTGCGAGCCCGCAAAGAAATTTTTGGGGTCCGCCTCGAAGGGCTGCAGCAAGCCCTAGAGTTCTTGCAATCCGGCCTCGAAATCGTCGGGGACAATGTGCTGTTGTTTTCCGCGCTGGCCCACGTACATTTTCAGTTTCTGAATACCGGGTTGGGCGGCCCGGAGCACTTGGAGCGCGCCGAGCACTATGTCGATCGCGTCTTGGCACTGGAGCCCGAATCGGCGCACGGCCACCGGTTGCGAGGCTTGATCGAATTTCTCCGCCACAAATTTGCCCGTGCGGCGATGGAGTTCACGCAAGCTTTGGTGATCGATCGCAACGATCCTGATTCGTTGTTTTGGCTGATCCATATCTATCTGTGCAGTGGGCAAATGCAGGCGGCCTCTGTGTGCATCGAAGAGTTGCTGAGGATCGACCCGTTGACTCCGATCAACTGGGCCGGTCCGGCTTGGGTGCATTTCTTCGAGGGCCGATTCAACGCTGCCGTTCGCGCCATCCGGGAAGTCTACGAAAAGGCGCCCGACGATATCGCGTTTCGCTATCAGTACTTTCAAATGTTGGTCTATAGTCGGCATATCGAACAAGCCTTTTCCATAGTCGATGCGCTTCTGAAAGATTTGCCCGAGCACCCTTTGGCGGTGCTATGCTTACTACTCAAATTCGCGTTGCAGGGGGACCAAACGGCTTTCGATCAAACCCTAACTCCTGAACTGACTGGTATCGCTCGCACCGATCCGTTTTACACTTGGTTCGTGGCCACCGCTCTGGCCACTCTTGACCGACGCGAAGCCGCATTGGATTGGCTCGAACACGCGGCCCAGAGTGGGTTCATCAATTACCCATTTCTGGCGGAACACGACCACTTGCTCAGCAACTTGCGGCGTGAACCTCGTTTTGACACGATTTTGGGGCGGGTCAAATCTTCATGGGAGGCGTTCAGTAAACAAATTGCACTGACCGTTTCACATCTAATGCGGTAGAGGTTGCGGCGCGCGCCAGGCCCAACTACGATGAAAAAAACGGGCCAGCGGTTGCGTCGGCCCGGTTGCCTCGAATCGCGACGTACTCTGTTTTTCAAATTCGAAGAAAGGTAGATGAACCATGGCCTCAGGATTGTTTGACATGTTGTCTGAACTCGCCAAGAACGCCCAACTGCTCGCTGACTTCAAAGCCAATCCCGACGCGGTGATGGGGCAATACGGACTCACCGAAGCCCAAAAAAATGCCCTAAAGGAGTCGCTACTCAAGGGCAAACATCATCACTTTTATTCTGCGGTCAGCGAAGAAGCCCAGCAGCATTTCGCCAATCCCGACATGTTCTTGTGCTAGGAAGCAAGTGACATTGGCGTGTCCGACGAACAGCAACCAACGCGCGGTTCTTTGACGGTCGTGGGGACGGGCATCAAATCGATCGCCCACGTCACAACCGAGACCCCCTCGTACATCGCGAATGCGGATCGGGTGCTTTACGCAATTCCGGATTGGGCGACGCAAGAGTGGGTCCGTCGCCAAAACCCGCGCGCAGAACCGCTGGGTGATTATCTTGAAGGACAACCGCGCAAGGTCACTTATGAACGGTGGGTCGAGCGAATTTTGGAATGTCTGGAGGCGGGCGAAAAGGTCTGCGTTGTGTTTTACGGCCATCCCGGAGTATTCACTTATGCCTCGCATGAAGCGATCCGCCGAGCGCGCGAGAGCGGGTATTCCGCAAGCATGCTGCCCTCGGTTTCCGTAGATGGCGTCTTATTTGCCGATGTCGGAATTGATCCTGGCGTCGCTGGATGCGTCAGCTATGAAGCCACCGATTTTCTTATCCGGCCACGGCAAGTTGATACTTCCACCGGACTCCTGTTGTGGCAGGCGGGGGTCGTCGGGCAACTGCAGTCCGAAGAACCTGCGTCGTCAGCATGGCGTCAGCGTATCTTGGCCGAGACCTTGATTGCCCACTATGGAGCTCAACATCCGGTCGTTGTCTACGAAGCTGCCGTCATGACCTATCTTGAACCCTCGATTCTGCACATGCCGTTGTCCGAATTGTCCGAACGCGGGTTGTCTCGGATTGCCACTTTGTATGTCCCTCCCCGCCAGCGAGCATCCCTCGACATGACGATGGTTGATCGATTGGGAATCCCCCGCTCGCAGTTGGGGGCCTTGGAGGTCGGCCCGATCGAGGGGGCGTCATTACCCGAATCCCTATGAGCGATTGCAGTGAGTTGACTACACGCGCGGAACTGATCCAAGCGCTGACCGATGCCGCTGAACTCGAACAAGCGGTCATCTGCCAATATTTGTTCGCGGCCTATTCGCTGAAGGGACATCCGTCCGAACCCGGAATCGACGACGTGCTGTTTGAGCACGTGCGCCAGTGGAAGGCAGAGATTCTAGGGGTAGCCCGAAGCGAAATGGAACACTTGGGCTTGGTCTGCAATCTCCTCTCGGCGGTGGGAGGCTGCCCGCATTTTCGCGCACCCAACTTTCCCGCGCCGGGACGTTGTTGCCCGCCCGACATGCGGTTCGAACTGAAACCTTTCTCCCTCTCGACCCTCGATCGTTTTATCGAGTTCGAGCGGTTGCATGGCGAATCCGGTGCGGGCTACGTGTCGATTTTTGATCTTTACCACCGCATACGCCGCGGACTCAGCGCCCTCGATTCTCGCGGCAAGCCACTGTTCGTCGGCGAACTAGAATCGCAAATCACTAGCCGCGAGATCGACCTTACGCCTGGCTGGCACGATATTGAGTTGGTGCCTGTGACCGACTTGGACAGCGCCCAAGCGGTGATCGACCGGATACTTGAGGCGGGTCACACACACGTCGATTCAGAAAAGCCGTCGCACTACGAACGCTTCGTGCAAACCCGTTCTGCCGTCCTTGCCCTTCGACAAACTCACCCTGACTTCGATCCAGTTCGGCCCGTTGCCGACAATACGGTGACGCATTTCCGTTCGGAGGGTTGGGCCGATTCTTGCACGTTGATCGAGCATCCGGTTACGCTCCGCGCCGCTCAGTTGTTCAACGCCGCCTATCGAACGACGCTGACGCTGATGACACGATTCTACACGCCTAGCGGCGAATCGCTTTCGGAACGGTTAGTCCTGGGTAAGCTCGCGATGTATCCGTTGATGACGATGGTACTAAGGCCGCTGGCCGAAATGCTCACATGCTTGCCGGTGCGAGTCGGCGGGGTGGAAAAAACCGCAGGCCCCACATTCGAGCTAGACCGCGAAATCAAGCTTCATCCGCACAAGCGCAGCGCGTGGTTGGTAATGCACGAAGATTTGCTCGATCTTGTCACACAAGCGAACTCTCTGCGCCAGTCGGTCGAGAACTCAGCGGAAACTTCGGTCGCGCAGGTGTTGCCGCGTCTCTTGTTTTTACAGGAAAATTTGCAGAGTATCGCCGTCCGCTTCGAACATTCCCTGCACCTGCGGCAAGAGCAGTTGCAACTAAATTTGAGAAAGCTCCTGGAGTAACATGAGCACACTTGCGATCCATTTCGAAGGTTGGTTTCAATGCCGCCTGGCAGTGAATCCTGACCCAAGCGATGAACCGCGCGGGGTCAGCGGCTACACGTTCGCGGTCGCCGGCGAACCGGATCTAGACCGGGTCATCCGCTGGCAACATTCGGTCACGCCGCGATCGCACGCGCCGACGATTGGCGTGCACGTTTCATCGGTCGAGCTTGCGGGCACTCCCCTGCCAGACCATTTCCTTCTCGGTGCCGAAGTCGATTTGCTCGGGCAGCCCCGTTTCGAGTCGCGCAATCGACTGCTTAGCGACGATCGGGCGGGTGTGGCTTTCATCGAGCCGTTCGAACTGCAGATCTCTCATAGTTCCGTTACGATTCGACGCAAAGATATTTTGTATCCGCCGGACCCGGCAGCTCCCTTTCACACTCTGCCCCCGTCCGTGCTCAACCGGCGCGGGCCGCTTCGCAAGGACGGCATGATCTTCGATCCCATTCGCGTCGCAAGCGCGACCGGAATTCGCGACGCCACCGCCTATCGCGCAACCCGCAAAGCCGCACTCGTCGCCGACCTAAGCGGCGCTCGTGATGAAATGGTGCGGGCAGCCCTGCAAAAACGGATCCGCGAGTTGAATATCACCGACCCCACCGATCAACGTAGCGTAGCGCTCGGCCTGACCCAAAACCGGCGATTCGAACTCAATGGCCCGGCCAGCATCGTCGATCCGCAGCGACTGCTGCAAGTCGCCTGTGACGTCGCGGTCGATTGGCCAATCGAATTCTGGATGGGTTCCTGGGACGCCGACGGTTTGTGCGGATTCGTGCAAGGCCTTCTAAAAATTCCGCTTCAAGTTGATTCGCCGCACGTTGGCTCCGCGAAATCGCGCTCGCCCGTGTGATCGAAATCAACCAGGTCTTCGCAAAGGAGCGAGGGACAGGTTTGCTCAGGATCGATTCTTGTTAAACGTATGAAGAACCATCGTATCCGCAGAAAACGTAACGGGACAAAAAGGGGGGACAACGACGACATCAATACGAGTTAATGCAAAAACCAACAAGCCAGGTCCAAGCCGAATTTCGAAAACACTGCACCTGAACCAACATACAACTCGACAGTGCTATTCGGGTCTGACGCAATCGGTTTGGCCGTTAGGGCTTAGCGGTTAGAAACAACTCGTGCATGACCTATTTAGGCTATGCGATTTTGGCACAGAAACATTGATATTTGTCTTGATCCTAAAAAAATCTGTCATTTCTAACGCGCGACCCTCGCGTAGAGACCAAACGTGTCCTTATGCTGTGGTCAATTGAGATGTCGAAGCGGGGACGTCCTTCGCGGAGGCTTTTCAAAGTGCATTGGTGACGCGATTATTCCTTTTCGAACGACGATCGGCACCTAAGGAATTCGATGTTCGACGACTTTTTCAAACTTGCCACGGGACGTGATCGTTACCCCTATCAGCTTGCGTTCGCGGAAGACGGAGAGTTGCCCGATTTGCTCAACGTGCCCACCGGAGTTGGCAAGACGGCAACCGCAATCCTCGGCTGGTTGTATCGTCGCCGTGAATGGCGGGAGTTCTGCATCCGCAAGATAAATCGAACCAAAACGCTGCCTGAACTGGTCCGCGAAGCGAGCTCGACGATCTTCGATGTAGGGACGGTGGGCTCACGTCGGTTTGCTCAGCGTTGTTCGCACGATCATGCCGAGCGCGGCCGCATAGCGTTGAAGCGTCAACAGCGTTGGGTTGCTGGTCGTTCCGTTTTCCAAGCGAGACAATGCCGAGCGCCTCAGGCCGGAACGCGTTTCAACATCCGCCAGCGACAGTCCTTGTCGTTCGCGTTCCGCCCGCAATTTTGCGACGGTCTCATCAACTTCGCGCCGCATAGCCAGCCACGCGTGTTTGGCCACTCGTCCGTCGCTGAGAATCGCTTCGCGATTTGCGTCAGTTTCCAACCGCGCGCGATCGAGCCGCTGCTGTTCGACGGGCGTCAACTCCCGCATCACTCGTTTTACTATGCGTTTAGGCTTCGTCATCGATTTCGTAGGCTGTTACCGGAATCACCGTTTCGGAATCAAGATACTCGAACACGCACGCCAGGAATTTACCTGTGGAGGTTGGCTCAAACACGATCGGTCGGTTGGAAGACCGACTCCGTTGCAACACGTTCGAGGTCAATACAACCTCTTTGAACTCTTCCGCCTTCAATCAATGGGGCCGCGACTCTTAAGTCGCGGAACGATGCGGAGTATTCCGAAAACTCAAAAAAGTATCCGGCTTCAATGGAGCCGCGATCAATTGATCGCGGAAAAAATGCTCTGTTGCTTGACCTGCGGATGGTATCGCGATACAATTCGCTTCGTTAGCAACTCATAAAAGCATCCGTAAGTTCATCGACTGGTTAACGTCTGAGGCGGGTCCGGTTCGGACCCGCACGAGGCGCTTAGCGTCTCAACTCAGTCGCTTGTTTATTATCGGTGTGCAAACGGAAGTGTCAATAGAAGGAATTCCGCCGTGTTTGTTTGCTATTTGGACGAATCTGGAGTTCCCGAGAACGCTGGAACACCCTATTTCGTGCTGGTCGGTCTGGCGATCGAAGCTCAACGATGGAAGACAATCGAAACCGAAATCAGTTCGCTAAAGGCGGCGTACGGCTTGCAGGGACAAGAAATCCATACTGCCTGGATGGCTCGGCGTTTTACCGAACAAGAGCGAATTCCAGACTTCGATCTGCTGCCTTGCGAAGGTCGGCGTAGAGAGGTCGAACAGCGGAGAATGCAACACCTACTGCGTCTTGCAGCCTCAGGAACTCGAAAACAACTTGATGCGGCGAAGAAAAACTATCGCAAGACCGCAGGCTACGTCCATTTAACGCGCGACGAACGACTTGAGTTAATTCGTCAGTTGGCCGACACCGTTGCAGGTTGGCAAGACTCGCGATTGTTCGCCGAGGTCATCGACAAGCAAGTCGTTTACGCGCAGCCAAACCTTCGCCTGCCGCCGTTTGAGTTCGCATTCACCGAACTGATTCAACGATACGAGTACTTTCTGCGGCATCGCGGTCACTTCCTGGGTCAGGAGTTGCTGGGCTTTATCGTGCAAGACAACAACGAGACGGTGGCCAGGCGGCTGACGGAGATGATGATTCGCTTTCACCGTGAAGGCACGCGGTGGACGGACATCGACCATATCTTCGAGACACCTTTGTTCGTCAACAGCGAATTGACGTCGATGGTTCAGATGGCGGACCTTTGCGGATATGCGATTCGTCGATACTACGAGAACGGCGAGGCCGACCTGTTCGAACGAATTTACCAACGCTTCGACCGGACGCCGCAAGGAGTTGTCGGAATTCGCCATTTCACCGCGCCCGGTTGCTCGTGTCGCGTCTGTTCCGACCGTTCAACGCCGCTCAAACCGTAATGGATAATATGAACGTGCTTTGCGAAGAATGTATTTGTTTCGTCGTCAACTGTCGAAACCGACGGGAATCAACATGAATTTTAAAGTCGCATTCAAGCACTTGACCAACTATCCGCCTTTCCCATGGCAGGAAGCGCTGTATCAACGATTCATCGGCGAGAAGCCGGGCGGGATTCCTGTGTCGTGCAGCCTGCCGACGGGACTTGGCAAGACATCGGTCGTGGCAGTTTGGCTGATTGCGCTCGCCCAACATCCAGATCGCGTTCCTCGCCGCCTCGTCTACGTCGTCAATCGTCGCACAGTGGTCGATCAAACGACAAGTGAGGTCGAAAAGTATCGAGCCGTCATTCAAAAGCAGCCTGCTCTCCTAGCCGTTCGAGAGAAGCTTGCTGCGTTGTGTGCGTTGCCACTCCGAGACAAAAACGACGAACCGGTCTCCCCGCTCGCTCTCAGCACACTACGAGGTCAGTTCGCCGACAATCTAGAATGGTCCGCCGATCCTGCTCGCCCGGCGGTTATCGTGGGCACGGTAGACATGATTGGCAGTCGCGTACTCTTCAGCGGGTACGGCGTCGGTTTCAAGGGCAAGCCGTTTCATGCGGGTTTCCTAGGTCAAGACGTTTTGCTTGTTCACGACGAGGCCCACTTGGAGCCAGCGTTTCAGAAATTGCTCATCGGAATCGAAGAAGAACAGAAGCGATGCAAGGAGTTTCGAAAGTTTCGAGTGATGGAACTGTCGGCAACATCGCGGGGAGGCGGAGACGTATTCTCACTGACTGCCGATGATCACGAGAACGAGACCGTAAAGAAACGAATCGGGGCCACGAAAGCCATTCACCTGCATGAAGCCAAGGACGACACGAAACTCGCTGACGAAATCGCTTTGTTGGCCCTTAACTTCAAAGATTCACAACGAGCAATCCTTGTCTTCGTTCGCACGGTAGAAGACGTGATGAAAGTCCGCGACAAGTTGGCAAAGGAGAAGCTCGCGGTCGAAACCCTCACCGGTACGTTACGCGGCAAGGAGCGGGACGAATTGGTCGATAAGCCGACGTTCCGACGCTTCCTGCCGAAAGATTTGAGCGGGAGCGAAACAGTCTATCTCGTTTGTACGTCGGCGGGCGAAGTTGGTGTCAACATCTCGGCCGATCACCTCGTCTGCGATCTCTCAACTTTCGAGAGTATGGCCCAGCGTTTTGGCCGCGTGAATCGATTTGGCGAACACAACGACACCGAGATACACGTTGTGCATCCAACGAAATTCGATTCAGAGGACGATTACGACTCACGACGGAAATTGACATACGATCTGCTGAAAGAGTTGAAAGGGGACGGTTCTCCGCAGGCCCTCAGCAGTCTTGACCCGGAAAAGCGACTTGCCGCCTTCGCGCCAACACCCACAATCCTTCCCGTCACTGACATCTTGTTCGATGCCTGGGCACTCACGACCATCAAGGGCAAACTCCCAGGTCGCCCGCCGGTCGAGCCGTATTTGCATGGCTTGCCCACATCATGGCAACCACCAGAAACCCATGTTGCGTGGCGGAAGGAAGTCTGGGAACTGCGTCTGCAATTCAAAAATGAATTGGAGCGAGCGCAACGGGAATCTCTGGAACGAAAACGATTAGCGAAGTTGGCCGAAGGACTGCTCGAAGACTACCCGCTCAAACCGCACGAGCTACTCCGAGACAATTCGGCCCGGGTATTCGACCGCCTGAAGAAGCTCAAGGCACCCGCTGATACGCCTGTCTGGATTCAATCCGAAGACGAATCAATCCTGGTGACGACACTCGGCACAATCGTTCAGAGAAACAAGGACGAATTGAACTACACGACGCTGATCTTGCCTGAACAGGCCGGTGGATTGAATCAACAAGGCATGCTGGATGGTGGTTCGGAAACGGCCGAGGACGTGGCTGATGAATGGTTTCTCGGCGAAGAAAAGATTCGACAACGCATTCGGTTCATGGCCGACGACATTGACGAAGAAACGACAAAGAACATGCGGCTCATCCGCCGTATCGACATCAAACCGCCCGATGGTGACGACGCTGAGAGTAGATCCTGGCATTGGTTTGAACTTGCCAGCGAAGGCGGGAAGTCGAGCAAGAAACCGGTGCTTTGGGATGTCCATGTCAGCGATGTCGTCGAGAACACGAAACGAATCATCGGAGGCTTAAGTCTGTCAGAGAAACTTAAGACCGCTCTGTTTGTCGCGGCTCAATTCCACGACCACGGCAAGCGGAGAAAGCAGTTCCAGACTGTCCTCGGCAACATGGCGTATCCAAAAACACCGCCACTTGCGAAATCCGGCAAGCAAGGTGGGCGAGTCGCCGAGACGTACCGTCATGAGTTTGGTTCGCTCATGGACATTCAGAAGGAGGAGAGTTTTATGCAGCTCTCCGATGAGTTGAAAGAACTCGTACTTCATCTCATCGCGGTCCACCACGGACGCGGAAGACCTCATTTTCCATCTGACGAAGCATTCGATCCGGAACGTCCACAGCGAGAGACCGATGACATGGCGATGTCAGTACCACGTCGGTTCGCCCGGCTGCAACGCAAGTACGGGCGTTGGGGACTGGCGTACCTCGAATCATTGCTCCGCGCCGCCGATTGGGCGGCCAGCGCCAATCCATCAAAGTTCGTGGAGGACATACAATGAGCATCCGCATCAACGTAGACACCAGCAACCCCGGCCAATTCTTCGCTTGCTGTGGGTTGTTTGAGTTGTCGGAACGATTGTGGCCGGGGTCGGAAGGATGGTTTGAAGACAGTGCGTTCTGTATCAGGCGCGGGGGAATGCTTGACGAAGTTCTGGATGCCTTGACCGACTGCCCCATGACCAACACGATGACCGAGGCACAACACGCTCGCTTCAAAGCGATCACCGCGATGAGCGTGAAAGTGCGAAAAAGCATTTCGGGCATTGAGGATGAATCCAAGGCATTGGACAAGTTACTCCGCGAGGCCAACATCGTTTTTGGGGCCCCTCTCGGCATCACGCTTGATTGGTTCGCGGATGATTTTGCTGGCGGAAGTCGGTTCAAGACGTGGGCCGGTCGTCAATCGGTTCTCGATATCGTCACTTCGATGAAGGAGGCATTGAAGGGGACCACTTGGCGAAGCGAAGAATGCTTGAGATTCTCTGTCCGTGAGTGTGGCCTGCCGTTCAACTTTGATTCGGACCTTGGTGCTCAAGGTGGCGCGATTGACGTTGGATTCAGTTTCGACCCACTGGCGGGAAGTTCCCTGACGCGCATCGAGTCGATGGCTCGACCCGCACTCGAATTGCTCGCGTTCATCGGCTTGCAGCGATTCCGCCCCGAAGAGATCAAACGCAAGAACCGGTTCCTATACACTGCGTGGAATCGACCACTGCCAATCGAAGTGGCACCCCCCGCTGCCTGTGGGGTTTTGCCGATCGTCGGCGCGAGCCGATACGAATTTCGTCTGTTGTACCGGACGAAATATCTGAAAAGTTTCCTACCCGCGATTCCCTTTATTGGAGGTTCTGATGAGTGACTTGACCCAATTCGATTCCTGGCTGACAACCGACGGCTTCGCCGCTTTGGTGATTCGAGAACATCTTGAACCGGTGGAAGGACCAGAAGGAGTTCTCTTCCCGGCAACATACGCTGAGGCTAAAGACAAGAAGGTGTTCCCCGGCGGCTACAACATTGACCCACCGGAAGGCGACAAGAACGTGTGTCTCGTCGATAGCGTTGGTTCGCAAGCGAACCGCATCGAACCAATGTTTTCAAAGCCGGAGTTTGCCCACCTCGTACCGCAGGTCTTCGTGCAGGCTGGCGAGAAATCGATCAGCATTCTGGAAGCGGGCCATCGCGCCGGCGATGCACTTGTTCGCTGCACGCCTTTGCAGAAGGAACTGCAGGATGCCTTCAAGTCGGTGCTGAAAGGGAATGCAGAACCGATGGCCAAGATCGCTCCGACCTCGCTCGTGTTCGGCGTGTGGGACTCGCGGGATACGCAAGCCAAACTTCCGCGTCTGATTGCATCGACGATTCGCGCGTTTGATGTGAAGCGACTTAAGCGATCTGCACAGTACAACCCTTCGACTGACTACATCGGTGACAAGCTCCTTGAGGAAACAACCGACAGTGCGTTGAGGGACGCTTATGCGGAACGTGGCTTTATTCATGTTCCGGCAACTGGCTCTCACGGCGGTGTCATTGCGGATGGCGGTGTCCGTCGAGATGCAACGTTCAGTCTCGCTGCGCTGCGACTGTTGGCTGCTGGGAGCGACAGTGCGAAGACCCTCGCACTTCGCCGCTACATTCTTGGTCTGTCCTTGGTCGCGTTCACATCGAATGCTGCGACGTACCTCCGCCAAGGGTGCAACCTCGTGCCGAGTGAGAAGCCTCGCGAGTTTAAGCTCGTGCATTCTGACGGCACACGCGAACCGCAGTCACTCAAATCGGCTGATGTGCTGAAGTATGCCACGGCTGCCGCTAAAGCATTCGGTGTTGGGGAAGGTCGAGAAGTGACGTTCGATCCCAAGCTGGCTCAAATGGATATCAAGGGCGAGGGCGATACCAAGCAAACTCGAAAGAAGGCTGCGAAGAAATCGACAGCCGCCCCAGCAACTCCGGGGGCACCGGTATGAACACCGTCCTCTGTTTCACCCTTCGATTTCTGGACCCCGTGCCGCAATTCCACGGCCGGGGCGATGATGGCGATCCCGAATGGCCACCTTCGCCGCTTCGATTGTTTCAATCGCTTGTGTCCGCCGCGGCGCAGCGCTGGCGAGACGGCCAGTTCCGGGACTACGCCCAGCCAGCATTGCAATGGCTTGAACGCATTCAACCATCGCTTGTCACTCCACAAGTCGCGGCCGAGAGTTTCGGCTATCGCATGTACGTTCCAAACAACTCCGGTGACTTGATGACGGCCGCATGGGCACGCGGTGATATAGACACCAGCATGGCGAAGTTCCGCGTGGAGAAAGATGTTCGTCCTCTCAACCTGCGAGGCGAGGCCATTCGCTTTCTTTTCCCACTTTCTGAAGGTGCCTGTCCGCACTTCGACGTCCTTCAAGCTGCGGCCCGGTCTGTCACGCATCTCGGCTGGGGCATCGATATGGTCGCCGGTAACGCGGAGCTACTCACCGACGAACAGGCCGCAGTCCTATCCGGTGAAGTCTGGCGGGCGACGCCAGATCAATCCGGAACGGCCCTGCGCGTATCAACCGAGGGGACGCTTAAGGCACTGTTGGAGAAGCATCAAAAGTTCCTCGGTCGGCTCACGGATGGCGGTTTCAAGCCCGTGCCGCCGCTGTCCACATTTCGCGTCGTCGGTTATCGACGTGCAACAGAGCCGTCACAAAAACAGTTTGCCGCGTTCAGCATTCTGAAGCCCGACGCGAGTGGGATGAGACCGTTTAATCAATTGCGCGGGACTCGCGACGTGGCGGGGATGGTTCGACATGCCGTGGCGGAGGCAGCTCGCGATCAGGGCTGGACCGAGGAGCGAATCAACGTGTTCGTCCACGGCAAGATGCCTGATGGCTCGAAGCCACCCAGTGGGGCAACGAGTCCTGATCGGTTTCAGTACCTGCCGCTGCCAACAATCATTCCAAAGCTGAATCGTGTCGATTCGATTCGGCGAATTCTCATCACCGCGCCCCCTCATTGCGGTCAGCAAGTGACTTGGGTGAGACGTGCAATGGCAGGGGCGGAATTAGTCAACCACGATGGCGCTGCTGCGCTACTCACGATCCTGTCCGGCTCCGATAACGTGTTGCAGCAGTACGTCGAGAAATCGAGAACGTGGTCCACGGTCACGCCCGCCATCCTTCCCGGCTACGACGATCCAGATCACCTGCGTCGCAAGCTCAAGAACGGTCTTGATGCTGAAACTCAGAAGCGATACCTCGCTCGACTCGATGCGAGAATGGACGAACTGCTCCGCAAGGCGTTTCGGCAAGCAGGCTACTCCAGCGAACTCATCGAACAAGCCGAATTGGAGTGGCGTGAAGTTGGCTTTCGACGCGGAGTCGAATTGGCATCGCGATACTTGCCTCCGGAGAACTTGAACTCCTCGCCGCGTATTCACGTTCGAGTCAATTTCCCTGCGCCCGTGCGCGGTCCGATTGCGGTCGGCAGTGGCCGTTTTCGCGGATTCGGACTATTCATTCGCGAAAGCACGTGAGTCGGTCGATAGAAAACCACCGCTTCTCAATCCAAAGCCGAGCGCCATTTTGTTCTTTGACAATTTAACTCATTTATAAAACGTAGCGTGGATGGGACGCGTCGCGCGAATCGAGGTTCGCGCGACGCGGGGGTTGGCCAAAATTAGTTGCGGCGGGACTTTGCCGGACTAGACTGGAATTTGGCCCCGTTCCAATGGCGCACAATCGCTTTGTCAACTGCGAGCAGGTAGCCATTCACTCACTCTCAACTTTAAACCGTCAACTCTCAACTCACCCATGCGCCGCACCTTTCTCGTCTGCTACGACATCTGCGATCCCAAACGCTTGCGCAAAGTCTTCAAGACGATGCGGAACTTTGGCGATCACCTTCAATACTCGGTCTTCGAGTGCCAGATGAACCCGATCGACTTGGCCAAATGCCAACACGAGCTGGGTGAGATCATCAAGCACAACGAGGACCAAGTCATCTTCGTAGACCTTGGCCCAAGTGCCGGGCGGGGAGAACGAGTCATCACCGCACTTGGCATCCCGTATTCGCCTTTAGTCGCTCCTTGCATCGTGATTTGATTCCAGGATTTTTAGGGAGAACCTCGATGAGCGTCGTGAAGCCCGTGAACGATGTTGAGGTCGATTATCTGCCGGCTCGGATGATCAACGAGTTCGTCTACTGTCCTCGATTGTTCTTTTACGAACATGTCGAAGGGGTGTTCGTCCATAACCAAGAAACCGTAGAAGGTGAGATCGAGCATTCGCGGGTCGACAGCCGCCAAGACGAGTTGCCCCCACCGGAACAGTTAGTCGAAGATTCCAAAACTGCGCGGGCTCGTAGCGTCACGCTCAGCAGCGACCGACTCGGTGTAATCGCCAAGATGGATTTGGTCGAGTGCGACGGGAACGTCGTAACGCCGGTCGACTACAAGCGCGGTCGACCGCAAACTCGCGACGACGGAGCACTGGACGCTTGGCCGACCGACAAGATTCAACTTGCGATTCAAGCATTGATTCTGCGCGAGCATGGCTATGTTTGCCATGAAGCGATCGTCTATTACGCCATGACGCGGCAGCGGGTTCGAATTCCCATCGATGCGGAAATCGAAAAGTGGACCGTGGAAACCATAGCGCAGGCGAAGGCGACTGCCGCTTCCTCGCAAATTCCACCCCCGCTGATCAACAGCCCGAAATGCCCGCGTTGTTCGTTAGTTGGCGTCTGTTTACCGGATGAAACCCACATTTTGCAAATTCAACTCGACGACCGTGGTGTAACGTCAACAACGGAGACGCTTGGTGCGAACACGGACGCTTTGAATGAACTTGAATCGAAGGATTCTCAGGTCCGGCGGCTCATTCCGGCTCGCGATGACTTGCGACCGCTTTATCTCAATACGCATGGATTGTATATCGGCGTGAAGGGGGAAGTCCTAACGGTCAAAGAGAAGGACAAAGTGATTCAAGAAGTCCGCTTGAATGAAATCTGCCAGCTCAATGTGATGGGCAACATTCAGATTTCGACCCAAGCCATCCAGACTGTTTTGCAAAACGACATTCCAATCAGCTATTTTTCCGGCGGCGGTTGGTTTTATGGTACTTCGCGCGGCATGGGCTTGACCAATATCATGTTGCGCCGCGACCAGTTTCGTTTGGCAGAGGATAGCGAATTCTGTTTGGCGGTGTCCCGCTCGTTGGTGTCGGGCAAGATTCGCAATCAGCGAACCCTGTTGATGCGCAACCACGTCGAGCCGCCAAAACAAGCATTAGCCTTGCTCAAATGTATGCAGCACGACGCTCTGCTCGCGACGACTTTGGATCAGTTGTTGGGCATTGAAGGGAATGCTGCCAGGGCGTACTTCGAACATTTTGCAGGAATGATTAAAGTCGAGTCGCGAGAGCCTGATCCCCCAAGTCAACCTTGTTTAACCGCCGTTTCGGCGTTGGCCCCCGCGGCCCCAGTCGATCCAGCTCTTTGTTTAACCGCCGCTTCGGCGCTTGGTCCTGCGGCTTCGAACGATGCGCGAAGTCAAACGAGCGCAACGACTTTTTCGTTTGACTTCAACGGGCGTAATCGGCGCCCGCCGCGAGATCCGGTCAACGCGCTGTTGTCACTGGCTTATAGTGTACTGTCCAAGGATTGCATGATCGCGGCGCATATGGTCGGCTTCGATCCGTACTTGGGTTTTTTCCATCAGCCTCGTTACGGTCGCGCGTCGTTGGCCCTCGATTTGATGGAACCGTTTCGTCCGTTGATTGCCGATTCGGCAGTGCTGACGGCAATCAATACCGGGATGATCACGCCAGACGATTTTATTCGGGCCGGGTCGGCAGTCGCTTTGACCCAAGCGGGTCGGAAAAAGTTTTTCCATGCGTATGAATTGCGGATGGATTCGCTGGCAACCCACCCAATTTTCGGCTATCGTGTCAGTTATCGACGCATGCTTGAGGTCCAAACCCGACTTTTGGCCCGGTTTGTCAGCGGCCAGATTCCGGAATACCCTGTGTTTACGACGCGCTAAGTTATGGCGGGCCATTGGGAAATCTACGGTGAACCAGGCCGCGAGCAGTCGGGTGATGCGGAAATGGCGGGGTTCGCTCGCTTGTCGTAAGTTATTACCATGTAACCATATAAGGAGCCGATCGATTGATGATACCGCCGCTTGACGACCGACGCTGCCGACTCCTCGCAAAGTCGATTTTAAGTCGATCGTGCAATTGGAGTTACGCGAGCGCTCTCTTTCCGCATTCAATTGAATGCGGCCCCATTGAAATGTTTCGCCTTGAAAAATAATCATGGCCGCATAAACTCTTTCCGCATTCAATTGAATGCGGCCCCATTGAAGCGATCAATGTGGTGGCACTGTTCATGTGACTTAAGTTGCTATCCGCATTCAATTGAATGCGGCCCCAGGTAAGCCCTCAGTGTTGTATTTGACATCCTTCTGAACCGCATCTTTCCGCATTCAATTGAATGCGGCCCCATTGAAGCGGTTTTACCGTTCTCGTTCCAGCTATGCACGTCGCCCTTTCCGCATTCAATTGAATGCGGCCCCATTGAAGCAATTTCGTTGTCAACGTAAAAGCCAAGATCGCGAAGCTTTCCGCATTCAATTGAATGCGGCCCCATTGAAGCTCGATCAAATCATCGA
>JANNYC010000178.1:0-6477 GCA_031409895.1 Planctomycetota bacterium
GCTGCAAAAGGTGATGGTTTTGAATTCACCACCTGTACGCATGAGGCTCATGCTTTTTTTGATCCTTCGATGACTGCTTGATAGCACAGCAATGCTTAATCGTTTCCGGGCATAAAGTTACAACTTGTTAATGCCATTCGGACTTGTCCCCGTTCTTGTTCTAAGAAACATGGTGCGAGCCAACACTCGCTAAAGCCCAATACTTAGACAGCCGATGGCACCTTTTGACTGCACCTTTTGTTTTGACTCCTTTTGACCTCCTTTTGCTTTGCGCCTTGACCTTTTTAAATGGACGCAATCGAATCTGCAATGTGCGCGCAGATAAACAATGTCACAACGAATCCAGCTAGAGCTCCTATGCACACGAGACCTCTGAATCGGATCGGGGCCAACAACCCAAATGCAAAAGTCACTCCTGCAAAAAATGTAAAGGGAAGGGAAATAGCAAAAGTTCCCATTACTATCTCAACTGACGGCCCTTCCTGTCCCCTTGAAGCGCCCCAAACAGCCCCAATCAGTCCGGCAATTGGAAACATTAGTGGCGATAAAAAAAGTATCCACCAAATAAATGCTCCACATTTTTCCATTATGCTGGGTGTTGATCTCGAATATTTTGTCATTTGATTACCAGAGTGGACGTACACACAAATATTTTTGTAAATTCGGTCCAACGCAGTCCGGCTTAATTCGACCATCCCGAATTCGTAAAATCGTGCCGCCATGTTCGATTTTCTTACCCCCTGTCCAACATCCATCGAGCTGAGCAGCTTTCACCACAGGATCGACATCGTTCCAGCCATGGCCAGTCGTGCCGGATTCGACCAAATCTACAGTTCCTTGCGCCATTGCCGATTTGATCAGATTTCCTTCAACGTCATATGTACACTGGTTTGTGTGACCGTCTACAGGTCTGGAACGCATTTCATACACCGCACCTGGATGGTATCTAAGGACTAACGAACGGATGCGCCCTGGAGGATACCAACCTTCTGTATCAGGATTTTTTAGAAATTCTGTCTTGCTAACTACGAATCCACAAAATGTGCGTGTCCGAATCCAGACTTCCAATTTCCCCGGACATTTTGGAAGTACTTTCCACCATTCGCCGAGCGACTTTTCCATCTCGACCCATAGGTCGAAAATTTCTTGATTCTGGGTTTGCTTACATTTTTCCCAACAATTGACTACTTTTCTTTTGTCACACCATTTGTTGCAATACTTAAATGTCGCGTCCGACCATGTGAAAAGACCTTGGAAATCGACGAATTTGATTCCCATATACGCCCGGTACATCGACATACCATCAATGAACTCAAGTGGATCACGTGACAAGAACTCGCCGGTCGTCACGTCGTAGTAGCGAGCCCGGAAGTACATTAGGCCGGTTTCGGCGTCGTGGTGGCGGGAGGTGTAGCCGTAGGGATTTGAGAATTGGGTAGTTGAGATTTCAAAGCCGGATGCGTTGAGAATTCTTCGCTTGCCGAATTGATCGTAACTGTATCGCTCGACGACAGCGCCGCTGGCATTGTTCACCAGCGCAACTACTGACCACTGTTGGTTGCGCGTTACCGCCAGTTTTTCTGTTCCGCCGCTGCGAACAAGCATCACCAGCGAATCGATCTCGGTGCCGTAAACGTATTCTTGCACCGGCGATGAAGGGGCAGCGCCTCGTGTGTACTCTCCCACGCAATTTGGTCCGGCGTGGACGTAGATTGTATCCTCGACAACGACGCTGTTTTCAGTAATTTTCTTGCCGACCCGTTTGCCAAGGGCATCGTATTGGTAATCGACCACTTTGCTTGCTACTGGAGTTGCTTGTTGCAAACGGTTGTCGAAATCAAAACTCAATCCAACACCTATATGGGTATTGGTTACATTCCCGCGATTATCGAACTGCTGGGCATTGCCGCCAACTGAAACCATTTCGTGAACGGCGTTGAACGTGCGCAGGGAACTTGTGCCGTTGGTAGCTACGTCCGTATTGTTGCCAATCAGACTGCGTTCAAGGTAAATGTCCTGACTTTGGCCGTTTCGGATAAAACGCCGGAAACGGTCTTCGGCATCGTAGCCATCGACAAAGGTTCCCGCTCCCGGCTTCTGGGTCGTAAAGCTCCACGGGGACATCACCCCGGTCCACGTTTCAGTGAGCTTGTTACTGTTCGCGTCCCATGTATAGCTGAGCGTCCCGACACTGGCTGTGTTGGCAATCGATGTTATCCGATTCGCCAAATCGTAAACGCGCGTCTCATCAGCATGCGGCCTGTCGACACTTGTCAGTCTTCCTCCAACATCGTAACCACGGTTCTCGATCTGCGACTGGTCCCATTCGATCAAATCGAGCTCTCCGCGATTTGTGTAAGTGTATTCAGCTTCCCGTACAGATGGATAAACGATTCTATTAACCAGACTTCGTGAATCGTAATTGCGGGCCGTTGCATACGTTTGTCCGCCTATGGCAAGGCTCTCGGTACTCGTCCGGCCGATACTGTCGTACGACATCGACACCGTGTTGCTGTAACGGCCACTGATGGCGGAGGTTGTGCGGCCGACGCGATCGTACGCGAATGTATCGCTGTCGGTGATCGTCCCACTGGGAGAATTGGGGGCGGTCCGGTAATCCCGCTGGGGAACCCGTCCGGCGAGGTCGTAGTTTATCGTGACCGTCGCGCCAGTCTGATCGGTCTTGCGAAACATTCGTCCTGCCGGATCATAAGCAAACTCGACGATCCCATAGCCGGGAGTGCCGACCGTCGATCCGCTGACGTGATCGGGATACGTTTCACTTGCGCGGAGGCCGCGATCGTTGTAGGTGTAGGTGGTGAGTTGGCCTTCGGGATCGACGACCGATGTCAGGTTGCTGGCAAGGTCCATGCCGTACAAAGTCTGGCCAGCCAGCCGATCAACGACGACTGTCAATCTGTCAGCTGCATCGTATTGGCTGGTTGTTGAATTTCCCTTGCCGTCAACGCTGACGACCACGTTTCCACTAAGGTCATAAGTTGCATTGGTGGTAATCCCAAACGTATCGGTACGCGAGGTCATACGCGACAGTGCATCATACACACCGTCATAGCCCACCAGATTCGGATCGCGGGCCGAAACAACGTTGCTGGATGCATCGTACGAAGCGGTCGAGATATTTCCCAGTGCGTCGACCGTCTGCAATGTTCGTCCCCCGCCATCGGAGCGGCTGCGGACGATATTGCCAAGTGCGTCCATCGACCGTGTTTCCGCAACGAATTTCGGTGAGCCTATATTGAATGTGTTGTCGTAGATCGAAAACGACCAGGTGACCGCTTGCAAGTTGGCGGACTGAGCCACTGGCTGCACCAGAGCCACCATGACAGTCCGTCCCAGCCCGTCGGAGATCGATACTGAAAACTCCTGCTCGGCATTGACACTTAGTACGGCGCTGCCTGCCGAGCCACTTCCAAAACTCAATCCGGTTGCCGTTGTCACCTGAGCGATCAAGCTCGAAATCGATACGTTGATCGTCGAAAGGGTTCCCACATCGGGAATCGCCATCCCGGCCGAACTATCAAGACCAACGCCGTCGGTCAGGTTCGAATCGTAAAACACCATCGATGTCAGGCCGTCGGCCATCGGTGCGTCGAGTGTCCCGCTGTTATCCGCATCGACACCGGCGATTGGGACATTTTTGGGATCGACGAGGCCGCGTGCAACGAGCCAGACGGTGTTTTTGCTTTGTCGGCCCAGTGCATCAAACCGAACGGTCGATTCGCCAAGCGTATCGGCGTCGATCGGGTTGTGTGCATTTGCTGGTAATTGATTGTCGTAGTTGGCGACATTGATCGAATGGGTGACACTGCCGCGATAGTCGTTGTTGGCGATGCTGCCGTTTCCGTCGGGATCACGCTGACCTTGCAGTCGTCCACAACAGTTGTGCCAATCCGTTTCCCATATCTTGCTGCGCGGGTCGATTCGCTTGATGGTGCGCCCGTCAAGCGTGTACTCGGTCAGAGTCTGTGCGACCTGGCTGGTGTTGAGCTGCACGGAGACGGCCGATTGCATTTCACGACCGTTGTAGAAGTAATTCGTGCGAGCAAGATTGAAACCATTCGTGTCGGAACTGTTAAAGAAACGGGGTGAACGGACTTCGGTGACGTTGCTGGCCTTGTCGTAGCTCGTTTCCGATTTCGATTCGACAGGAGTGCCGACAGCCGCAATCTGCCTGAAGGTCCGGCCACGCGAATCGTACGCCATCGTCGATGTGATGCCACGCTCGTCGATGGTGCTGAGCATTTGGCCTTCGGCATCATACGTCCGGTCGTTGATCAGATAACTGGCGTTGGCGGTCAGGACCCGGGCAAGAGCCAGAATCTGTGCGTCGGTAACGGTGGCAGGGTTCAGGCCACTACTTGCCGGGAACGATTCGACCACGGTTCGGACAAGTCTCCCTTGTGCGTTGTAAGCGTTATAGGACCTTCGTCCCATCCAGTCTTCTGTGTAACGGGACCGGTAGAAACTAAAACCGGACTTGTTCGTTATCAGGGTCGAACTATTGGGGCGACGCCGGACTTGTTTGGCTCGATTCATGCCGTCACGGACAAATTCTGTCGTGCGGCCGTCAGTCGTTTCGGACTTGAGCAAGTCAGTATTGGTAAAGTAAACGCGTGTGGAAACGGATCGCTGATTGGGATCGGTAATGATCGTATCGTGGGCCAAGCCGTCAAGGATATTGGCATCGATGGCGGCAGCGGCAATCGTTTCGATCAACCGACTCCGTAAATCGTAACTGTGTGTCGTGACGACTCCGTTGCGATCGCGGGTCGCCGCGACCTGATCGGCCAGCACCCCTGGATTGTAGCGCGTTTGTTCGTTCGAACCGTCGTGGTAAATGACCATGATCGTCCGGCCAATGGCATCGTAGACGAACGAAGTGACCCGGCCCACCGGATCGGTGGTACTTTGCAGTTGTCCCTGGGCGTTCCAGTTGAAGTGCGTTTGCGGACGGGTTCCACCGGGCGTGTCGGCTCCCTCAGTGATTTTCTTGATCCGTCCGATATTGGGTGCGGTTGAATAGTAATCGTAGTCGGTCCGGAACATGTCGGTCTGGTTGTTCCAGAGTGGACTGAACTCGGTAACGAGCAGAGCGTTGTTGCGGGTGTAGTTGTAGATCGCGTGTTCCGGTTGGGCTTGATCGGGACCACCTGTCGCTTTCAGGCCGACTTGTTTCTGGATCAAACGGCCTACGCCGTTGTACTGGTAGAGTGTGACATTCCCAAGTCGGTCGCGGTAACGGGTGATGTTTTTATTCGTGTCCCGCGTGAATTCTTCGATGGTGGTGTCGGGCCAGGTCCGCTTGAGCAGGTAGAGATCGGCGTCGTAAATCAGATCGATCCGCTCGCCTGCCGGCGAGTAGCGAATGGGTGGAGCTCCGTTTAACCACTCGTTGGCTGGTGGTTCGATTAGAAGTTTGAAGTTTGACACAGGAAGTTTGAAAGTCGAAGCTGGTACGACCAAGAGTGAAGTTTGAAATTGGAGATTTGAAATTTGAGATATTAGCAAACGACTCGTAACTGATGATTCGCTGGCGGGAGGAGCCGTTGGGGTAAAGGCGGCGTCTTCGATGCCACCCGGTGTCCAGGCGTTACGATGATGGTCATTGCCGTACATCTGACTGTTGTCGACGGTCGGTGATGGCAGATTCGGGTCGTAAATGGTATTCGAGCCGGCGTGGGTGAAGTAACCTTGTTGATACAAGATCGACATGTCGCCGTTACTGGCGCTGACACCATGTTTCATGGTGACCAGTTGCGGGTCAGCGGTGCTAACCTGAACACGAAGGATATCGAACGTATCGCCGGGCCCTCGTATCGAGGAAAGTGCCGAGATCGGGTTGGCCATCTGCGCTGGCATGGACCAAAGATAATCGTCCTTGTAACGATAAACGCGCTCACCCGATCCGGGACTGTTGATCGTCATCTTGGTAAAGGAACCATCGACGGCTTTGGTGTTGGTCCATTGCCATGTCGTCGAGCCACTGCCGACTACTGACACGTTGGACAGTACGTGATCGACGTAACTAAACGTGACAGTGCTGCCGTTGGGCATGGCGACAGAAGAAACAGCAGGACGGCCACCTTGATTGGCTCCGTAGCTGAATGTGTAAATACGACCGAAGGGGTCGGTCATCGTATTGATCTTGCGCGATGCGGTATCGCTGTAGGTAAAATCGTAGCCGAGATTGGCGGTGTCTTTCCAGGATTCGAGTCGTCCATTGCGATCGATGATCTTGTCACTGTCGTCGGCAGTCTCGTACAACTGAAAGCGAAGGATTTCGCCGTTGTGCCGTGTGACTTCGATGTGAGTAGCAGCTTGCAGTGTGCCACCCCCAATCAGTTTGGCATGGCGGTACAAGTCCAGCCCGTCGCTGAAGGTGGTGCTCCCTGTCGAAATGGGTATGAAGTTCACGATTCGGGCACTTCCCGCATCCGTCATTCGTATTCGAAGTAC
>JANNYC010000179.1:0-2098 GCA_031409895.1 Planctomycetota bacterium
CGTTGACGCCTAACGCACGAACTACCATCGGTTCGATATCTGATACCCCTCGGCAGCGATTGAACTTGCGGACCGTGACGCGGCGTTGATCTGGATCATCTACAACCAGAAGGGGCGGCGCAACATTGCCGACATTGATCGGATCGCGCTGGAGTCCAAACGGGAATCTATCGTCGCGCGGAAAGCGAAGGCCAATCTGTCTGCTGGCGGCGGAGATAAAAAAAGCGCAGCGGCAAAATCGGGTTCGGCAAAATTGCCAAAGGCGATCAGTCCTATCAACACGCGCCAACAATCGGCCAAGTCTGCGGGAGTAGGCCAGCGAACCTACGACGCTGGCAAGATGGTTTTGGATGCGGCTGCGAAGGGTGAGATTGATAAGGCAGCAAAGAAAGTCGTTGCATCGGCTGAGCGTTTGTCGAAGTGCGGCAACGTGAGAATGTTCTAAGGCAACTTGCGAACGGTTGAATCGGCGGACGTGTTTTCCGGTTTCAGTTGTCAGTTGACTTGCGGGAATTCTGTTTATTGCCGAATCCGCGCGGGTTACGACGTAACCCGTTTGCCACTATTCACAAGGTTTTACAAAGGCTCGATATGCAAAAAACACGGGAAAAACGCTATAGTCAAGTGCCAAAAACCGCTTAGGAAACCGCTGCTCTATCCAACTGAGCTACGAGCGCGTGAAGTTGTGAAATACACCCAAACGACAATTCTACACTCGAAAGCACTTCAGCTTCGACGCCACTCGTCGCAGCTCTCCCATTAAAAGCGAGCCGCCGGGTTTACCCCGGCGGTCTTCTGACGAATCGGGGTAGGTCGAACGAGGACGGGTCCACTTTCGTCAGTCTGAACGTATCCCTGTTTCTTGCGTCCCGACGGATCGAACCCAACCAAAAAACAACGGGACAGGACAGAACATTCGGTCGTTGGACAATCGCCTGCCGCGGTCCCACATTTTTCATCAGGCTGCTAGAGCAAGCCTTGCGCGGACTGGATCGAGATTAGGAGATCGCCGATCCGCATCATTTTCCGCTCGGGCTGAAACTCGCATCGTCGAGGGGGCGGGAATGTTGGATGCTGATGAACAAGGCTTTGTGTTTCTTCGCAAGTCTCGACAACATTAGAAATCAATCGGCATTTTCGGTTCCTGACACCTTATATTTGTATTTGACTCTTTCCCTTGCCCTTTTCTCTTGAATCTCGTCTCGACTCCCGCAAACGTCATTTCTTGGGTGCCGGTTCACTCGAATTCCAGCAGTCGCGGTGTAACTTCCATTTGCCATCGACACGCTTCCACATGACGAGGTACTTGCCCTTATCGAGCACGACATTGTCTTTGCCGAGCAGGGTCGCGGTCCCCTGCTCAAGAATCGTGTCGCCGAACGACTCGACCTCGACAGTCTTCAACTCAATTGCCTTGGTCCCTGCGTCCATTACGCCTTTCCAGAACTCTTCGATTGCTTTGCGGCCCTCAACCACTTTGGCGTTTGGGGGAAGCAGTCGGGCTTTCTCGGTGTACATCTCGGCGACCGCCTTCGCATCTCCCTTCGCGTAAGCGGCTGCGAAAGCCGCATTCGCCTCTTCGATGGCCTTGAGCGGATCCTCTTTGACCGGATCTGCGCCGACCACGCCGCGACAGGGTAGAGACAACAGGATGGCAATGAGTGCGAGGTGAATGACGTTTTTCATGTGAAGCCTCGGGGTGTCAGTTGGAGTCTTATTGGAGCGGACGCTAAGCATGGGAGGAATCTCTGCGGCCGAACAATTTTTATACGGAAGCGCTACCCCCAATCCCACCCCGTCCAACCCGAAGGACAAGGCTGGGCCGATTGGTATCGGATGTTGACACAAGGGGTCAAGCATCGCTGCGTCCAGGAGCGGTGCTCAGGCTGCGGAAGCTAATTAGAACTCAGGGAAAACGTAATTCAATGCCGTTGCCGACAAAGCGCTAAAAAAACGACCGGGGTAAACCCATTGGTATCTACACAATTATCCGGTATTGAAAAGCGGAATTGGTAGATGGATTTTAGCAATGAGTGTCTTTAGAGCAGCGACGTCGATTTGTTCGAGCGTGCCGAGCATTGCCAACAATGACCACAGG
>JANNYC010000180.1:0-2831 GCA_031409895.1 Planctomycetota bacterium
GCCTTGATTGCGTTCGCCGTTCGCCAAGTCGAAATCGGGATGAACGAAGAAGCCGCTCAAACCCTCGCCCGCAACGCCATGAGCGATTTCGAAGCACAGGGTTTTCAAGACGTGGCCCGCTGGGCAATTCCAGATCTTTTGAATACGGATCCAATCAACGAGTATTTACCTGTCGACCCGATACCAACGGAAAACAAGATTTTTTGTATTGATCCATGGGGCTGGTCATATAACGGCCTCACGTCTCCACCTGTCTTGGACCCGTCCACGGATCTAACTGCGCAACAAAAACTCTTTGGCGTATTCCCCTACAAACCAACGGGCGTTCCACCAGCGACAATTCCACGGATTTCATTGTTTGGTCGCAACGGTGCCAATGCTGTATTCACGAAAGCCTTGGCTCGGCGAATGTTCTCCGGTCATGATGATCTGATCACGACAGCACCAACCGGACCAACGGCCGATTTTTCGGGACCAACTCAAGAATTTTTTGCGCCCAGCGGCGGACGCCAATATGCGGGTCGATTATCGTGGCAAATGTTTGCAGTCCAGAATATCAATTCAGAGGGATACGCTCGTTTTTACGCAGCGGCGTCCTTGGCAAGAACGCCAGATACAGAAGATCGACTTTTTACCGTAGTACCGCCGACAGGACCATATCGTGGCGGGGGCGATTTGGAACTGAATGAAATCAGCCCTTTGCCTGATGCAAGGACAATTCGGCGCGGTCAATGGATAATGTTGATTGCGTACACTGGTGCAGCGGTTCACGATATTGCCTTTTACCGTGTCTTGGAGAGTGATTTAAACGGCCCAACATACACCGTAACGTTGCAGGGAAGTGATCTGACTCCTCCAGCCTTGTCGTCAATTTTCGCGGTGCTGCTTCCGGATGTGATCGCGGTTTACGAACGAACAATGAAATTTGAAACCTCGTCTGATTGGAATGCGAACTGACACTGCATGAGCCAATTCGAAATCCAGAATCGTTCCCTCGCCCCGGCTTCCGGGGAGAGGGCAGGGTGAGGGGCATTCGGGTTGTACTATTCGGTGCCGAACTAATTTAGGAACACAGTTAGAAATTCGAGAGGTTGCTATGATTAACAAGATTCATAATCGTCGAGGAATCACGCTGCTATTCGTCATCAGCTTGATCGTGTTATTTCTGCTCATGGGTGCTGCGTTTGTAACCATGTCCGGCAATTTCATGCGTGTTTCGCGCGGCAATAGCGGCGTGGAAGTGCGCGGCGATTCGGCTCGTACGATAATCGATCGCGCAATGATGGATTTGGTGCGCGGAACAAAAAGCGCCACGTCCGCACTTAATAATCTCGATCTGACAATTGGCGATCAGTCAATTCTTGCGGATGAATACGGCGAGGGCTTTACGGCCGAAGTGGCTACAGCCGGAACAGATCCAACGGGTCAATTGATTAAAATAACGCTTACCAATTCAAGCAAACCATTGGTTGATATAGCTGGGGCTTATGGCGGCCAAGTCCTCACGTTCATCAGCAACTCGACGGTTCCCCCTGCGGCGGCAATCGCGAACGTGAAGGGCATTTCTTGTCGCATCTTCCATTACGATACGTTTGACCGAACGGTTCCAATACCTACGCCTCTGCCAATTCCAGAGTTTTATGTTGTTCCAGAATGGACGAATGGTCAAAATCCTTTTGCCGGAGACTTGCGTGGTGCAAAAGTCCTTATCAACGGTCGCGCATTTGCCGGTACGGCGATAGTTGATCCTATTACGGAGCCGTATGACGCAATTGACAAAAGCAATACGTTCTTGGCGGCCGTTGACTTTGCCCGTACTGACAAACCAGGGCAAATCTATCCGAGTTTTTACCATTTGCCGACTTCTGGATATGGCAATCGCCCACCGCAACTTCCACCACTTCCGCCATCAGTGCCACTTGTTCCGGACGTTTTCGATGTCGACAACGATGGCGACGGAATAACTGACAGCATTTGGATGGACAATGGCTATCCAGTGCAAACCGATAAGTCCGGTCGACAATACAAAGCGCTTGTCGCCTACATGGTTTTGGACTTGGATGGGCGATACAACCTAAATGTTCATGGTGGAGGCGACGACGCGCGGGGCCGGTTAGTTACCGATCTACCATTGCTGGACCCCCCAGCCATCGTTCCACATGGCCAAGGCTATGGACCGCCGGATGTGTCTTTGGGTCGGCTGTTTCCGCCTCCGCTCGGACCTCCGGCCACACCGGCAAACTTTAATCAAGAGTATTTCAACATCCTCGGTGACCCGGCAAGTCAATATTTCGGGCGGTTGGGTGACGATCTCGATAACGTCGGAACTCCAACTGGACGTTACTCGCCGGGAAGGTCCATGTATCAAGACGTCTGGTCACAATACAAGCTATTCGGTTATCCGGTCGGCGGTATCGGAGATATGTTTGGCTCGCGAATGGATGTGTTTGCCAAATACGGATGGGGGTTCTCCAATCAAGTGGCCAACATTCCCCTCGGTGTTTTGCCGAATGGCACAACCGGCGATTTGGCTTTTGGCATGCCGCAAATCGACGCAACTCCTCCGGTTGACGACTTGGTCGACAACGCATTTGAGACAGATTTTTCGAGCTATCCATCGTCCGGCCCAAGTGAGAATCCGCTGGTCGCGGGAGGAAGCAATCGTCCGGACCATTTGTTCTCGCTCAAGGAACTTGAGCGCGTCTATCGCACCTATGATATGGATTCAAAATTCCTGGCCAATCGGTTGTTGACGTTGGCACCATTAACACTAGGCAATCCCGCCAATCGCTTGCGTGTGGCGACGGAGAGTTGGGAAGTTCCCGTTCCGC
>JANNYC010000181.1:0-27005 GCA_031409895.1 Planctomycetota bacterium
CATTTTGAAATCGAATTTGACTTTGGCGCAGATTGGCGGCGCGCCGGGCGCTTTGGGAAGTGCAATCTGGGGTTGGACGGATACAGCAGCAGTCGGTGGTCCGCGCGAATACGCGATGTTCGGACTTGGCAACGGAACGTCATTCGTTGATGTAACGAATGCGTCCAGCCCAACTTACGTAGGATTTTTGCCAAGCGCGACTGGCACGTCGGTGTGGCGCGAACTTCGAAGTGCCGGCAATCATGCACTTATCGTCTCCGACGGTAATGGCGCGCATGGAATGCAAGTTTTCGATATGACCAAATTGCGAGAGTATGCTGGTGCGCCTATCACATTTTCGACGGCGGAATCGTCGTTCTACACGCGGTATACTGGAGTAACGAACGCACATACGGTCCACGTTAACGAAGCAACCGGGTACGCCTACGTGTTTGGTTCTGGCGGGAATCCGTTTTCTGGTGGTGCTCACATCGTCAACGTCAATAATCCGATGACTCCGACGGCGCAAGGCGGCTACAACGGATCAGGTTACATCCATGACGGCCAAGCCGTTATCTATAATGGCCCTGACGCTGCCCACGTTGGCAAAGAGATCTTGTTTGCAGCGAATGCTCGCTCATCGAGCAACGTCAATGACGATTCGGTTCGTATTATCGATGTCACCAACAAGGCGAGTATCTCTGTACTTGGGAATGCCACACATACGAACGCCCGATACATTCACCAGGGTTGGCTGACGCCGGACCAAAAATATTTTTTGGTCGATGATGAACTTGACGAGTGGTACAACCAGAGCGTGATGAAGACGCACGTGTACGACGTATCCGATTTAGAAAACCCGATTTACAAAGGTGGCTGGACGCACCCGTCCAATTCGAGAAATATTGACCACAATCTGTTTATCAAGCAAACACCGTTTGGCTTGATGGCATTCGAATCAAACTACACGATGGGATTGCGAGTAATTCGCATTGATGACTTAAGCGGGGCGTCTCCGTTAATGACCGAATGGGCTTGGTTCGATACATATCCCGCCGACGATGCGATCCTAAGTTTTAATGGCCAATGGGGAAATTATCCGTTTTTCGACAGCGGAATCATTATCGCGGGCGACCGGCAAAACGGCTTGTTTGTGTTGCAAATGGTGCCGGAGCCGTCAACCTGGGCGCTGCTGGCCGTGAGCAGTTTGATTATGACGGTGGTCGTAATTCGTCGCCGCCCCAAGCGTGTGCTCGCAACCGTTCGAGCAAGTTGATTCGAGGACCAACGCAGAAAGAATTTGTTTGGACGGCGTCCGCGGTTCGGTTACAACTGTAGCCATTCGCAGTCGCCGTTTTTTCGTGCAATGGCGCGAGTTTCACCGACGCACCATTAAGTTCAGCGTTCAAGCCATTAATATGACCCAAACGCATTTCAAGCGATATCGGATGCAGTTTGATCTGCGGCGCAAGCTGGTAGAGCCGCCACCGGTCCCCGCAGATTATCAGCTATTGGCTTGGAATCCCAATTTGCTTGACCTTCATGCGAAAGCCAAGTTTGCGAGTTTTTCTCACGAGATCGATGCAGTGGTTTTCTCTTGCTTGGCCGACGCCAAAGGTTGCTTTCAGCTCATGAACGATATCGTTCAACGAAGTAACTTCGCGCCCCAAGCAACTTGGTTGATCGTTCGCAACAGTCGGGCAAACGAACCGCCACAACCGTGTGCGACAGTGCAAGGCATTTTTGATCCGTCGCAAGTTGGCAGCATACAAAACGTCGGCGTGGCTCCGGCACATCGTGGGCTCGGACTCGGTTCGGTTCTTCTCCATCGCGCCTTGAAGGGGTTTCAACAAGCCGACCAGCGATTCGCAACTCTTGAAGTCACCGCACGCAACTCTGGCGCGCTACGCTTGTACCAACGGATTGGATTTGAAATTCTGCGAACCGTTTACCGTTCCGTCGAATTGGTACTCGAGTAGCTATTTTGACGCGCTCTTCGTTGCGGCCGATGGCACCAGCGCGCTTGGATCGACCAAATTAAAATAGTGGCCGTGGTCCGCGGTGACGATCAAAACACTTTGATCCCAAGCCTGATTCTTGTCGATCCAGTCCGTAATGGCTCGAACGGCATCGTCGCCGCTGAAGACTGCTCCGATCGAATCGTCAATGTTGTTTTCATGATTTGCCCAATCTACGTCGCCGGCTTCCACCATTAGCCAAAATCGATCTCCGCGTTTTTGCAAGACACGAATTGCCGCCGCCGTCATTTCGCCCAGTGTCGGATTCTCAGCGATTTCAGCCGCTGTGTACCGCTCGGCCTTTTTTGCGCCACGAGTTGGATCAAACTTTCCGTCCGCAGTCTGAAACGGCAAATGGCCGGTCGGAACGCCGAAGAAACCGAGTAGACGATGTTTTTCGCGAATGGCGTTGTCGGCAGCGTCGTTCAAAAGTACCGATCCTTTTGTATCCGTCATACGAATCGCAATCTCGTATTTTCCACCGTTGCGACAATCGATTGCCGTCAAGTCTTGTGCCGTTAGATATCGATTCCCCGGCTCGAAGTTTTTTCCTTGCCGTTCCTCCGCATCTTTGTCGTCGCCCCACCCGGCCCCAATCAAAACGTCGACTCCATCAAGCGGCTTTTGGCGATGGGCAATCGAAGGGCGACCGATCAGATCGCGGCTCAAGTCTTGATAATCATCTCGCGACACATTGTTGGCATATGTTGCCGCAGGCGTCGCGTGGCTAACCGGAACGGACGTCACCACGCCAATCGCAAAGCCATTTTCGGATTGCAGTTTTAGGGCCAGCGGAGTCACTTGTTTTCCTTCACCGTCCACATTAATCGCCGCGTTGTAAGTCTTGATTCCGCTATTCATCGACGTCGCCGACGCCGCCGAATCCGTCACTACATGCAGTCGTTGCCGATACTTGCCCATCAGATAATCGGCCACCACACCTTGAGCCCACGGCGTAGCTCCACCCAGCGCAGCATCATATCCACCCAACCTGTCGTCGTCATTTTGCGCCGCTTGCGCATCGACATCGAGCTTGTATCGGTCGGTTCGCGGACTGGTCACCATAAAGCCATAATCCATAACGGGCGATTTGTAGTCTAAGAAATGCAATCCTGTCCCGCGGCCTGACTTGTATCCCTCGTGACCAAGCCGCACAGTGGCCGCCGCATGAGTCGTTTGCCAATCCATTCCGTCAAAGATTACAAGGAAGACGTATTTCTTTCCGCTGGCTACGGCTTGTTGCTGAAGCGAATAGATTTGCGTTTGATCAAAATAGTCAGCCGTGGAATTCAAGCTCTCAGTCGGCGCGAATCCGTACGTTGCTTTTAGTTTTTCTTCGCTACGATAGACGCTGTGTTCGCCGTCGTAGCCGTCCAAGGTAATCCCAAACGTGTACACGGGAATAAGCCGATTCGAATGGTTGGTCCATGTCGAATATTTGGCAGGATTTCCGCCCCAATGGCCCCAAGTCGCCGAGCCACTATCGATCGCCGCGAATTGTAGCGCTCGCACTGGATCGGAAATTTCCTGCGCAAAATCGTTGCTGTAGACGGCCAGTCCAACGATACAAATCGCAAATGAGCTTAAGTACCAATTTCGCGTTTCGAACATTACTGCTCCTGCTGTAAACTCTCATGGCGCTCAATCATTAAGGCGAGATCCATCTTACGAGGGAACCTAACCGAAGGTCGAGGACGGGTACAGCGATTGGCATAGAATGCGTTCGCAAACGATATCGCCAGTGCAATCGATTTATGCGGACCATTCGCCAAATTCGGAGTCTCGCTCTAGCAAATCCATTCAGTCGACCAACCAGCGTTACGAAATCCAACAGCCGCAAGCTAGATTTTGAGGCTCGTTTTATTCGCCAACCGCTGTTCCTCTCGTAAGGCAAAGAACTGATGTCGTCGACAGACACCGCTCGCCCAGCCAACTCCAACATTGACGCTTTGTTGGATCAGATCCGCAACATTGCAAAAAAAGGTGAAGACGAAGCCGCACCGCAACAGGCGCCGCCAACGACGGCCCCAGATTCCGGCGAGTTCATACCAACCTCACCCAAAACTCTGTATGAAGCCGGTGTGTCGGATACATTCGTTGAGGAACTCATTTGCAAGTTCTTGCTGGCCAAAGGTGAATGCACTGGGCGCGAGATCGGCGAACAAATCAAACTTCCTTTCGCCATCGTTGAAGAATTCCTGACTCGGCTGAAGAAGGAGCAGATTCTTTCGTACATTGGCCAAGCGGCGATGAACGACTATGTCTGCAAATTGAGCGAAATGGGTCGCGAGCGTGCATTGCGTTACACGCGAATTTGCACTTATTACGGCGCAACTCCTGTGCCCCTGCGGGATTACGTTCAAGCCGTGAAACGACAGTCACTTGAAACGCAACATCCATCCGAAGAGGATTTACGCACCGCCTTTTCCGATCTGCTCATCAACCAAAATATGTTCAACAAGCTAGGTCCGGCAATGAACTCCGGCAAAGGCATGTTCTTGTACGGATTCCCAGGCAATGGAAAAACCAGCATCGCCGAACGAATGACTGCTGCTTTCGGCAAACACATTTGGATTCCGCGCAGCATAATGATCGACAGTGACGTCGTTCGCCTTTACGACCCTATGGTCCACGTTGATGCTCCGTTAGAAGCCCAAAAAGGGCTGCTTGCCGGCGGCAACGTCGATGCACGTTGGGTTCGCATTCAACGGCCCACCATTGTCGTCGGCGGCGAGTTGACGATGGAACATCTTGAAATCAACTACAACCACATCACGGGAATCAGCGAAGCGCCTGTACAGCTCAAGAGCAACTGCGGGATTTTGGTTATCGACGACTTTGGACGGCAGCGAATTTCAGTCACCGAGTTGCTCAATCGTTGGATCGTGCCGCTTGAAAAACGGTTCGACTTTTTACGGACAAGCAACGGTAAGAAGACTCAAGTTCCGTTCGATCAGTTGGTGATCTTTTCGACCAACCTTGAGCCAAGAGACTTGGTGGACGGCGCGTTTCTTCGCCGCATTCCTTACAAAATCGAAGTCCCCGATCCGACACGAGACGAGTTTACGAAACTGTTTGAGATCATCGCGCCGAAAATGGGCTTTGAATTCAAGAGGTCGTTAATCGACAACTTAATCGAAAAGCACTTTTTGCCAAATTCTCGCCCGTTCCGAAACTGTCACCCGCGCGATCTGTTGCTGCAAATCAAAAACCACTGCATGTACCGAAAGATTCCCGCAGTGCTCAGTGACGAGGGCTTCGATTTCGCCTGCGAGAATTATTTCTCCGTCGTTTAGCGGCCCGTTGGGAAACGGCCCAAAACAAGCACGCAGCGCCAGCAAGTGAATACATCTCGGGCAATTCAACCAAGATACTCACTAGCTTTCGCTGCGAGCTTGTAATTCAACAGGCCGGTAGCATTGATTTCGCCGTCCAATCGAGACGCCTCGACTTTCATTCTGAATTCAAGTACAATCTGCAGCATCACTAAATATCGCGGGGTGGAGCAGCCTGGTAGCTCGCGAGGCTCATAACCTCGAGGTCGTAGGTTCAAATCCTGCCCCCGCAACTTCGGTTAATGGCGAGGAATCGCCAAGATTCGCCAACCCCAGCAAAGCTGGGGTTTTTTTATGCGCGGTGGTCGGCGCATGCGCTGAGGAAACGGGGCGGGACTCCGTTGTGCGAAGCACCCCGAGGGCCGTTCCACCAATCACGATCGCGGTAGGGACGGCCATTGCTGGCCGCCCCCCGCCCAGATCCGTACGTGCGGAACTACCGCATACGGCTCTTACCTTGGATGTTGACTGGTAAACCGCGCATTGGGATAAGGGTGGAGAATCTTCGGGGTCGGTAGCCAACGTGTGCAGAGCTTCGAGAACTTGTCGCAGGTCAAGCGGCGTCCGCGGTGGCTGCGACGACGCAGCGTGCGGAGCCACAGTTTCTGGATCGCATCACGGAATTGTTGCAATCGCGGGTAGTTGCCGGGGACAGCATAATACTGGCTCCAGCCACGGAACACACTTTGCAGCCAATCGCCGACTTGCGCCAGGTCGTCATGGCTTCTCCGTGATAGTTTCTCCTTGAGCTCTGTTAGTTTGGCTTGGAATTTCTTCCGCGACGTTTTGAGGTGGATCGTGAAATCGCCTCGCCGGGTCTTGCGGCTAATGTGCGTGAAACCCAGAAAATGGATGAGACCGGGGCCTGGCCTTCGTGCCTTGATCGCCTGCCGGAGCGAGTTGATCACCAGTTGATCGGTCATGTCTTTTCGCAGTTGCCAGCCGACGATCATTCGTGAGAAGCGATCCATCAACACGGCGAGGTAGGCGGAAGGCAACGACGCGACTGGCACGTAGCTGATGTCGCCGACCCACAAGTGATTCGCCAACCGGTCCCGCCTGTTCCAATTACTTTTGTTTCCAGCGATAAAGAAGATTCGTCCCGGAGATTCCCAATCGGTCGACGATCGACTGGGCTGAATGCCCATCAAGCAACATTTGAACGGCGTCGACCTTGAAGGCCTCATCGTACCCGCGGCGATTGGTCGTTCTGAGTTGCTTCTTCCGTGTCATCTGGGGTTCCTTTCCGAAATTCCATCTTAGGCTCCCCCTGGCCCCCTAAACCAGCACCACCTCAGGCACGGCTCTTTGAAGGTTTGGCCGATAAAGGCTTTGGCCGCGACCAACTCGCCGAAATGCAAAAGATCATCGACGCCGAAAAGAGCGACATCTTTGACGTGTTGGCGTATGTCGCATATTCCTCGCCGACTCTGACGCGAGCGGAACGCGCAGCCCAGGCCAAGGCCGAAATCGTCCATCGTTTCAACGACAAGCAACAGGCTTTTCTCGACTTCGTTTTAACGCAATACGTAAAGGTCGGCGTAGAGGAATTGGACCAAGCGAAACTGGCTCCGTTGCTCAGACTCAAATACATCGCCATTGCGGATGCGATTTTCGATCTCGGTCGGCCCGACGATATCGGCAAAATGTTCGCCGGTTTTCAACAATTCCTTTACGCCGAGGCCGCTTGAAAATTGGTGATTAAAAACAGCTAAAAGCGTGCCAGAATTCGCAACTTTTTAGCGGCAAGTAACCGCCGCATCAAAAGTACCCCCAAGGGGAGTCGAACCCCTGTTGCCGGACTGAGAACCCGGAGTCCTAGGCCACTAGACGATGGGGGCAGGTATAAGGACGACGATGATTATGCCGATTCGGTTCGCGCAGGTCAAGTTAAGGGAAAGGCTTGAGGCTGGAGGCGACAGGCTTGAGGAAAGGCAAGCTAAGGACGCGACGAAACCTACTCTACTGAAAACTGAACACTGAACGCTGCAAATGAGAATCAGGGGGCTCATCCGCCGCGGCGGACTCGCCAAGACTATCAGATGACGTGCCAGCCGAGTTTGCTGTAGACCCAGCGGCGGGCACGCAAATAAAGATTCGTTCCGATGGATTCTCGCGATGTCTGCAGCAGAACGATTCCACGCTGGCCGCTGTGGACGAGGTTGCTTGAGTCGGTGTCTAACGCAATCGTGGCGGAGAAACTCGGGGACAGCAGTTCATAGTCGGCTTCGCCCGATCCGTTGTCGTTCGATTTTGCTTTGACGGCCAGCGGCCCACCGTAGCAAGCGCACAGTGATGCGTGCAGCGGAGTTTCGCTTGCTCGTGGATCGAGTCGCGACAAGTTGGTCTTGATGGTTCGCACGCCGGGCAACACCACGGCAACAAGTTGCCCCACGTTGTGTTTTACGGATTCAAGATCCGATTGCACGATCGAGACGCGGACCTCTTTCGAGGATTTGGCTGAGACAACCGCGACGGGGTCGCCTTGTTTGACGAAGCTGCCGATGAGATTATCGATTTGGGCGCGGTCGACAAAGCCATCGATCGGAGTGCGGACTTGCAATTGACTAACTTGCTCACGTTTCTCGATCAGTTGCTGCTCGACGGCTTCCAGTTGGCTTTGTGCGGACTGATAGTCGGCCAAATGGCCCGATGCTTGGAACGAACGCGATTTAAGAACGAGCTGTTCGGCATTGGCTTCAAGCGCCGTGAGTTCGAGCCGCAGGTCTTGATTGTCAAGTTCGACCAACAGTTGACCCGCCGTGATGGCTTGGCCGTCGCGAACGTGAATGGATGCAATAAACCCATCGCAAGCCGCGCGTACGACTTGTTCATCTTTGAACTGCACGATACAAGGAGCAGATTTGCGGGCGGATGATGTCAAGAATAACGTCGCAATTAACCCAATGCAGCCAAGCACTGCTGCCGAAACGGCCAAGCGTTTACGACTGACTTGTGCCCAGCGGCTCGGATCGGCAAAGGATTTGCGAACCGAAATCAACCACGGTCCGTACCACATCGCGGCCGCCAAAACTGCCATTGCGATTCCCGCTCCGTGGAATAGCGTCGACGCGGCGAGCAAGATACTTAGACTCAGTATGATTCTCCAGAAAAACGATGCGATCCCGTAGCCGGTAATCACGACCGCGTCGCGCAATGATTCGAATTGGGGAGGTTGGCCAATCCCCAGGAACAACCATGCTTTCCAGCGGCGCAATGCCTCTTGACCGCGTTGATACAGATTCGGCAAGTCAATCAGGTCCGAAAAAATGTAGTATCCGTCAAAGCGCATGAGCGGGTTCGCGTTGAACAGTACCGTCGTCAAACCGGACAGTACAAAGATGTTGTAGCACAAGTCGCTGAACACGCCGGTCGGCTGCGAAGCCCAAGCGATAATCGCCAGAAACGTAATCGCCAATTCCACATACATGCCTGCGGCCGCGACGTAAATGCGCTGCCAGCGACTATTAAAGCGCCACGAAGACGTTACGTCAACGTAGGGCAGGGGCGCGAACAAAATGAGTTGAATGCCTGACGAGCCGACATCGCCACCGAATCGCTTGCAAGCAACACCGTGAGCTATTTCGTGAATGAGCTTTAGTGCCAGCCATCCGAGCAGCATCCAAACCCATCGTCCCGGTGCGAAAATGCCGAACGACTGATCGCTGACTCGTTGCCAATTTTCCCAAATGCAATGTGTGGCAACGCCAGCCAAAATAAGCCAGATCATCAGAAACCATTGACTAAAAAGCCAACTGGTCCACGGAGTCAATCGCTTGATAAAATTGTTTGGATGAAATAAAGGAAGGCGCAAGAAAAGTGGATTGAGCCACGCCAGTCGCTTGCTGAACTGTATTTGATTGGCTTGTGTGATGAGCCGCTGAGTCATGGCGGGCGACTCGCAATGAACCAAGTTCGACTGGATGAGCCATTGGCAAACGGACACGGCTTGTTGAGAGCTGAGCTGGTCGCCGGAAAACTGTGCATTGGCGGATTCGAGTGCTTGGGCAACGCTGCGCTCGCCATCGAGAAGTCGCACGAATTGAAATTCGACTGGGCCGACGTGAAAGTACTTTGAGCGGACGGCGTCTTCCACCAAGTACAGCGTTTTTCCTCGTTGCTGTGCCAAACTAAATCGAAGATCGCCGCGCAGTTTGAGACTGCTGCCAAGCATGGCTTCATCGGGCGGCCGATTCACCGTCATCGTCGGGGCGGATGATTCCATATTTCACCCCGTTACCAGTAGAACGCGCGGCGAACGGTTTCCCACGCGCGATGAAACAGGATCCAACCGAGTAAACGAAAGTCCGACTTTACGCGAGCTTGGCCCTTCATGCCCGGACGCATTTGGTTTTGTTCGTTCTCGAAGACAACTTCGGCAATGAACACTGACTCGTCATCGCGAATTTCAGTGCGTGGGCGGACGCTCTGGATCGGCGCAGTCCAAGATTGATACGGGTAAGCATTGAGCAAAATTCGACTGGACAGCTCCGGGCGGACGAAGCGAATTTCGGATTCGGGGATTGCGACTTCGGCCCGCATTTGATCCAAGGGAGCGACTTCGAAAAGACTTTGGCCCATTTCGAGACGAGCACCTTGCACCTTATCCAAATCCCCGTTGACAATCATCCCTGCGATCGGGCTGCAAATATTTAGTTCGTTGAGGCGGCTATTGCAAACTTCGATTTCCGCGTCGAGTCGTTTGCCTTCCGCAAGTGCCATTTGCGATTCGGCGATATTGCCTTGAGCCAGCGCCGACTTGTGGTGCTTGGCCTCGCCGCTTTTTTGAGCTTCCAAACCGGAGAGCTTCATGCGCAGCGCACGGCCATCGAGTCGCGCGAGCACTTGGCCCTGTTGGACCAAATCACCAGGTCGGACGAGCGACTCGGCCAAAACCCCCTCGAAAGGTGCCGACACGAATCGTCGCGTCATCGGCTGCAACTGGCAGTCGCAGTGAATTCGATACGGAAGCGGCAACAGCATCGCCATCGCGCAACCGCCGACGATCCATGCGGCGATTTTCATCCAGCGATGACGGATGGTTCGCCGAACGGTTTGAACGAGCCGCTGTGACAAAGGCAAGTGTGCCGCCAACGACGCCGCCAAGTTTTCGGCCAAGTAGCCGATGAGTCGGGCGATTTGCGATTGGCGTTGAGGCTGCGTCAGAGCCACCTCGCTTCCACCGATGAGAATCGAGCCGACCACGGTCCCATCTTGGGCTTGGATTCTCGCGGCGTAACATGCTTCGTGACCGGCCGCGACGGAATAATCTCGCAAAGTTGGCTGCGGATTGGCTTCGTTGGTCGCGTTGCACCAAGTGCACGCGCCATCGCCCTCGAGCGGCAGGCAGGCGGCCAACTCTATTTGCTTGATAAATGGGCTCGTCGCGTCAAACGACTCGACGTCCGACAACGCGACGATTCGGCGGTTCGAGCGATCAGAGTCGCACAAAGCAATTGCGACTTGACCAGCGCCGAGAATTTTGCGAATTCCGCTGGCGGCAAGAAACAAGCTGGTTCGTTGATCGGAGCTTGAAAGTATGGATTGCGAAACGCCGATCCATTGTGCGAGCATTTCATTTTGGCCGAGAATCGTTTCGACGGTTTTGATCGCGTCCCAATGCTGAACTCCCGCAGCGACTGCGTTAAGCCAAGATTCTTGCACCAGAGGGTTTGTTCGGTTCAATGAGAGCGCGCACAGATACTCGACGTTGTCGGCCTGCGTCGCGATCGCGGTCACTCGGACGACGTGGTCGGGCAATGCTTGGAGGCGAACAGCGACGGTTTTTCCGTTGGCCGAGATTTGTTTCAACGCGTCTGGCAGTTCGGGCTCGACAACGGCCCAGAGTCGCTTCGAGTCGTCGTCCCAAAGCGAGATGACTTGAAGGTCTTTACCGGATTCGGTTTTGGCCAAATACCAAATCGTCACAAGCTGTCCGGAGGTAATCAGCGGGTTCGTAGCTCGGCGAACGAATTCGAACTTCGACTGGCAAGTCTTGGCGAGCTTGGCCAATTCCAAAGCCGTGGGCAACCCCAAGCCCGCCGGTCCATTCGTTTCGAGACGAAACGGTCGAGCCGATGCCGCAGGCGACTGCGAGGTAGTCGGCGCACTGGATGGTGAAGAAGGTTCGGCCATGGCGTTTATCTCTTCTAATCGCGAACGCGGCGCTGGCGGCGATTGCGTCGATCGTTGTCGCGATAATCTGGTTGCGCGGCTGGCCGTGGGTCTCTTGTTTAGTTTGAAATTAAAGTGGCAAGTAGCAGCGCTGGCCGCTGCGAAGTTTGCCCAACGAATTGTTGAGCATGATTTTGACTTGGACCGTGTCGCTTTGCGCGTCAGTGGTTGGTGCAACAAATTGCACGGTTCCGAGGAATGACGACCCATCATCGAATTTGACGGTGATTTCCTGGCCAGTTTGCAACGATTGAACTTGTGACGACGGAATGGGAAATACGGCCAGTAGCAAGTCGATTTGAATCAAGTGAACGATTTCAGGTTTGACGGGGGATAGAAACTCTCCCTCGTGGCGATGAATTTTTTCTACGACGCCATCGAACGGTGCGATGATCGTACGTCGTTCCAATTCGAACTTCCCGCGTCGCAAATCAATTTCACGGCTGATCGACTCTTCTTCCGCAGCCAGGAATCGAGAGTAAGCGATTGTGCGTTCCAGATCAGCGCGAACAATTTCGCTTTCAGCCGCATGGCCTTTCTCGCGCATTTGCTGCAATCGTTGCAACATGACGTCACGCTTTTCGAGCGTTTGGCGAGCAGCTTCGAGGCTGCTATTCGATTTGGCTAAATGTTCGGCCAACTCGACTTTAAGAAGTTGTGCGCGATCGTCCAAAGTTGCAATTGGTTCGCCGACTTTTACGGATTGGCCTTCTGCAATGTGCAGCTTGGTGATCGTGCCTGATTCTTCGCTGGCGAGTTCGGTTGATCGAAACGGTTCGGTGAACCCTTCGATCTGGGCTTGTACACTGGCTGTGAATGCAAGTACTACGAGCGCGGTCAACGTGAAAAGACGAGCGTTCAGGCGCGAACGATTCGCAGAAACTTTCGAGTGTGTCATGGCTACCACAAGCGTTTTGGGCCAACGATCTGGACGTCAACATTCGACGCCGATCTAATTCCGACCGTTAGCGATTGGACAAAGGTAGCTCAAGAATTCGGCGCTGGTGCAAAACGCCAATGACTTATTAGATAACTCCGGTTTTAACGGATTTGCTGATTGATCTGCACCGAAGGAAGGCCGTCGTTACAAGCGGACGAGAACTCGATTCGTTCGTGTTGTAGGACCGTTCCGGTTGCCCGGTTCAACGCCAATTGGGCTCGCTTGAACTCGAATTCGGATTGCGAGTAGATGGCTTCGGCGTTGGAAAGCCGCTGCTGCGCATCCAAAAGTTGATCGAGCAACGTCACAGGAGATTGGCCTTCGGCGAAATCGCCTTCCACCAACGCAAAACCTTCCCAGCGTTGATTCTGATACTCGAGGTCGGCGGTTGCAGCTTGAATGGCTCCCGCTGCGGCTTGCATGGTCTTGAAAGCCGAATCGATGTGTCGCGCTGCGACCTGGGTCTCGGAAACAACGGCCAATATGGCGACGTCGATTTCTTCGTTTACCTTTTGCAATTTGAGTTGGCGTTGCGTCAGACGGCTTTTGGAGGCCCGGCGGCCGTAAGGAATCGCATACTCCAAACCGGCGGCATAACCAGGTGCAGAGCTGGACCATTGTTGCTGCAACGCCGATTCGATGCCGGTGTCCCCGTCTAGCGCCGACAGGTATGACCTCAAGATCAAGTTGAGCTCGGGCAACATTTCATTTCGTCCGAGGTCGCTCTCGATAGCAGCGATTTTTGCTCGTTGCACCGCTTCGCGAACCTCTGCACGGTTTTGAATCGATTGCTGAACAAGCTGATCGAACGGTTGCGATTCAAAAGCATAGCTCGGCGACTCGGCCGGAATCATTTCGATGTTGTAAGTCGAAAGTCCCGTGCGATCGCCGACCAATCGGCGAATTTCAGTTTGAGCGTTCTCAACGTCGCGAAGTGAATTCGAAAGTTCCGTTTCGCGCGACGCAACGGCGGCGTGGGCACGCAGGATTTGACTTGGCACCGAGTCCAAATCGGAACGGCCCTTTAATTTGGCCAACACGTCGGCACCACGCTTCACGTTGCGCTGCTTTTGCAACAAGATTCCACGCCGATAATTGAGATTCCAATAGGATTCGCCGATTTTGATCAGTTCGTCCTGGAAACCGACTAAAAATGTTTGCCAGGCCGCTTGCTGTGAAGCCTCAGCGAGCAAGATTTGGCTGCGGTTGTAAACGCGTCCGCCGCCGCGAAGCAACGGTTGGTTCACGTTGATCGAAATCGTCGCGGTGCCTTGATCTTGAGGACTAAAGAATCGCGCATTGCTGTTTTGGAATCCCAATTTTTGGCTGATTTCCACGTCACCGCCTGTCTGCATTTTGCGGCGAATGCCCGCTTGGCCGGTCCAAATATTCTCTTTGAGGAACCGCTCCGACGTTGTCAGCGTATTGCCGACCGGGTCCATCCGATCGTCATAAAGTGTCTTGGCGAAAAGCTCCGGATCGAATTCAGCGTGGGCTTCCGAGACCTCTTGCTCGCGAATCAGCGGGTCGCGGCTAATCGCCCGAATGAAAGGTGAAGTCTGGAGCGCTTGATAGACCAAATAGTCAGGAGTGATTTTTTCAGACGCGGTCGTGAACATCGACTCGCGGACCAATCCGCTCCACCACGGCGCGGACAATTCCTGAATCGTATCTAAGGTCGGCTCAACGATTGTCTGCGGCTCGTCCGAATCGATCGCGGCTATTTTTAATTCGCTCAATGCTTCAGGGATTTCGTCGATCGATCGAACAACGCTGGCTGGCATAGCTGGGCGCAGTTTTGGATGGTCTTCAAGCGGCTGGGCAACGGGAGGCGAAAGCGCCGCGTTAGTCGGCGACGGTTCCTGTGCGGGCAAAGTAGGCTGCATCAGTGTCGTGGGTGGCGGTGTCGGCGTCGACTCGAACTTCGGCGGCGCTCCGAATAATGCGCGAGTCGAATCTTGCCACTCGTGCAACGTCCCTTTTGAAAGCAGCGCAGGCGAGGAAATCGCCGATGGAGCTTGCGGGACTTGGGTTTGAGGAATTTGTGCCGACGCGAGAACAATTTGGGAGCAAGCTACTAACGACGCGCTTGCGCAAAGCACTCTTAAGGAATGGCGCCAGCGTCCCCCAATCGTTTTTTGTCGTAGAGTTAATGCGTTCATGGGGCGTGGCAAATTGGGAATAACTAGTAGGACGCAAACAATCAGCAATTGAGGATTGATCGGTTCTGTACGCATTCGAACCTGCGGTCATCGCTACTAATCCGACTTATTCCGTTCAACGTGACCTTGAGCATGGTGTCGGATGTTTCACTAATGCTGCTTGGGCAAAGCTTAACGCTGGATCTTCGCCACGGGTCATTGGCTCGACGCGGGTTCTGCCGCAAATCTAGAAACTGCGTTGACGATCAAACGGACCATGCCGGCCGCGTGGACTTTGCGGGCGCTTTAGACAAGTGACGGCGAAACTAATGCCGAACCAGCGGCAATTACGCACTTTTTCAACCTACAGTTCTTCATCGTTTCTTAGCCGAATTTTCCCTGAATTGACTTTCCATGCTGCCAATAAAATCGGCAACGCGATTGGCGATCTCGATCGGATTGATCAGCGTCTCCGTCATTTGGTTGGCGGTCGGGCTGAAGCTCATTCCGGACGGGATTCAGCCGCAAATTGACGGACGAGTCCATTTGGCGGAGTCCATTGCGATTACGGCTACCGCATTAGTTGAATGTAAACGCGATAAAGATCTAGAAGCCGTTCTGTCCGAGATAAACCGACGAAACGACGAGGTAGTCTCCATCGGCATTCGTGACGCCTTTGGAAAGCTGACGTTTATGTCGGGTCGGCATCTGGAACATTGGCAGACCGATGACTCGGTTTCTGCCGCTGACCAGATGACGATAAAGATTTTTGAGAATCGCAAGGAACAGGGAAAATTGGAAATTAAATTTACGCCGTTGCGGCAACGCGGTTGGCGTGGGTTTTTTACCTTTCCGCTGCCGCTGATTATGTTCTGCGGCGCGATGATCATTCTGTTGAATTGGTCGTACTTGGGACGAACATTGCGGCAATTGAACCCGGCGCGAGTTGTGCCCGACCGAGTTCGGTCGGCGTTCGATACGTTGACCGACGGTCTGCTACTGATCGATCCGGATAATCAGATCGTTATGGCCAACCAAGCTTTCTTGCGAATTGTCAATCAAACTGGCAAAGAAATGTTGGGGCGCGATATCGAGGAGTTTGACTGGCAATTTGAGGAAAACCAAGACCAGCGCACAGGTGGAAACCCTTGGCGTCGATGCATGTCGCAAATGCAAACGCAACGTGGCGATTTAGTGACCTTGAAACGGTCCGGTCAACAGCACGTTCGCTATGCTCTCGGAGCAACGCCGATCCTTGGCTCGGACGGAAAATGTCGTGGCGCGTTGGTTAGCTTTCACGACGTCACCGCATTGGAGATGAAGAAAGAGCAGATGAGCAAGATGCTTGTGGAACTCTCGGCGTCGCGCGACGAAGTTCAGCGGAAGAACCGCGACTTGCAAGTTTTGGCGTCCACCGATCCGCTCACAAGCTGCTTGAACCGCCGATCGTTTTTCGATCGCTTCAATTCGCTTTGGGAAAAATCGCCTGGCGTGCTGTCGACGCTTATGGTTGACATCGACCACTTTAAATCCATCAATGACAAATACGGACACGCCACCGGTGACGTTGTGTTGCAAGCCACCGGCAAGATGTTGCTTGACGTGGCGGGCCCCCATGCGCTCGTCGGTCGATATGGTGGCGAAGAGTTCGCGATTGTCGTCGGGTCGTGCGATCTAACCGCCGCGTATGGCTTAGCCGATAAAATTCGCTTGCAGTTTATCAGTATGAAACCCGGCGGTCTGGACGTGACCATGAGTATTGGCGTTTCGTCGCGCGAACAAGGAGCGATGGACTGCCAACACTTGATCGATCAAGCGGACCAAAGTCTGTATGTGGCCAAACGCGAAGGTCGAAACCGCGTGATTCGTTGGGACAAATGCCGCGCTTCGCAAACCCTGATCGATGAACAAGCACATGCAGCTCAATCCCCTGCTCGCGACGAAAGCCGCGACAAATCGAGCATTATTCAATATCCAGTTGTAACGGCGATGCTGTCGGCACTGGCCTTCCGCGATCGCGAAACTGCCATACATTCAACTCGCGTTGCGAAGTTGTGTTTGCAAGTCGGTCGTCGACTCATGAACAAAGACGAGCTGTACGAACTTGAAGTTGCCGCGCTATTACACGACGTGGGTAAGATTGGCGTGCCGGACGCGATTCTGAAAAAGCCCGGTACACTTACGCCGAGTGAATGGGAAATCATGTGCTGGCACGACGAAATCGGAATCGAAATCGTGCGTTCCGCCTTCGCATCCGAAAAGATCACCGAGTTCATTCGTTGTCATCACAAACGAAGCCTAGATTCTGACGGCGAGGCGCTGCTTGATCTGGAACACGTCGTTCCATTGGGTGCTCGCGTTCTCACGGTTTGCGATGCATACGACTCGATGACCAATAATCGAATCTACCGCAAAGCCATATCGCGAGACGAAGCACTGGCGGAATTGTATCGTTGCTCCAACGGTCAGTTTGATCCGCTGATCGTGCGGACTTTGGAACGAGTGCTTGCCGAGGAACGCAACCTTGATCCAATGGAGTCGACCAAAACCCCAAATCAACTTCCCGTTCCAACGCCACTGGAAATGGGCGCCTTCGTCGAACACCTTTCGCGAGCGATTGCGGCTGGCGACGTTGGCCAATTACGCGAAATCGCTCGTCGAGTTGAAACAGCCGCGACGCAACATAACATCGATTCGGTCGTTAAAGCTGCCAATCGCCTCGAAACCTCGATCGACCAAAACGAAGCCAGCCTCAATCAACTCGTGGGCTTGGCCGACGAGATCATCGAACTCTGCCGCTCATCTCGCGAACAGATTGTGGAAAACCCAATCGTCATGCGATCAGAAGAGCTGAATGCCAACGAGTCGCCAGCGAACCCAGAGAAAACGTCTTAGGGTTAGCGTATCGCGTTCGTGGAATTTACTGGCGTTAGGGGGTCAGTCTTCACTGTTCAGTGTTCGGTGTTCAGCTTTCAGTAGAGACAGTTTCTTAGAGCGTCTTGGCTTCAAGCCTCACGCCTTCCTTACGTTCGGCGTAATCGTTTCCACCGTCAAGGACGATGAATCTGCCGTAAAACTTGCGCAACGCAACGCTTTTCCCAAACGGATTTACCGGATTTCTCCGCACCAAACGTAGAGTTTCCAGTGCGGTCTAAATTGGTTGGACCGCGCGCCGTCGTCTATTCGAACCTGAGTGTAATTCATGCACAAGTTCTGGGGTCATCTGCGCAATTTGCGCCTCGAACACCTTTGGAAAAAACGGAACGCCAACAGGGGAGTTGACGTAGAAGCTCGGGCGAGCTTGAAGCCGCCGCGGCTGTTGGCGCTAGAGGACCGCTTGTTGTTCGACGCAAGTCCAATCGCAGGTGACGACCAACAAGTTGAACCGATTTCCATCGAACGGCTTGTCGAGTTATTCGATGATCCAAGTGATATTACGCTCACTGATTTATTCAGCCTGACCGCGCTGCCAGATGCTCCCGATGTAAATCTCTCCGAACTACAAAATATAGTTCACGAGCTAACACAATTTTCGGCGAGCTCAAGCGCTCTCGATTCTGAGTCAAGTTCCACGCTTTCGGTTTTCAATTCCGAGATCTTGCACGAGGCGACCGCCAGTCCCGATTATTCGTCGTGGTTCTTATCGGCCGAGCATCCGATTGCGCTGCCCGAGCGACTTGCGACCAACTTGATCGTGCTCGATTCTCGAATCACTGGAATCGACGCGCTGCTCGTTGACTTGCGTGCCCAACAAGACCGCGGCCGCAATCTGGATATTCTGATACTCGATCCGACACGCAGCGGCATCGATCAAATTACCGAAGCCATTAGTCGATTCGATCGATTGGATTCTTTGCAAATCGTGTCGCACGGCGATGCGACCGGAATTCAATTGGGCGGCGTATGGCTCGACGAAAGCCAGCTTGCCGCTAACGCGGCGAGCTTTCGACAATGGCAAGACATCCTGTCGGATGACGCAGACATTGTCTTGTATGGCTGCAACTTGGCCAGCAGCCAAGGCGGCCGCGATCTGCTCTCGGCTTTGGCCTTCGCGACGGGAGCTGACGTTGCGGCCAGCGACGACCTCACGGGTCACGCTTCCTTGGGTGGCGACTGGGATTTGGAATTCCAAAGCGGTTCGATTGAGTCAGCAATTGCGTTTACCCACGACATTCAAGCGAATTGGTACGGCACATTGGCAACCGTTACCGTGTCAAATGTGCTGAATGTGGCCAACGGCAATACGTCGTCGATTGCCAACCTCATTGCTTCCAATGGCGGTGATGGAATTTCGCTGAGGGAAGCGATCATGGCGGCCAACAACACGGGCGGCGCGGACACGATCAACTTCAATATCGCCGGCGCCGGATTGCACACCATTAACCTTGGATCGGGGCTGCCCACGATTACGGACTCGGTTTTCATCGATGGCTATACGGAATCGGGCGCGTCGGCTAACACCCTCTCCACCGGCAACAATGCCGTTCTGCTGATCGAGCTGAACGGGACTTCCGCGGGGGCCGCCAACGGCCTCACGCTCAGCGCCACCAATAGCACGATCCGCGGTTTGGCGATCAACCGATTCTCACAAAGCGGCATCCAGATCAACGGCACCGGCAACACGATCGTCGGCAACTGGATTGGAGTGGACTCAGGCGGAACGCTGGACTACGGCAATGCGGTGGACGGCATCACGATCAGCGCAAATAACAACACAATTGGCGGCAGTAGCCCGGCCGATCGCAACCTTATTTCCGGGAATAATGACGAAGCGGTTGATGTCGATGCCGGCTACACCGGCACGATCATCCGCGGCAATTATGTCGGCACCAATGCCGCGGGGACCTCCGCCATTCCCAATGGCCAGGCTGCGGCCGGAACCTGGGGCGGAATGCTCATTGATGGCAACGCGACGACCATCGGCGGGACCAACGCGGGTGAGGGCAACCTCATCTCGGGCAACTATCAGTGGGGAATCCTGCTCAGTAGCGACAATAACGTCGTCCAAGGCAATCTGATTGGCACGAATGTGACGGGAACGGGCGGGGTTGGCAATACGGGAATCGGCATTAGCGTCGATGGATCCAACAATTCAATCGGCGGCACGGCGGCCGGAGCCGGCAACACGATCGCCTATAACACCGACGACGGGATCCAACTGAGCGGCAGTGGGACAGGCAACGCGTTTCTCGGCAACTCGATCCACAGCAACATGGGGTTGGGAATCGACTTAGGAACATCTGGTGTCACAGCCAACGACGCCAATGATGTCGATAGCGGCGCCAACAATTTGCAAAACTTCCCGGTACTCGTTTCGGCCGTTACGAATGGCGAGCAGGTCACGATCGGCGGAACACTAAATAGCGAAGCCAACAAGACTTACCGAATCGAGTTTTTTGCCAATACTGCCAACGACAACGAAGGCCAACGCTATCTTGGTTTCACCACCGTTACTACGCCAGCAGGCAGTCCCTATACGGTGAGCTTCACTGCCAATCTCACTGCCACGGTAACAGCGGGAGAATACATCACGGCGACGGCAACCGATCCCAACAATAACACTTCCGAATTTTCCGCAACGTACCGAGCGCGTGGTGACACCGGCTTGTGGCTGTCCAGCACAACCAGCGGAACGGCTGGTGGTGTGACATGGGACAATAATAGAATCGCACAATTTGGTGGCCCGAGCCTAAGTTTTGAACCTGGAACGACATCCGGCACCTTGTATGCAACGGAATTTGACCTGAGCAATTTTGGTTCAGGGGTGGGGAACTTAAACGGACTGCATTACGTTTCACGTACCGTCACGGTCGGGAGTGCTAATGCCGTAACATTGTTACCAGGCGATGTATTATTCAGCACGGCTCAAAATGAAACACTAGGCGGCGTCGGGATCAATGCCAGAGACATTGCCCTTTTCCGTCCGACCACTACTGGCAACTACAGCAGCGGCACGTTCTCCGTTCTGCTGCAAAATCCACTGGGCTCCGCGACGCGCGACTTTGCGTTCGTTGAATTGAGCACGGTAGTCGGTGGTGTAACGCTTACTGCGGGCGATTTTCTGTTGACGGCTGCTAATCCTGGTTTGTCCAAAGACATCACGCGTTATCAAGTCGTCGATGTAGGACCTGGCACGACTTCGGGCACAAGTTCCGAGTTGATCGATGGTGATAGCACAGGAATTAGTTTCGCAGGCGATATTTATGGCGTGGAACTCGTTCAGTCCAGTACAACGCTGGGCGGTACAGCGCTAAGCGCTGGTCAATTGCTGATCTCCCTAAGCGCCGCTGACATAGTCGGTACCAATAACCTGAGCGTAACCCAATACGACGTATTTACACTTACCGTCACTGCAACCGGGACGGGCACAAGTTCCGGAACTACAACTTTGCTGGCTCAAGGTTCTGATATCGGGCTGACCGTAGCGGGCGAAGAATACGATGCCATTGCCTTATTGCCGCTCAATCACGCTCCCGTTCTCGATACTTCCAAGAGTCCAACCCTTACTTCCATCAACGAAGATGCTGGCGCGCCTGTTGGAGCTGTCGGAACTCTTGTCTCGGCGTTGGTTGATTTATCGAGTCCCGCTGGACAAGTCGACAATGTGACTGACCTTGATGGCAGCGCGTTACTGGGTATTGCGATCACGGTAGCCGACACGAGCAACGGTACATGGCATTACTCCATCAACGGCGGATCGAACTGGAATACCTTAGGGGCAGTCACAGGATCGGCTGCGCAATTGCTCGCTGCGGACGCCAACTCGCGGCTTTATTTTCAACCCAACGCGAACTACAACGGTACGATCACGAACGCCATTACCTTCCGAGCGTGGGATCGAACCAGCGGCACGAACGGCAGCACGGCCAGCACTTCCGCCAATGGCGAATCAAACGCATTTTCAACGGCCACAGATTCGGCTTCGTTGACAATTAACGCCGTTAACGACCAGGCTGCGTTCACGGCACTTAACGGTACCCCTGCCTTCATCGAAGGGGGCTCGGCGGTTGTTCTGGATTCGAATGTGACGATCTTCGATGCCGAACTCTCGGCATTGAACAATTTCAGCGGCGCGACACTCACGCTGGTCCGCAACGGCGGAGCCAGTGCGCAGGACGTCTACTCGGCGACTGGTACCCTGAGCGCGCTGACTCAAGGTGGCAGCCTGGTGGTTGGCGGCACCACCGTCGGCACGGTCACGACTAACAGTTCGGGCACGCTGGTGTTGACCTTCAACGCCAGCGCCACCAATGCGCTGGTCAACTCGGCGATGCAGCAAATTGTCTACAGCAACAGCAGCGACACACCGCCAGCCAATGCGCAGCTCAACTGGGCATTCAACGACAACAACAGCGGCGCTCAAGGGACTGGCGGAGCATTGACCGCGACTGGCAGCACGACGGTCACCATCACAGCCACGAACGACCAGCCAGTATTCACCAGCCTCAACGATACTCCGACCTATACCGAAGGTGGCTCGGCAGCCGTCTTCGATTCGAACGTGACGATCTTTGATGCCGAACTCTCGGCCTTAAACAATTTCAGCGGTGCGACGTTGACCCTGGTCCGCAACGGCGGAGCCAATTCGCAGGATGTCTACTCGGCCACCGGTACTCTGTCCGCCTTGACTCAAGGCGGCAGCCTGGTGGTTGGCGGCACCACCGTCGGCACGGTCACGACTAACAGTTCGGGAACGCTGGTCTTGACCTTCAACGTCAACGCCACCAATGCGCTGGTCAACTCGGTCATTCAGAAGATCGCTTACAGCAACAGCAGCGACGCGCCGCCGACTACTGCCCAAATCAACTGGACGTTTAACGATAACAACAGCGGCGCCCAGGGGACTGGCGGAGCATTGACCGCGACCGGCAGCACTACGGTCACCATCACAGCAACGAACGACCAGGCTGTGTTCACGGCACTTAACGGTACCCCTGCCTTCATCGAAGGAGGCTCGGCGGTAGTTCTGGATTCGAATGTGACGATCTTCGATGCCGAACTCTCGGCATTGAACAATTTCAGCGGCGCGACACTCACGCTGGTCCGCAACGGCGGTGCCAGTGCGCAGGACGTCTACTCGGCGACTGGTACACTGAGCGCGCTGACTCAAGGCGGCCGCCTGGTCGTTGGCGGCACGACCATCGGGACGGTCACCATCAACAGTTCGGGAACGCTCGTGTTGACATTCAATGCCAACGCCACCAACGCGCTGGTCAATTCGGTGATGCAGCAGATTGTCTACAGCAACAGCAGCGACACACCGCCAGCCACTGCGCAGCTCAACTGGGCCTTCAACGACAACAACAGCGGCGCTCAAGGGACTGGCGGAGCCCTGTCCGTCACCGGGAGCACCACGGTCAACATCGCCGCGACCAACGACGCGCCGGCAGCGGTGAATGATTCGTACTCGGTCAATGAGGATTCGACGCTGACCGTTGGGCCGGTGACTAGTAATCTGGCGAACTGGTGGAAGCTCAACGACGGCGGGGTAAGCCAGACGGCGATCGACTCCGGCTCACTCGGCAACAACGGAACGCTCGGCAGCACGGCCGGGGTGGACGCCGCCGACCCCGTGTGGACGACAGGCTACATCGGCGCTGCCGGACTGTCGTTTAATGGCACAAGCGATTACGTCTCGACAAACAGCACAGTCGCGAAGACCGCGAGCAACTTCACGCTGTCCGCTTGGTTCCAGACGACCACAACCTCCGGACAGCAACACATTCTCTGGGGAGGCCAAGGCGGCGGCAATGGCTACGGTTCGGCACCAGGCACACCGGCTGAATCGGAGATGAGCCTTACAGTCGGGACGTACAACCAGAACGACAAAATCGCGTTCTTCCTAGGTTACGACGTGCCGGCGAATGGAGCGGACGCTATCTATATCGTCTCCGCCTCGAACTTCACGGATACAACCAAATTTCATCATGTCGCTGTGACAGTGACCGATCTGGGCGGTGGTGTCCTGAGCGCTTCACTTTACGTCGATGGCGTTTTGGAGGGAACGGATACCGGAACTCAGAATGACCGGTCCCAGTGGAGCGGCCCAATGCTGATCGGCAAGCCGAGCGCGGCGACAAGGTATTTTAGCGGCAAGATCGACGAGGTCCGAGTCTATGACACCGCACTTTCCGCCGCACAGGTGCAGGGCATCACGCAATCCGGAGTTCTGCAAAACGACTCAGACATCGACAGCCAGCTAATCCAGGTGAACACGGTCATGGTGACTGGGCCGAGCAATGGGTCGCTGACGATGAACGCGGATGGCTCATTCACATATACGCCAAACGCAAACTTTGCCGGCACGGACACGTTCACTTACATGGCGAACGATGGCAGTCTGGACTCAAACGTGGCCACGGTCACAATCACGGTAAATCCAGTCAATGATGCACCCGTCTTGGCGGATACGGTGCTGAGTATCACCGTGGCCGAAGACGCAGGTGTTCCATCTGGCGTTGTCGGTTCGCTGATCAGCTCATTCACCGGTGGTGTTAGCGATGTCGATAACGGTGCCGTTAAAGGGATCGCAATCACGGCTAGTCTCGAAACCAATGGAACTTGGTATTACACCACCAATAACGGAACGAACTGGACTGCGGTCGGGGCTGTAAGTTCCGCATCATCTTTGCTCCTAGCTAACGACGCCAACACACGCTTATACTTCGCACCCGGTTCGAACTACAACGGAACTTCGACTGCAGCGTTAACGGTACGCGGTTGGGATCAAACGATCGGTACGGCTGACACGAAAGTAAGCACCAGTATCAATGGTGGTGTCACCGCGTTTAGCTCGGCAACCGATGTCGTCGATGTCTCGGTTACCGCCGTTAATGATGAACAAGTCCTTACGACGAACAGTGGAAAAACCGTCTCCGAGAACTCGATTGGCAATTCGATCACCAACACGATATTGCTCACATCCGACATCGATAACACGGCAAATCAACTTGTCTATACAATTACGGCGGCAACCAGCAATGGCAACCTCCGCCGTAACGGGACAGCGCTGGCAGCGAACGATACATTCACTCAAGCTGACATCAACAGTGGCCTAGTCACCTACGATCACAGCGGCAGCGAAACAAGTAGCGATAGCTTTTCGTTCAGTGTTGATGACGGCGCCGGTACGGCTTCTTCCGGCACGTTCAATTTCACAATCACGCCGGTCAATGACAACACGCCAGTCATTACTAGCAACAGCGGCGGCACAACGGCCAGTATTAACGTGTCCGAAAACTCGACGGCCGTTACCACCGTCACCGCCACCGACGGAGACTTACCGGCCCAGACCTTAACCTATTCAATTACTGGCGGAGCCGATGCAAGCTTATTTGCGATCGACAACTCGACCGGCGTCATAACTTTGGTCTCCGGTCGAAACCGTGAATCACACACCGACTCGGATCTGAACGGCATCTACGAAGTTACGGTTCAAGTCTCCGATGGTACTAACACCGACTCGCAAGCCATCAGCGTATCCATTACCGATGTCGATGAATTTGACACTGGTGGGTTGACCGATTCCAACGCGACTGCGAACTCGGTGGCCGAAAATGCAGCCAATGGAACGGTCGTAAACATCACCGCCTTAGCCAGCGATGCCGATGCGACAACGAACACGATCATCTATTCGCTGCAAAACAACGATGGCGGACGCTTCACGATCGATGCCAACACCGGGGTGGTCACAGTCAACGGAGCGATCAACCGCGAGACGGACGGCGCTTCTCGCAACATTACCGTTCGAGCAACCTCAGCCGACGCATCGTTCACAGATCAAGTTTTCACGATCAACATCGCCGACGTGGACGAGTTCGATGCCACAAATCCAATAGACTCTAACGCAGCCGCGAATGCGTTGAACGAGAATGCGGCCAACGGAACAGTGGTTGGCCTGACTGCGAATTCAAGTGATGCCGACGCAACGACCAATACGGTAATTTACTCGTTGTTTGATAGTGCCGGTGGACGCTTTGCAATCGACGCCAACACGGGAATGGTGACAGTCGCTGACGGGACGTTGCTCAACCGCGAGGCGGCCGCATCGCACAACGTCACGGTTCGGGCAACGTCGTCCGACGGCTCGCTCGCCAGCACGGTCTTCACGATCAATCTCAACGACGTGGACGAGTTTGATGTGGGCGCTGTGAGCGACACCAATGCTTCGGCCAACAGCGTCGCCGAGAACGCAACCATTGGCGCGGTGGTTGGGATCACGGCTTTTGGCCAAGACCTCGACGCGACCAACAACACGATCACTTACACGCTGACTAGTAACCCAGACGGACTGTTCCAGGTCGATCCTAATACAGGAGTCGTCACGACGGCATCGGCAATTGACCGCGAAACGCATGGCGCCAGCCGCTCGATCACGGTGCAGGCTGCTTCAAGCGATGGTTCCGTACAGAGCCAAGTGTTTAATATCACGATCAATGACCTCGATGAGTTCGACGTATCGGTGCCGACCGACACGGACGCCGCCGTTAATCAAATCGATGAAAATGTGACCATCGGGACCACGGTCGGCTTGACGGCCAACGCCTTTGACCTCGACGCGACGAACAACTCGATCACTTACACGCTGACTAGTAACCCCGGCGGACTGTTCCAGATCGACGTCAATACAGGTGTGGTCAGGACCGCTGCGGCGATTGATCGTGAACCGCTCGGCGCAGTCCGTTCAATCACCGTGCAGGCGGCTTCGAGCGACGGCTCAACGCAAACGCAATCGTTTAACATCACGATCAATGACATCGACGAATTCAGCGTGGGTGCGGTGACGGATACGAACGTCGCGACGAATGACGTTGCAGAAAACGCAAGCGTCGGAACGGCGGTTGGGCTGACGGCCTTTGCGAGCGACGCGGACGCGACGACCAACGCGATTGCTTATTCGCTGGATGACAACGCTAGTGGCCGATTCGCCATCGACGGAGTGACTGGCGTCGTGACGGTTGCTGGAGCGCTTGATTATGAAACTTTGACAAGCCATACCGTGTCTGTACGGGCGACCTCGGCGGACGGCTCGTTCTCGGCGCAAGTCTTTACGATCAATGTGACTAATGTCAACGAAGCATTCGTCTCGGCCGTCATTGACATCGACGCAGCGGCAGACATCGTTGCAGAAAATTCGGCGGTTGGCACTGCGGTCGGCGTGACAGCCAATGCAACCGACGCTGACACGACTGACACGGTGGCATACTCGTTGGACGACACAGCTGGCGGCCGATTCGCGATTGATTCAAGCACCGGCATCGTAACCGTCGCCGGAGCCCTCGACCGCGAAGCCGCCGGTAGCTACTCGATCACGATCCGCGCGACGAGCAGCGACACTTCGTTCACGACTCTAGTCCTGAGCATCACCATCTCGGATGTCGACGAATTCGACGTGACGCCACCAGTGGATGGGGATATT